>CAIWPG010000035.1 GCA_903914535.1 uncultured Oxalobacteraceae bacterium
AGCTCCTGAAATAATGCGCCAGCGCCTTGATATGGTGCAAAGACAGGTGCGCGAAAACGGGGTCACTTACAACGTATATACCGATGCCAAGGGCACAAAACGTCCGTGGGATCTGAACGTACTGCCTTTAATTTTACCTGATCAGGAATGGGCTCAGATTGAGTCAGCGGTGGTTCAGCGTGCCACCTTAATGAATAAAATCCTTGGTGACGTGTATGGGGAACAACAAATCCTGAAAGAAGGATTACTACCGCAAGCCCTGATACACGGCCACGCCGGTTTTTTGCGTCCATGCCATGGTAAACGCCACATTGACAATATCGCCCTGCATTTCTACGCTATTGACCTGGCGCGTGCACCAAACGGACGCTGGTGGGTAGTAGGCGACCGTACCCAGGCTCCTTCGGGAGCGGGTTATGCACTGGAAAACCGTTCTGTCATTGCACGTACTTTTCCGGATTTACTCCGTGAACTGAAAATACGTCCATTATCCGGATTTTTTAGTACGATGCGCGACAGCCTGGCGCATTGGGGACGACTGTGCGCTGCCAATGGCGGCACAGCTCTGCGCTCCAGCGAACCGCCACTCATGGTATTGCTGACACCGGGGCAATATAACGAAACATATTACGAACAAGCTTATCTGGCTCGTCAGCTTGGTCTGCCACTGGTAGAAGGCAGCGATCTTACCGTACGCAATGGCATCGTCTGGCTCAAGAGTCTGTCCGGCATGCAGCGCGTGCATGTCATTCTGCGCAGGGTAGATGATGATTTTTGCGATCCGCTTGAATTACGCTCCGATTCAGCACTCGGTGTCACAGGATTAACACAGGCAGCACGACTGGGTAATGTACTGGTCGCCAATAGCCTGGGTTCCAGTTTGCTGGAATCGGGTGCTCTGCTCGGTTTTTTACCGGGCTTATGCGAACGCCTGCTTGGTGAAAAACTAAAAATGCCATCGGTAGCCACCTGGTGGTGCGGCGAACCCGCCGCACTGGAAACAGTCATCACAAAGCTCGACCAGCTTGTTATCAAACCAAGCTTTCCGCAACTGCGTGAATTTCCCGTTTTTGGTCACGAATTAAAAGGCGAGGCACGCAATGCACTCATCAAAAAAATACGCGCAAACCCCAATAACTACGTAGCACAAGAACTGGTGCGATTATCACAAGGCCCTGTCTGGAAAACCGGTGCGCCGGGAGGATTACACGCACGCGCTATCGGGCTGCGGGTATTTGCCTGTGCCACACCCACCGGCTATGTCGTCATGCCGGGAGGATTAACCAGAGTCGCAACCGGGTCGGACGCACGTATTATTACTATGCAGCGTGGCGGCAGCAGCAAAGATACCTGGGTGCAGGCCAGCACTAAAACGGAATCGCATAATCTGTTAAAACGTACTACCACCAGCAAAGATCTGGTACGTGATGACACACATTTATCCAGCCGGATGGCTGAAAATTTATTTTGGTTCGGACGTAGCGCCGAACGCTGTGACAATACCGCACGACTACTACGCCTTGCCCTTAATTTTTTATCTAATGTCGTCCCTGCAAATCGTGGCGACGAATGGCCAACCATTATGGCCTTGTGTTCCTGGTTCCATTTAATTGAACTCGACGATAAAAAACAAAGTCAGGAACAAAGTCAGACACAATCTGATGATCAAAACCAGAGTCAGACCCAGAGTCAGACCCAGAGTCAGAGTCAGGATCCGGAAAAAATACTCAGTGATGAACAAATTGAAGCTGCACTTTTGTCAGCAGTTACTTCACCGGACGTACCAGGGCTGGCCAGTCAGCAGCAACAATTGCATCGTGTTGCAGGCCAGCTAAGCGAACGGTTTTCTGTCGATAACTGGCGCGCACTTAATCAAATGGCACAAAAATCCGCAGCTCCGGAGCAAGCTCTGTCCAAATCGGAAACCATGTCGGTTCTGGATGATGCCACCGCTGCGTTAATGACCATGACCGGCTTTGCACTGGATGGTATGACCAGAGATTTAGGCTGGCGGTTTTTATCGATGGGAAGGCGCCTGGAACGTCTGCAATTTCAGAGCGTTGCACTACAACGTGCACTCAGCATGGGCGCAAACGGTAGTCTGGAATGGCTGCTGGAATTATCCGACAGCATCATCACCTATCGCGCACGCTACCGGGCACAACCGGAATGGCTGCCGGTACTTGATTTGTTATTACTGGATGAAAGCAATCCGCGCTCTATTCTGTTTCAGCTCGCCGGAATATTAAAAAGCCTGAAGAAGATAGCCCACACCTACGGCCCCTGCAATGAGCAGCAACTGGCATTACTTACCGCAGAGCTCCAGGCACTGGAACCGGATACCGACTTATACGGTAATAACACACAACTCATCGATCTGTTATCGCGGATACAGGATGCCAGTGAAATATTGTCAGAGCAAATCAGCCTGCAATTTTTTAGCCACACAGGCAATCATCAGCAAAGGAGCTCAACACTATGAGTGTGCTATCAACACAGCAACTAAGTACCACTCCGTGCGCACGCTACCATGTCGTTCATGAAACCTGCTACGCCTACCAGAGCACGGTCACGTTATCACAGCAATACTTACACCTGTCACCCCGCACTTTACCATATCAACAAACCGAATCGCACCATATCTGGATTGACCCGTGCGAAGAAGATGGTGTCAACGGCGTTGATTTTTTTGGTAATAACACCCGCCACATTGCTATTACCACACCACATAAAACACTATTGGTGCATGCCGAATCAACGGTAACGCTCACCCCGCGCAACAACATGGCACAAATCAAAGGAACACTGCCATGGGAATATCTGCGTGACCGGATGCTGCGCGACCGCCATCCTGCCACACAAGAAGCATGTCGCTATCTGTATGCATCACCACACGTCAGTTGTAGTCCGGATCTGGAAAAATACGCCCGTACCAGTTACACCGCAGGCAGGCCTCAGCTGGATGCCGCCCTGGATCTGACTCACCGTATTTTTGATGACTTTGAGTTTGATGATAAAGCAACCGACATTTCTACTCCTCTCGAAGATGTGCTCAAAGGCCGGCGTGGTGTTTGCCAGGATTTTGCGCAATTAATGATAGGCTGCCTGCGCTCTATCGGTCTGCCGGCACGCTATGTCAGTGGCTATATCTTAACGCATCCGCCAGAAGGCCAGCCACGTATGATAGGTGCAGATGCATCACATGCCTGGGTGTCGGTATTTTGTCCCGGGCTGGGCTGGATTGACTTTGATCCGACCAACCGCTGTCTGGTGCAAAATGAACACATCACACTGGGACTGGGCCGGGATTTTAGCGATGTAACTCCCATGCGTGGCATTGTATTGGGTGGAGGCGAACAAGAACTTGAGGTCAAAGTCACTGTTACCCCGCTACCGTTAGAATCAGATGCCACACCCTGAACGGTTCCCTTTTCTCCCACAGGATTGAGCGGCATAGTCTGTCTTGAGCTAAAACCGAAAGTAGCGTAGTCGCCCTGGTACGGCATTACACACTTTATTCTTCCACAATAAAACCGGCTATTTTTCAACCACACTATCGCTATTGGACCAAGGTCTAATAGCGTTCCCGCACCGTCACAATTACTGTGAACTTAGCCCTGACCGGTTTTTCTCATCGCCAGTCAGTCTTATGATCACACGGCCATGCCAGCCGGACCAAAACCAAAAATCGTTATCTATTGGAGTGTTTCTATGAAAAATTCTCTTCCTCAAAAAAACATAGATGCGAAAATGATACTCATAATAGAAGCCTTAGCTCAACTGCGCGACTCTCTGGTCAGAGCCAAGCTGATCATGGAAGATATTCAATTTAAAATTGAAACCGGTAAAAACTCAGCATCAGCGGAACAAACAAAAGAAATACTCGATAAAATCAAAGGACGCTGACAAACACAGGATAAATCTTACGGACAGCCAGCGACACAAAACAAACACGCTATATGCGTTCCATTTCTTGCGGGTCAAGCGCAATCACATGCGTTTGCGGATTGCCACGATCATCATGCCACTCCTTGGTTACCCATGGCTGACCAAATTCATCGATACCGTAAATTTTAAAAAAATTACCTATCATTGATTCAATCAGTGCTTGTTCATCCATCGGGAATTCCGCAATGAACTCCTGGCTTAAGGTGACAATACGCACGATGTCACCAAGCACAACAGGCTTACCGTGACAGTCACATAATTTAGGATCTTGCATAGAAAGTATTGCCTTTTATAATCAAATTTAAGTTAAACAAAATACGCCATCAGGATAGCCACTATCCGTGCCGCAGTATGACCGTCACCATAAGGTGAGACACCTCTTGCCATCGCACGATAGGCAGCCGGATCATCCAGTAATTTTTGTGCAGACTCAATAATCACGTCGGTATCGGTACCAACCAATTTAACCACGCCTTGCGCCACCGCCTCAGGACGCTCGGTTTCATGGCGCAATACCAACACTGGTTTACCCAAAGCAGGAGCCTCTTCCTGTACACCACCGGAATCGCTCAGAATCAGGTAAGCACTCTGCATGGCGGCCACAAATGGCACATAATCCAGCGGCTCACACAAAACAACACGCGGATGCTGTCCAAGCAGCTGGTATGCGACATCGCGTACATTCGGATTAGGGTGTACCGGATACAGCACCTGGATATCCTCATTACGTTCCAGCAAAGTCAGAATTGCATTACACACACGCTCAAACGGGGCGCCAAAGTTTTCACGGCGATGTGCCGTTAATAAAATCAGACGCTTGCTGGCATCCAGCTGTACCGGCATTGTCTTAGCACGATCAGCCACCAGTAATAAAGCATCAATCACGCTATTCCCTGTAACGCTGATATCCGCATCAGGAATACCTTCTCTGAGCAAATTTTGCCGGGAACTTTCGGTTGGTGCAAAATGCCATTGCGCCAGCCGACCGGCAATAACGCGATTCATTTCTTCCGGAAATGGATTGTTTTTATCCCAGGTACGCAACCCGGCCTCAACGTGACCAAACGGTATCCGCAGATAAAAACAAGCCAGCGCCACCGTCATCACTGTCGTCGTGTCACCCTGCGCCAATACAACATCCGGTTGTTCGGTTTGCAGCACGCCATCCAGCTCCAGCAATAAACGCGCAGTCAGCTCAGATAAGCCCTGATTAGGCCGCATGATATTCAGGTCAATGTCAGGCTCAATACCAAACGCGTGCATAACCTGATCCAGCAAATCACGATGCTGTGCTGTAGCCAATACTCTGACACGCAATTCCGGCTGCTTTTTAAGCGCCAGAATAATCGGTGCCATTTTAATAGCCTCCGGCCGGGTACCGACTACAACAAGAATTTTTTTCATATTAAACGCCGTATTTAGCGCGGTAGGCACTCACTGCTGCGGTGTATTGCCCCATTTTACTACCGGACTCTTCAGCCTTAGAAGCCGATAAATAGTCAAATAAATCAGCCAGACTGGCAATACAAATCACGGGCATCTGATATTGCGCACTCAACTCCTGCACGGCCGAATTTACTGTCAGCGCATCATCCTTACCGGAACGTTCCATACGATCCAGCGCAATCAATACTGCACCGGGAGTCGCACCTGCGGCACGAATCAAATCGACGGATTCGCGTACCGACGTTCCGGCAGAAATAACGTCATCAATAATAACAACCTTACCAGCCAGCTTTGCACCAACAATAGTGCCGCCCTCACCATGGTCCTTCGCTTCCTTGCGGTTATAAGCAAACGGCACATTACGCCCCATTCCTGCTAAAGCTACCGCCGTAGCCGATGCCAGGGTAATGCCTTTATAGGCCGGGCCAAACAACATATCAAATTCAACGCCGGAATCGAGTAAAGTTTGTGCATAAAACTGAGCCAGACGCCCCAGGTTTGCACCTTCATTAAACAAGCCTGCATTAAAAAAATAGGGTGAAGTACGACCTGCTTTGGTAATAAATTCACCAAACGAAAGTACACCGGCTTCAACAGAAAAAGCGATAAATTCTTGACGTAAATTTTTCATAGGTTTTCAATGTGCATAAATTTTCCTGCTATTTAATCATAGCCATGTACTTTCGGGTATGTTAACTCCATGTTTTTTAACAACTCTGATCAAAATCGTAATCTATCGTCAGCGGTGCATGATCACTAAAACGGGCAGTTTTGTAGATGGATGCCAATCGGGCCGTCTTAGCAACATTCGGAGTCGCAATTTGATAATCCAGTCGCCAGCCAACGTTCTTAGCATAGGCCTGCCCCCGATTGCTCCACCAGGTGTAACAATCGTCCGTGGTTTCAGGGTGTAGCTGGCGATAGACATCCACCAGCCCGGCCTCTTCAAACAGTTTGGACATCCATGCACGCTCTTCCGGCAGGAAGCCGGAATTTTTCTTATTACCTTTCCAGTTCTTCAAATCGGCTTCTTTGTGAGCGATGTTCACGTCGCCGACAAGAATGAACTCGCGTTCTGCCCTGAGAGCCAAAAGGTGCGGATAAAGTACGTCCAAAAACCGAAACTTGGCTTGTTGACGGTCTTCACCTGACGAACCGCTGGGAAAGTAACAGCTGATGATACTGAATTTTTTGTCGCCGCGATCAAATCGTGCCTCTACCCAGCGCCCTTCGTCATCAAATTCCTGTACCCCGATGCCGTAAATAACTGAGCTCGGCTTTTCTTGCGTGTACATACCAACACCAGAATAACCTTTCTTCTGCGCATAGTGGAAGTGCCCTTTTAACTTGCCGGGGCTACAGAATATTCCATCAACGTGCTCGTTCTGTGCCTTGATTTCTTGCACCCCGACTGCCGTCGCCTGCTGCTCATTGAGCCATTCAAAAAAACCCTTACTTGATGCAGACCGAATACCGTTCAGGTTGGCGGAAATAACTCTCAACATTGTGTGACCCAATTAAAGCTGCAGTTGCAACGGTTTATGTAGCAGTACATGATGGCCTGATTAGCCTGATTTATTTTCAGCTATTTTACGATGCTGAATTCACCATAAAATGCGCATGATGTACGGTATGTACACGCATATTCACTCGCTACGAATGGAAATTACTCGCCTTTTGATTTGGATTTAGTCCCGGAATCCGACGATTTTTTACTATCGGATTTGCCGGAATCCGATTTAGTGTCAGATTTATCAGAGTCTGCTTTACTATCAGCACTACCCGCATCGGCATCCTGGCTATCGTCTTTATCATCCGCCTTTTTTTGAACAGTCAGTTCCGGCTTAACGATCTCCATTTTATTTTCACGCATATAGTCATTCATGTCTTTCCAGCCAGCAAATATTGCCGCACGCGATGCGGTTACATTCAGCGTATAGCAATCCTCCAGTGCACGACCGGCATAACGGCAAGCACTACCGGTCGCCCTGGCATCGGCTTCTTTAGCAGCAGCATCTTTACCAGAACCGCCAAGACCCAGTTTATCGCAGGCAGCCAAAACACTGCAGCACAATACCGACAGAAGCAATTTACAAACAAACTGATTTAGTTTACCGCTGACAGACTTAACCACAGCTTGATTCGCACTATGAATAAGCAGTTTATTCATCCGGATACTCACAAACTTATTCACAGGCTTATTTACAAATTCAGTTACAAGCTTAGTTGTAAACTTACCCCTGAATATACTCAGATCACTGATAGCGCGCATTAAAGACTCCGGCGTGGTCAATTTATAATAAATTTGTATTTTACTCTCAGGACTTAAGCAAAATTTTTCCTGAAAAACAATCTAATGCCATTAGGACGATTGTGCCATAACACCTGATCCTGTTACTTTTGCAGAGTTTCAGGGATAACCGGACTTAGCAGCCGGCCATCTTCGTTACCTTCATCCTGCTTACTGTTATCATTCCACGGTGCAATTTTTAGCAATAAAACCATACCCGGCATCGCCAGTCCGAAACAAATCAGAAAAAAACCAAACCAACCTGTTTGCGCCACAATATAACCGGTAATCGCATTGAAGAAAGTACGCGGGACTGCCGCCAGACTGGTAAACAAAGCAAATTGCGTCGCGGTATAACGTGGGTCTGTCGTCGCTGCAATGTAAGCCGTAAAAGCAGCAGTACCAAGACCAATAGCAAAGGTATCCAGCGCCATCACAATACCCAGCATCCACAATGACAAGCCCACCTTGGCAAGTACAGCAAAACCTAAAATAGCTACGGCCTGCAACACACCAAAAATCCACAAACCACGATTAATGCCGGTTTTCATCAGCCACACCGCACCAAAAACACCTCCGGCCAGACTGGCCCAGATGCCGGCACTTTTAGCAACCAGACCAATTTGCGTACGGGTAAAACCCAGATCCATAAAAAATGGCGTTTGCAAAGCTGTCGCCATCGAATCACCCAGCTTATACAAAAAAATAAAACTCAGTATCAGCAATGCATTCGCCACACCTTTACGTTGTATAAACTCCTGAAATGGCAACACCACCGCCATACGCAAATTCTTAGGCGGCTCACCATACAATTGGGGTTCTTTAATCAGCAGGGTAGTCACAATACCGGGCAGCATAAACAAGGCGGTAATGGTAAACACCATTGTCCAGCTCAGATGATCCGATAAAATCAATGCCAGAGAACCGGGCACCAACGTAGAAAATTTATAAGCATTAACAAATAAGGCAATACCGGGGCCTTGCTGCTGATCGCTCAACATTTCACGCCGGTACGCATCTACTACAATATCCTGACTGGCCGACAAAAAAGCCATCAAACCACACAGCCAGACAATACCGGACAACTCCGTTTTAGGAGACAAGCACCCCATCGCAATAATGACCGCTAACAAACCAAGCTGGGTAAGCAGCATCCAGCCGCGCCGCCGCCCTAGGAAAGGCAAGGAGTAACGATCCATCAGAGGAGACCAGACAAACTTCCAGGTATAAGGAAAACTGACCAGCGCAAACAAACCGATCGCTTTAATATCCACGCCCTCGGTTTTCAGCCAGGCCGTCAGCAGGTTAATCAGGATAAATAAAGGTAAGCCGGAACTAAAACCCAATAACACGCAAATCAGCATGGAACGGTTGAAATAATCTCGCCAATTACCAGATTCGTGTGTTGCCGTGTTTGTCATATGCGGATTATCCCAATTAGTTAACGAATGTTACGCGCTTACAGCCACTGATGCACCTTATCCGTGCCGTCTGCTGTATCAGGATTTACTGCGCAAGCGAAACACCGCCAGACTGCCGCGCCAGTTGGGGAGCCAATGCACCGGCTTACCATCCTGTAAAGCAACACAAGCAATAACTTCCAGTCCGACCGAATTGGCCAGATCGGCAAAATCGCCAATCGTGGCACAACGCACGTTAGGCGTGTCATACCATTCATACGGCAGTGATTTCGACACCGGCATACGGCCACGCAATAAAGCAACACGATGCGGCCAGTGTGCAAAGTTGGGAAAAGACACAATCGCCTCACGTCCGACACGGGCAATATCACGCAGCAAGCCTTCCACATTTGTCATCATTTGCAATGATGACAAACACAACACGGTATCAAATGCCTTGTCATCAAACAGCGCCAGACCCAGTTCCATATCCCGCTGAATAACACTGACACCACGCTTAGCACAAGCTAGCACTTTATCATCGACAATTTCAATACCGTAGCCGTGGCATTGCTTATCGGTTTGCAAGTAGTCCAACATAACACCATCACCACACCCGACATCCAGCACATGGGTATTTTCCGGTATCCAATGCGCAATAAAAGCCAGGTCCGGGCGCAGCTGTCTTAGTTCAGAAAAATTCATCGTAGTTCCTTGGCGATGCGCTCAAAATAAGCACGAACTAAATTCAGATAGCGCGCATCTTCCAGTAAAAAAGCATCATGTCCGTGAGGGGCATCAATTTCAGCGTAGGTAACACGGCGTTGATTACTCACCAATGCATGTACAATTTCATGGCTGCGCTCCGGAGAAAAGCGCCAGTCCGTAGTGAACGATACCACCAAAAACTGTGCGCGGGTATTCGCCAGCGCCTGTGTCAGGTCGCCGCCATAATGGCGCGCCGGATCAAAATAATCGAGTGCTTTGGTGATCAGCAAATACGTATTGGCATCAAAATAAGCTGAAAATTTATCGCCCTGATAACGCAAATACGATTCGATTTCAAAATCAACGCCATAGCCGAACTGATAGTCATTGCTGCGCATATCACGTCCGAATTTTTCTGCCATATCGTCATTCGACAAATAAGTAATATGACCTATCATGCGTGCGACCCGCAAACCGCGTTTAGGAACCACGTTATGCGCATAAAAATCGCCGCCATGAAAATCCGGATCCGTGATAATCGCCTGTCTGGCAACATCATTAAACGCAATATTTTGTGCCGAAAGCTTAGGAGTCGATGCCACCACCACACAGTGACGCAAACGCTCCGGATACATCATGCTCCAGGCCAATGCCTGCATACCGCCAAGTGAACCACCCATTACCGCAGCAAACTGCGTAATGCCCAGCACATCAGCCAGTCGCGCCTGTGCATTCACCCAATCTTCCACCGTCACTACCGGAAAATCTGCGCCATAAAGCTTACCGGTAGACGGATTAATGTGCATAGGGCCGGTCGACCCGAAGCAGGAACCCAGGTTATTCACACCGATCACAAAAAACTGCGTCGTGTCGAGCGGCTTACCCGGCCCGACCATATTGTCCCACCAGCCGATATTATCCGGCTGGTCCGCATAAACACCCGCCACATGGTGGGACGCATTCAAAGCATGACACACCAGCACAGCATTTGACTTATCGGCATTCAGCTGCCCGTAGGTCTCATACATCAAGGTATAGTCAGCCATACTGGCACCGCACTGCAAAACAAGCGGTGCTGTAAAACAGTGAGTCTGTGGTGCAACAATTCCAACAGATGACATAATCCTGAAAACCTCAGTTGAACGCACATCAATGTCGACAGGCGATTAATTATAGTAAAGAACAGTACACAAATACCGTTCATCCATAGGACGAGAGCGCAGCGAGCGGAAGAGATAGGCAGGGCCGGGTAAAAAAAGGCGGGCAGGAGAGCACGCTTTAGCCGAATTTATCAGGCGCCCGCAAGCTGATCTCAAATCGGCGCAAGGCATAAGAATAACCAAGTCTGGCGGGTACGTCAAACACACCAGAGCCGAATACATGCCATCAGTGACATCCCTTTCCATTTCACCCGGACAGGAGTTAAATCCAGACCCCAAAAAAAACGGTTTTACAGTCAAACCAGATAAACTAACGCAGAGTTTGGTACACTGCCAGCCTATGTCAACGAATTCATTCCATATTTCCCTTATTCAACGTGGTCGCGAACCTTTTGCTGCCACGTTTGCCGCTATGCGCGCTTATACCGATGCACGCACAGCCCAATCAGAAGATCAGCTCTGGATAGTCGAACACGATCCGGTGTTTACCCTGGGACTGGCTGCCGATCCCTCCCATGTGCTAAACGCACATGGCATTCCTGTTATTCAGACGGATCGCGGCGGAGAAGTCACCTATCACGGTCCGGGACAAGTCGTCATTTACTTATTATTGGATTTACGGCGAAATAAGCGGAGCGGACTGGTCAAAGAATTTGTGCGTAACATAGAACAGGCCGTCATCAATACTCTGGAGAAGTATCACCTGTCCGGTGAGCGTAAAGAAGGTGCCCCCGGCATTTATCTGAGCGATGGTGCATTAGCCGGAGCCAAAATTGCCGCCCTGGGTTTAAAAGTACGTGCCAGCGGCTGTACCTACCACGGGGTGTCACTCAATGTCGGAATGGATCTGGCGCCGTTTTCCTATATCAATCCGTGTGGTTATGCAGACATGGCATGCACAGATATACACACTGCCATGCGCATTACTGCCAATCAGCCGCTCAACACTGCTGCTGATCCGGTTATTAACACCGTTATCAACAGCGTTAATAACAAACTTATGCACAATGTTATACACGCACATTGCGCTCCACCCACTTTGCCGGAAGTGCAAATGACACTGGCTAAGCAATTACAGAATTTATTAACATGACAATTACTTCTGATAGCAACGACACACAAAATAAACCTGAATTGGCGACCGTGTCAGACACTAAGTCCGACACCGATGTTGCCGTGCCTTACAACGCCAGCGACAAACAGAAAGGCGCTAATAAGACGGCACGGATACCGATTAAAATCGTCCCTTACGAAAAACTCTCTAAACCGGACTGGATACGTGTTAAAGCCGCTTCTCCGAATACCCGATTTTATGAAATCAAAGATATCTTACGCGCCAGTGGCTTAGTCACCGTCTGCGAAGAAGCATCCTGCCCGAATATCGGCGAGTGCTTTGGTAAAGGTACCGCCACCTTTATGATCATGGGTGACAAATGCACCCGCCGTTGTCCGTTTTGCGATGTAGGTCACGGCCGCCCCGATCCGCTGGATGAAAACGAACCACTCAGCCTGGCAACCACCATAGCCAAATTAAAACTTAGCTATGTCGTCATTACCTCAGTAGATCGCGATGATCTGCGTGACGGCGGAGCCGGTCATTTTGCCGCCTGTATCAGCAAAGTACGTGAACTGGCACCTGCCACCCGAATAGAAATTCTGACCCCGGATTTTCGTGGCCGTATGGATCGCGCACTGGATATCCTGAAAAGTTCGCCACCCGATGTCATGAACCACAACCTGGAAACCGTGCCACGTCTCTATAAAGAAGTGCGCCCCGGCTCTGACTATGCCTTCTCGCTGGATCTGCTCAAACGCTTTAAAGAAGCACATCCCGACACGCCAACCAAATCAGGCATCATGGTAGGTTTGGGTGAAACCGACGATGAAATCCTGCAAGTCATGCGTGATTTACGCGCACATGACGTCGACATGCTGACACTGGGTCAATATCTGATGCCAACCGGAGGCCATTTACCTGTGCGCCGCTACGTGCATCCTGAAACATTTAAAATGTTTGAAGAAGAAGCTTACAAAATGGGCTTTGCCCACGCCGCAGTGGGAGCTATGGTACGCAGTTCATACCATGCCGATCAGCAGGCACATGGAGCTGGTGTCGGTGTGAATAATAACTGACTCCGTCATTATCAGTCAGACTGAAGTGCACATAATGGAAATGGCCTCCCGGAAGAGGCCATTTTTTTGTGATGCTTACCCTGAAATACGTTACATATTATCTGCAGAAATTCAGGCAGGCTGAGTGCGACGTTCCAGAAATAACACATTCCCTTTCGTTTTTTTGGCCTCTTTTTTAGCCACAGAGGCAGCTGCAGCCACTTCGTGGTGAGAATGAAAATAACTGGGCTCAATTTTAACCGCCCCGATAGACAGACTGGTAATAGGGTGAAAGGTCTGATTCCCCAGACGATCTTCCGCCTCTATCCCATTACGCGCCACATCCTTCGCGTCATAATGTGACGGTGCTGCGATAGCAAATTTTTCCAGCAAATTAAGACAGCGCTGCTCCCAGTCTTCACTTTGAAACAACACGATAAAATCATCGCCGCCAATATGCCCGATAAAATCAAGCTCAGGCTGTACAAACTCATGCAACAAGCTGGCAGTGAGCTTAATAATGCCGTCACCTTTAAGAAAGCCATACACATCGTTGTAAGGTTTAAAATTATCCAGGTCAAAGTAACAGGCGTAAAATGAAGACCCATTTTCCAGCAAACGATCGATATGTTCATTGATCGGTACATTTCCCGGCAAACCACTTAACGGATTAGCATAACGCGCAGCCGCGAGCTGCATTTGCGTAATTTCACGCAACAAATCATGGCCGCTTCCCATGCCGACATAAGTACCACGGTCAGTAACGATAAAACCAGCACTCAGATGGTAAGGTTCCATATTCAGCATACGATTACTTAACTCATGCAGACTGACCGTACGATCGACAATCAGCGGTGCTTTATCCATGAGCATGGTGCAACTGCGACGACCAAGCAACTCTTTACCATACTGCCGGGAAAAGTGATCAATCATAGTGTGGCGGCTAATCAATCCGATAGGTTCACCGTTACGGACAACAGGAACAGAGTACAGTGCCGTATCTTGCTCAAACATATGAAATACAGCTTCATTGGTATAAACATCATCCACCGGACTCACGAATTTCAACAAATTGGCCACAGTCGCATTTTTATGCAAACAGTGACTGGCAAACATACCGTTTACCCCTTTCAGTGTTTCCATTACGCCGACCGGCAATACCGTCTCAGGCCGTGCTTTAGGATGCGCGAAGTGATAACCCTGTCCGAAAGTAACACCTAAATCACGTATGGCAACCAGTTCAGCATGTGTCTCTATCCCTTCCGCAATGACGCGACAACCGGAATTTCTGGCAATCTCCTGAATTGAACGTACAAATTGCAACTTAACCGGATCCAGATTAATGCCCTGAATAAAATACTTATCAATTTTGACGTAATCAGGCCGGATTTCCGACCACATGCGCAGACTGGAACAGCCTTCACCAAGATCATCCATGGCGATCTCAAAACCCATAGCACGATAATGTCTGGTTGCTTCACGTAATACCGAATAATCCAGAAACGAAGCATTTTCCGTCAACTCAATCACAATCTGATCCGGCTGTAAACCTGACTCAGTAATACAACGCAAGGTTTCACCACTGCGCCAGCCTTCCAGCAACAAGATATCCGGGCTAACGTTGAGAAATAATTTACACGGAAGATGCAATTGCGCAAAAGTCTGTAATACCACCGAGCGGCTCAGGTACTCAATCTCGACTGAACGCCCATGCTTACGTGCTTCCTGAAATAACATCAGAGGTGAATGCAACGGGCTATCGGA
>CAIWPG010000036.1 GCA_903914535.1 uncultured Oxalobacteraceae bacterium
ATGATGTTGTGCCAGTGGTTCCAGCGTAACATAGCGGCCGGTAAGTGTGATAGGTGTCAAGTTGATTCCTTAGCGATGGTTACGTGACATCATGACGATGCGTTCAAATAAATGTATATCTTGCTCGTTTTTAAGCAATGCGCCGTGTAGCGGCGGTACACAGAGTTGCTTATCTTTACTGTGTAATGCTTCCGCAGGAATGTCTTCAGCCAGTAACAACTTCAGCCAGTCCAGCAATTCCGAGGTAGATGGTTTTTTCTTAATGCCGGCGACTTCACGTATTTCATAAAAACTACGTAAAGCCTGGGCCAGCAAGTCATTTTTTAAGGTGGGAAAATGTACCTTTACAATGTCTTGCATGGTGTCCTGGTCAGGGAATTTAATGTAATGAAAAAAACAGCGTCGTAAAAAAGCGTCCGGCAATTCTTTTTCATTATTCGAGGTGATAATTACCAGGGGACGATGGATGGCGCGTACCATTTCATGTGTCTCGTAGACATAAAATTCCATCCGGTCAAGTTCACGCAACAAATCATTAGGAAATTCGATATCGGCTTTATCGATTTCATCAATGAGTAACACAACTTGTTGATTTGCGGTAAAAGCTTGCCACAATACGCCTTTGACGATGTAATTATGAATATCCTTAACCCGTTCATCGCCTAATTGCGAATCACGTAAGCGTGAGACCGCATCGTATTCGTATAAGCCTTGCTGGGCTTTGGTAGTGGATTTAATGTGCCATTGCAGCAGGGGCATGGAGAGTGCGGCAGCGACTTCTTCTGCCAGCATGGTTTTTCCGGTGCCTGGTTCGCCTTTAATCAAAAGAGGACGCTGCAGGGTAAGCGCGGCATTGACTGCCAGTTTTAAATCATCGGTAGCGACGTAGCTCTGTGAACCTTCAAAACGTGTTTGCATAATGATAGTAGCGTTAGTTTCTTTTGTGGTAAGTCGTTAGTATAAACCGGGAAATTCATATTGACTGAAAATCAGCGTAGTATTAAGTCTTGAATTTATATATTGATTTATATCATGAACATGGACTGAAATAATGTGTTCGGTTAGAATTAAGCGGCTTTGGGACGCAAACCAGGGATCGTAATCTGCTTGCATTTGACTTGTTGCACCATGAATGTCAACTTATTTCCTACTATGAAAAAAATTATTGCATTCGTTGCGTTATTGAGCCTTGTTCAGCTTGCAAGCTCTGCGCCCCTTGTTGGTGATGCCATAGCAGCAAAAAATAAGGTGGCAATGTGTATCGGCTGCCATGGTATTCCCGGTTATAAAGCGACTTTTCCGGAAGTGTATCAGGTGCCTATGCTGGGCGCGCAATCGGTAAAATACCTGGAGAATGCATTGAATGCATATAAAAAGGGAGATCGTAAGCATCCGACTATGCATGGCATTGCTGCCAGTCTGACTGATCAGGATATCGCTGATCTGGCTGCTTATTACTCACAACAAAAATAAGTCTCCCGGAGATATCATGAAAAAATTATTCGTAGCAGGCCTGGCTGTCTTATCCATGAATGTCTGGGCTTCCGGTGATGTGGAGGCGGGTAAAGCAGCAGTCGCCAGACACGGTTGTGCCGCGTGTCATGGCAGTGATTTTAATTCTCCCATTGATCCGTCTTATCCTAAATTAGCCGGACAACACCAGGATTATCTGGTGCATGCGCTGATTGCCTATCAGCGCGGTGCCGGGGTAATGAATGGCCGTGTTCACGCCATCATGGGCGGACAGGCAAAAGCTTTGTCTTCAACTGAAATACATGATATCGCCGCTTATCTGCACAGCTTGCCGGGTAGTCTGGTGTTGCGCAAATAAGCCTGTGCAAGGCTGTGATGAGAAGTAGACTGGGATGCTGATCCCAGTATCTGTGCTTGTTTTTGCCGGGATTGTCATCCCAGCTTACGTACTGCGGCTACATAAGCTGCACCATCGAATGGCAAGCCATTGCGTTGCGATTCCCAAATCATCGCACCCAGGCATTCCATGATGCCGTGGTGTGCTTCGTGTTCCGATTGCAGACGACGTGCTAATTGCAGAAAAGCGGCCCGGATGCCAGCTGGCTGGTCAATACCGATTTGCTCAGTAATAGACAGATGCATGGATAAGTGCAAAAAAGGATTGCTTTGACCTTTGTCTACCAGATAATCTGCTTCCAGCGCTGCATCCAGGTCAGCCAGAACCGGTTCATATTCGGGGTGTTGATTAATCCAGTCACAGGCAATGGATTCGATCGGTGTCAGGATTTCACGCGCATTATTTTTACGGCAGGCTTCACAAAAAAAGCGACGTACATCGTGCTGGCTGGGGTTAAACATAAGTGTGGTCAGTTAAATTCAGTTGAGTTTAATCAAGTTCGGTTCGGTGAATCGGTAACGGGTATTGTACGAAATTTTTAGCCTGCGTATAAAGTGTCGTTGCCACTTTCCTGCGCTAAGCTCCCGGTGGTAAAACCGTTTTTTCTTTAAAGTCGCACAGGTCTGCCAGTATACAGTTCCAGCATTGCGCTTGTCTGGCTTTGCAGGTATAACGGCCATGCAAGATGAGCCAGTGGTGGGCATTTAATTTAAATTGTGCCGGTACGTGTCTGAGTAATTGTTGCTCAACTTTTTCTACCGTGGCGCCGGGTGCTAAACCGGTACGATTACTTACCCGGAAAATATGCGTGTCCACCGCGATGGTCGGTTCGCCAAAAGCGGTATTGAGTACCACATTTGCGGTTTTTCGGCCTACCCCTGGTAAGGCTTCCAGCGCGGCGCGATCTTTCGGCACTTCTCCGTGGTGCAGTTCCAGTAACAGCCGGCACGTTGCAATGACATGTTTTGCCTTCGTTTTATACAGACCTATGCTGGCGATAAAGGGAATTAAGCCCTCTTCGCCCAGCGCCAGTATGGTTTCCGGCGTGTTGGCAACAGGGTATAAGCGGCGTGTGGCCAAATTGACGGAGATATCTGTTGCCTGTGCCGATAATAATACGGCGATCAGTAATTCAAACGGCGTGCTGTAACTGAGTTCCGTTTTTGGGTCAGGATTAGCCGCTTGCAGCCGGGTGAACATGGCATGACGTTTGGCCG
>CAIWPG010000037.1 GCA_903914535.1 uncultured Oxalobacteraceae bacterium
AACTCGTTCAATCAGTTTCTGCATCTCCAGGCGGGTGAGCGCATCCAGCGAGCCTAGGGGTTCATCGAGCAACAATACTTGTGGATGCGACATCAGTGCGCGTGCCAAGGCCACGCGTTGCTTCTGCCCGCCGGAGAGTACGGAAGGCCAATCGTTCGCACGCGCACTGAGCCCCACGTCTTCCAAAGCACTCAAAGCTTTCGCTTCCCAGGTGCCCCGCGCACCAATACCAACGTTTTGCAGAACGTGTTTCCAGGGCAACAAGCGCGCGTCTTGAAACATCACGCGAATTTGTTGTCCCTTCTTCTGCGCAGGTTGATCATTCAACAGAATGGCTCCTGAATCCGCGGCATCCAATCCGGTTATGGAAGGCAAAGGCGTACTATTCAAAAAATTTGCCGGCATTGATGTATTCGATATTGAAATAAATGAGTCCGACCCGGATAAGTTATGCGACATCATCGCCTCTCTTGAGCCTACCTTTGGCGGGATTAATCTGGAAGACATTAAAGCACCGGAATGCTTCTACATAGAGCGCAAGCTGCGCGACCGTATGAAAATCCCGGTATTCCATGATGACCAGCATGGTACCGCTATCATTGTCGGCGCGGCGATTTTAAACGGCCTCAAAGTGGTCAACAAAGACATCAATCACTGTAAGCTGGTTGTTTCCGGTGCCGGTGCCGCTGCCTTAGCCTGTCTGGATCTGATTGTTGACTTAGGCTTTCCGATTGAAAATATTTATGTCACCGATCTGGCTGGCATGGTCTACAAAGGCCGTGTTGAATTAATGGATCCGGATAAAGCCCGTTTTGCGCAAGAAACCAGCGCACGATCATTGGCTGATATTATTCCCGGCGCCGATGTATTCCTGGGCTTATCCGCTGCAGGCGTATTAAAACCAGAGATGGTCAGACAAATGGCCGACCGTCCGCTCATCATGGCCCTGGCCAACCCGACACCGGAAATTTTACCGGAAGAAGTCATGGCCGTACGCAGCGATGCGATCATTGCAACAGGTCGCTCAGACTATCCGAATCAGGTCAACAACGTATTATGCTTCCCGTATATTTTCCGTGGTGCCTTAGATTGCGGCGCAACGACAATCACACGTAAAATGGAAATTGCCGTCGTTCATGCAATTGCTGAATTAGCACAGGCAGAACAGTCTGATGTTGTTGCAACAGTATATGGCTTCTCCAGCTTATCTTTTGGCCCGGAATACCTGATTCCTAAGCCATTTGATCCGCGCCTGATGATCAAAATTGCTCCTGCCGTTGCAAAAGCAGCGCAAGAATCCGGTGTCGCCAGCCGTCCTATCGCTGACCTGCAAGCCTATTCCGACAAGTTACAACAATTTGTCTACCATAGCGGCACCTTCATGAAACCGCTGTTCCAGATTGCCAAAAATGCACCGGCAAGTAAAAAACGTATCGTATTTGCCGAAGGTGAAGATGAACGGGTATTGCGCGCAGTGCAAATCATTGTCGATGAAGATCTGGCCAGACCAATTCTGGTCGGACGCCCTGCCATTCTGAATAAACGCATTGAAAAATTCGGCTTGCGCCTGGTTGCCGGTCATGACTTTGAAGTCATTAATCCGGATTTTGACCCACGCTATCGCAGCTACTGGGAAACGTATTACCAACTCACCGCACGCATGGGTGTAACGCAGGAATACGCACAACTGGAAATGCGCCGCCGTCATTCGCTCATCGGTTCCATGATGATCCATAAAGGTGATGCGGACGGTATGATTTGCGGTACTTTCGGTACCTCAGATCTGCATCTGAAGTACATCAACCAGGTATTGGGCAAACGTGCCGGTGTCAATGTTAATGCTGCCATGAATGGTCTTGTTTTACCGGATCGTCAACTCGTTATCGTCGATACGCACGTCAATGAAAATCCGACGGCGGAACAGATTGCTGAAATTACCATTTTAGCAGCAGAAGAAATGCGTCGCTTTGGCTTAATTCCTCATGCTGCCTTACTGTCGCACTCGAATTTTGGTTCCAGCAACAGCGAATCAGCACAAAAAATGCGGGCGGCGTTAGCGATTATCCGACGTAATGCGCCAGACCTGGAAATAGATGGTGAAATGCATGGTGACACGGCTCTGGATAGTGCATTCCGCAACAAAAATATGCCGGGTTCCACATTGAAAAACAATGCCAACCTGCTGGTCATGCCAAATATTGATGCTGCCAATATTGCCTACAATTTGCTCAAAACTGCCGTCGGTGGCAATATAGCGGTTGGCCCGGTGTTGCTAGGAGCGGCCAAACCAGTGCATATTTTGACTGCCAGCACAACGGTGCGCCGCATTGTGAATATGACAGCACTTACTGTTGCCGATGCAAATGCAACCCGTTAAAGGGTGCAAGATAAGCAA
>CAIWPG010000038.1 GCA_903914535.1 uncultured Oxalobacteraceae bacterium
AACTTGATGTGCAATCCGCTAACCGGTCAGGCCGTGTCGCGGAAGGTTAGATTAACCCGCTAATCTCGCGAAACGCGAAGAAAGGTGAGCAAGATGATGCAGCAATATAACGCCAATTCTTATTTATTTGGTGGCAATGCCCCCTACGTAGAGGAACTCTACGAAGCCTACCTGAACAATCCTGGTTCGGTACCTGATAATTGGCGCTCGTATTTCGATGCGATGCAAAACGTTCCTGCCCCTGATGGCAGTGCAAAAATTGACGTGGCTCATGCCCCTGTCATCGCTTCATTTGCTGAACGTGCAAAACAAGGTCCGATTCGTACCGTCTCTGCTTCAGCCGATGCTGAAATGGGTCGTAAACGCGTAGCCGTACAGCAAATTATTGCTGCGTACCGCTTTCTGGGTAGTCAATGGGCCAATCTGGATCCTTTGCAACGCCAGGAACGTCCTGCTATCCCTGAGCTCGATCCGGCATTCTACGGTCTGACTGATGCGGATATGGATGTGGTATTCAACATCAGCAATACTTATTTTGGCCCGGAAACATCCACACTGCGTGACTTGTTGAATTCCCTGCGTGATACTTATTGCCGTTCAATCGGTGCCGAGTTCATGTACGTGAGCGATCCGACAATCAAGCGCTGGTTGCAGCAAAAGCTGGAATCGATCCGTTCTACCCCTAATTTCAGCGGCGAGAAAAAGAAACACATTCTCGAACGCCTGACTGCAGCAGAAGGCCTGGAACGTTATTTACATACACGTTACGTTGGTCAAAAACGTTTCTCACTGGAAGGCGGCGAAAGTTTTATCGCTTCGATGGATGAAAGTATCCAGCGCGCCGGTGAGCGCGGTGTTCAGGAAATCGTTATCGGTATGGCGCATCGCGGTCGTCTGAACGTGCTGGTCAATACACTGGGTAAAATGCCGCAAGATTTGTTTGCCGAATTTGAAGGTAAACACGGTGATGATTTACCGGCAGGCGACGTTAAATACCATCAAGGTTTCTCTTCCGATGTCTCTACCCCTGGCGGACCGGTGCATTTGTCACTGGCATTTAACCCATCCCATCTTGAAATCGTTAACCCGGTTGTAGAAGGTTCGGTTAAAGCGCGTATGGATCGTCGCGGCGACAAAGGCGGCGCACAGGTATTGCCTATTATTGTGCATGGTGATGCTGCATTTGCCGGTCAGGGCGTTGTAATGGAAACCCTGAATCTGGCCTTGACACGCGGCTACGGTACCGGTGGTACATTGCACATCGTTATTAATAACCAAATCGGTTTCACAACATCAGATCCGCGTGATTCACGTTCGACGCTGTATTGTTCCGACGTGGTTAAAATGATTGAAGCTCCGGTACTGCATATCAATGCGGATGATCCGGAAGCCGTGGTTCTGGCAACGCAAATTGCACTTGATTTCCGTCTTGAATTCCAAAAAGACATCGTTCTGGACATTATTTGCTACCGTAAACTGGGTCACAACGAACAAGATACGCCTGCATTGACGCAGCCGCTGATGTACAAAAAAATCGGTCAGCATCCTGGTACCCGCAAACTGTATGCGGATAAATTAGTTGCGCAAGGTACGATCAGCGCGACGACCGGCGATGAATTGGTTAAAGAATTCCGTGATGCGATGGATGCAGGTAAGCTGACTGTTGATCCTGTCATTACTAACTTCAAAAATAAATTTGCTGCTGACTGGTTGCCATTCCTGAATCGCAAGTGGACAGATGCGGCGGATACGGCTGTGCCGCTGACTGAACTGAAACGTTTGTCACAACGCATTACCACGATTCCGGAAAGCTTCAAACCACATAGCCTGGTTGAAAAAGTATTAGCTGACCGTGCAGCAATGGGTCGCGGCGAGATTAACCTGGACTGGGGTATGGGCGAGCATCTGGCTTTTGCTTCTCTGGTCGCTTCCGGTTACGCTATTCGTCTGGCAGGTCAGGATGCAGGACGCGGTACGTTCGTACATCGTCATGCCGTATTGCATGATCAAAAACGTGAGCGCTGGGATTCCGGTACGTATGTACCATTGCAAAATGTTTCTGATACTCAAGCACCATTTACTGTTATTGATTCCGTTTTGTCCGAAGAAGCCGTACTGGCGTTTGAATACGGTTATTCTTCTGCAGAACCGAACACACTGACTATCTGGGAAGCGCAATTCGGCGATTTCGCCAATGGCGCACAAGTTGTAATCGATCAGTTTATCAGCTCCGGCGAAGTAAAATGGGGTCGTGCATCCGGTTTGACTATGATGCTGCCGCATGGTTATGAAGGCCAGGGTCCGGAACATTCTTCCGCACGTCCTGAGCGCTTCCTGCAATTATGTGCTGATAATAATATGCAAGTTGTTCAGCCAACGACTGCGGCACAGATATTCCATTTGCTGCGTCGTCAAATGATTCGTCCGTTTAGAAAACCACTGGTTATTTTGACGCCAAAATCATTGCTGCGTAATAAAGATGCCGGTTCTGCTCTGACGGAATTCTCTAAAGGCGGTTTCCATACCGTTATCGGCGAATTGGATGACAAAATCGACGCTAAAAAGGTCAAACGTGTTATCGCTTGTTCAGGAAAAATTTATTACGATCTGGTCAATGCCCGTAAAGAGCGTGCTCAGACTGATGTTGCCATTATCCGTGTAGAACAGTTGTATCCGTTCCCGCATAAGAGCTTCCTCGCTGAATTGAAAAAATTCCCTAATTTTAACGAATTAGTGTGGACGCAGGATGAGCCGCAAAATCAGGGTGCCTGGTTCCAGATCCAGCACAATATTTTTGAAGCCCTGGAAGAAGGTCAAAAACTGGCATACGCCGGTCGTCCAGCCAGTGCTTCACCTGCGGTTGGTTACTACGATAAGCATTACGCACAACTGAAATCATTGATCGAGACGGCATTTTCCCGACTCAAAGGTTTTGTGCTGACCAAATAACAGGCAATAACACGGTGCCGGGTGCATTTCCCGGCACCTCTATACCTATTTATTATTAAATACCTTGGTGCATGGCACCAAATATGGAGAATTACATGGCAATCGTCGAAGTTAAAGTACCGCAGCTGTCTGAATCAGTTGCCGAAGCCACTTTATTGCAATGGCATAAAAAAGTTGGTGAATCCGTTACCCGTGATGAAAACCTGATTGACGTTGAAACAGATAAAGTCGTTCTGGAATTACCTGCACCTGTTGCTGGCGTGATTACGCAAATTTTAAAAGAAGATGGCAGCACTGTTGTTGCCGGTGAAATCATCGCTATTTTGGATACCGACGCTGTCGCCGGTGCCGCCGCACCTGCTGCTGCCGCTCCTGTTGCCGCTGCTGCCGCCGCACCAGCCGCCAGCGTTTCTAAAGCAGATGTTGCAATGCCTGCTGCTGCAAAAATTCTTGCAGAAAACCAATTAACAGCATCGCAAGTTGCCGGCAGCGGTAAAGATGGCCGTGTTACTAAAGGTGATGCCTTAGCTGCTGTTTCAGCCGCTGCCGCTACACCTGCTGTTGCGCCATTAGCCGCACCTGTCGCCAAACCTGCATTAGCACAAGTTGCTGTTCCTGTTGCTGCCAGTTTGGGTGATCGTCCGGAACAGCGTGTACCGATGAGCCGTTTGCGTGCCCGTATTGCTGAACGTTTGTTGCAATCACAATCAACCAATGCAATTTTGACTACATTTAATGAAGTCAATATGCAGCCAGTGATTGACCTGCGCAACAAATACAAAGATAAATTTGAAAAAGAACATGGTGTGAAACTGGGTTTCATGTCGTTCTTTGTTAAAGCTGCTGTCGCTGCATTGAAAAAATACCCTGTCATTAATGCTTCCGTTGACGGTAACGATATCGTTTACCACGGCTACTTTGATATCGGTATCGCTGTTGGCTCCCCACGCGGTTTAGTGGTGCCGATTTTGCGTAATGCAGATCAAATGTCAATCGCAGACATCGAGAAAAAAATCGGTGAATTCGGTGCTAAAGCTAAAGACAGCAAATTGACTCTGGATGACCTGACCGGTGGTACTTTCTCCATCTCTAACGGCGGTACATTTGGTTCTATGCTCTCCACTCCGATCATTAATCCGCCACAATCCGCTATTTTGGGTGTGCATGCGACTAAAGACCGTGCTGTAGTTGAAAATGGCCAGATCGTTATTCGTCCGATGAACTACCTGGCAATGTCCTACGATCATCGTATCATTGATGGCCGTGAAGCTGTTTTGGGTCTGGTTGCAATGAAAGAAGCGCTGGAAGATCCTGCACGTTTGTTGTTGGATCTGTAATCTGAACTTATTCAGGTAAGAGAACCAATCGCGGTGGCTGTTTTTTTATTCTTTATAAAAAGCAGTCGCCGTACGCTAGCAGCCGATATTCATCACGCGCTCAGACTCTGTCAGGCCACCGGCTGCTAGTTCAACAGATGTTGTTCACCAATTTAAGAGACTCTCATGAGCAAACAATTTGATGTCGTTGTCATCGGCGGTGGCCCTGGCGGCTATGTTGCAGCAATTCGTGCTGCACAACTCGGATTTTCCACAGCATGTATCGATGAGTGGAAAAACGACAAAGGCGGTCCTGCACCAGGTGGTACCTGTACTAACGTAGGCTGCATTCCGTCTAAAGCGCTCTTGCAATCCTCCGAACACTATGACCATGCAGGCCATGCATTTGCTGAGCACGGTATTGAAGTTCAGGGTCTGAAGTTCGATGTAGCGCAAATGAAAAAACGTAAAAATACCATCGTTAAACAAAATAATGACGGTATTTTGTATCTGCTCAAAAAAAATAAAGTGACATTCTTCCACGGTCGCGGTGCATTTGTTCAGGCTGTTGAGGGCGGTATTGAAGTCAGTGTTACCGGTACTGCTACCGAAAACATCGTCGGTAAACACATTATTATCGCAACCGGTTCTAATGCACGCGCCTTGCCGGGCGCAGCTTTCGATGAAGAATTGATTTTGTCGAATACCGGTGCTCTGGATATCTCTGCCGTACCTAAAAAACTGGGTGTTATCGGCGCAGGTGTTATTGGCCTGGAAATGGGTAGCGTATGGCGTCGTCTGGGTTCTGAAGTAACGGTACTGGAAGCCCTGCCAAGCTTTTTAGGTGCTGTGGACGAGCAAGTTGCAAAAGAAGCGAATAAGCTGTTTACTAAACAAGGTCTGTCGATTAATTTAGGCGTAAAAATCGGTGAGATTGAATCCGGCAAAAAAAATGTCACGGTTAATTACACCGATGCAGCCGGTGCGGAACACAAAGCCGTATTTGATAAATTAATTATCTCTATCGGCCGTACTCCAAACACTATTGGCCTGAATGCAGAAGCCATTGGCCTGCAACTGGATGAACGTGGTTTTATCGCTGTTGATGCCGATTGCAAATCCAATGTGCCAAACGTGTGGGCTGTCGGCGACGTAGTACGTGGTCCTATGCTGGCACACAAAGCGGAAGAAGAAGGCGTTGCTGTTGCAGAACGCATCGCCGGCCAACATGGTCATGTGAACTTCAATACTATTCCCTGGGTCATTTACACTTCTCCTGAAATCGCCTGGGTTGGTCGTACAGAGCAACAATTAAAAGCCGATGGTGTGGCTTACAAAGCCGGTAGTTTCCCCTT
>CAIWPG010000039.1 GCA_903914535.1 uncultured Oxalobacteraceae bacterium
GTCACCTGCAACAAATATGGAGTGTAACTACCGGGAGTGGCATACAAGTTAGTTGAAGTATATGGAGTAACTGAATAATGCGGGAATGAAATAACCCAGTGCTGGTCGGTTCCATTGTTCCAACCGACATTGCCGGTAAGTTGCGATGTTGGCGTGCACCATTTGCATTTGTCGGATGCGGATATCGGTTATTTTGATGCGAATGCCCGCCTGAGTCCGCCGTTGCGTTCGCAACGTGACCGTGATGCCTTGCGTATGGGCGTGATTGACGGCACCATCGATGCGATTTGTTCTGATCATACGCCAGTTGATGACGATGAAAAATTACTGCCGTTTGCAGAAGCATCGCCCGGAGCGACCGGTCTGGAATTATTGCTTTCGCTGGCAGTAAAATGGGCCAGTGAATCACAGCTGGAGTTATCAGTCGCAGTCGCTAAAATCAGTTGTGAAGCGGCCCGGGTCGCGGGATTGAATGCCGGTAGTCTTAGCGTGGGTAAGAGTGCGGATATCTGTATCTTTGATCCTTCAGCCGAGTGGCTGGCAGAAGGCCGTGCTTTGGCCAGTCAGGGTAAACATACGCCGTTTTTAGGTTATACATTGCCTGCGGTAGTACACAATACTATTGTCGCCGGTCGTGTGGTGTTCAGCCGATAAATATACGTCTGAAATAAAACTAAAGAAGCAAGCTGACACAGATGCGCTGCATATATGATGTATTTAATATATGCAGCGTAATTTGTGCATGGAATAATCTGGATTATCTACCTTGAAAAAAATTCTGTACTACCTGCGCATTGCCCGGATTGCGGCACATCTGGCGTATGGTATGTTGATTTGTATGGCATTGTTCCCCTATCTGAGCAAGCAGGCCAGACAACATCGCATTCAGCGCTGGTCATTAAAATTGCTTAAGCTTTTTCGGGTGCGCGTTAACCTGGATCTGGCTGAAGTTTCAGCACATTCCTTAATCGTTTCTAATCATACTTCCTGGCTGGATATTTTTGTTTTGAATAGCCTGGCACCATGCCGTTTTGTTGCTAAGTCCGATATCCGCTCCTGGCCCTTGCTGGGCTGGCTGGCGGCGCAAACCGGTACTATTTTTATTGCACGTGGTAAAAATCGTGATGTGCACCGTGTGCATCAGTATTTGGTAGATCAGTTGCAGGCCGGCGAACGCATTGCCTTTTTTCCGGAAGGTACTACGGCAATGCAGGGGCAGGTTTTGCCTTTTCATGCTAATTTATTTGAAGCGGCGATTCAGGCGGCAGTGCCGGTACAGCCTTTTGTTATACGCTATCTGAATGCTGAGTGCGAACCTCACCACGCAGTTGATTTTATTGGTGAAATGACGTTTGCCGAAAGTGCGGTAAAAATTTTACAGGCCGGTGAAGTGGTCGTGCATTTGCTTAGCCTTGATGCTATTTCTACTGAAAACACTCACCGGCGTGAGCTGGCTGCTGCTGCGCGTTTTGCTGTTGCAGCGGCTTTAAATGTCGAACTTGATATGCAAGGTGAGCTAAAGCAGGGATAGGTATCCGCGCTTTAGTCATGATGATGCTAAGAGGGTGATAGCTGTATTTCCTGGTGTTGCGGACAGTCTACCTGAATGAGCAGATGGTCGGAGAGGCGTAATGCGGTCAGTTTTCCTCCCCATACACAGCCGGTGTCCAGTCCGATGAGATTGGATTGAATTTGTAAGCCCAGAGCAGACCAGTGACCGAAGACAAGAATGCTGGTGTCAGTTTTACGCGGATGACTGAACCATGGGGCAAATCCTGCGGGTGTTTTATCCAGTCCGCCTGAACCGGTGAATTCCATTTCATCGCTGCTGTTGCAAAAGCGCAGACGGGTCAAGACGTTGACGATGCAACGTAAGCGGTCAGTTCCGCTTAAATCGCTGCGCCAGGTGCGAGGTTCGTTGCCATACATAATACGTAAAAAATCCAGAAAATCGGGCCCCTGTAAAACCGCTTCGACCTCTTTTGCACAGGCCAGTGTTTGTGCTACGCTCCAGCTGGGGAGCACACCTGCATGGACGATCAGATGCTGTCCTACCTGTAATGCCATTGGCCGGTGGCGTAGCCAGGTCAGCAGCTCTTCCCGGTCCGGCGCATCCAGGATCGGGCGCAGATAGGCATCGTTTTGTGGCCGGTGTATGCCATAGGCTACAGCGAGTAAATTTAAGTCATGATTGCCCAGTACGCTATTGGCTTTGTCACCCAGCGCCATGAGTTTGCGTAAGGTCGGCAGGGACTGGGGGCCGCGGTTAACCAGATCGCCTGCGATCAGCAGCCTGGCATCCGGATCTTGTTGCAAAATGAGTGCGTGTAGTTCATTGAGTTGGTCGCAGCAACCCTGAATGTCGCCGATAACGTAAGTATGTTCAGCCAGATCATGACTTATTTCATTACTATTTTCAGTCATTCCGTCGCTCCCATAGCGATTGCTAATTGTGCCGCTATTGCACGTTGCTCATTATCCTGTGTACGTTGTCCTGTGCGGCTTGGCCAGCCTGCTAATTGGGTTTCTGCTATATCTGCCAGACCACTGGCCCATACCGGATCTTCGTTCAGGCAGGGAATGTAGTGAAATTCTTTACCGCCAGCCAGCAGAAAAGCATGGCGTCCTTCCATATTGATTTCTTCCAGTGTTTCCAGACAATCGCTGGTAAATCCGGGGCATATTACATCAACGCGCGCATCGGCTTTTTTAGCCAGCTCCAATAAGGAAGGCAGGGTATAGGGTTGCAGCCATTCAGTTTTGCCGAACCGGGACTGGAAGGTGACGCTGTAGTCGTTTTTGTTCAGCCCCAGTTGCTCTGCCACCAGGCGTGCAGTTTTATGGCATTGGCAGTGGTATGGATCACCCTGCATCAGTGTACGTTTGGGTACACCATGAAAACTCATGAGCAGATGGCCGCGCTGGTGTTGTTCCCAGTGTGTACGGACCGAATGCGCCAGGGCTGAAATATAAGCACTATGATCGTGATATTGTTTCATCAGGCGCAATTCCGGAATGTTGCGCACGGTGGCATAGTGCTTGAATACCGCATCGAAAACAGAGGCGGTGGTGGTGCCGGAATATTGTGGATACGCGGGTAATACCAGTATCCGGTCTACACCATCAGCCTGTAATTTTGCCAGTACATCCGGCATGGATGGATTGCCGTAGCGCATGGCTGCGACGACACGAACCTGATGTCCGCGTTCGTTGAGTTTATTTTGCAGTAATGCAGCCTGGTTGAATGTGTGTATTTTTAACGGTGAACCTTCTTTTGTCCAGATGGCGGCATATTTTGCCGCGGATTGTTTGGAGCGGAAAGGCAGGATGATACAGTTCAGGATAATCCACCAGATGAATCTGGGAATTTCTACCACGCGGGTATCTGATAAAAATTCCCTCAGATAAAGCCGGACTGCGTTGGCGGTTGGCGCTTCCGGCGTACCCAGATTAACGAGTACAACGGCAATATTGCTGGCTTGTCCGTGTTGGAAATGAGCTGGTTTTTTAATCGGCATTTTAGGAGGCTAGCAATTCTCTTGCATGTTTACGGGTGGTGGCGGTGATTTCTAAGCCACCTAACATACGGGCGATTTCTTCTACCCGCGCTTTATGGTCAAGTGATGCAATATGTGAAATAGTGCTGTCACCCTGGCTGGATTTACTGACCTGAAAATGCTGATCTGCCTGACTGGCGACTTGTGGTAAGTGAGTGACGCACAGTACCTGATAGTCTTGTCCCAGGCGTTTTAGCAAGCGTCCTACCACTTCAGCGACACCACCGCCAATACCGCTATCCACTTCATCAAAAATTAATGTCGGTGTTGCGGTAGAAGCGGAAGTAATGACGGAAATAGCTAATGCCAGACGTGCCAGCTCGCCGCCTGATGCTACTTTTGCCAGTGGGCGGGGCATAACGCCGGCGTGACCAGCTACCATGAATTCACATTGTTCCACGCCATGGGCACTGGGTTCGGCAGGATTCAGAGCTACGGCAAAGCAGCCACCTGCCATGCTTAATTCCTGCATGGCTGAAGTCACCGCCACGCTTAATTTTTTTGCGGCCGCAAAGCGTTCTTTGCTAAGTTTTCCGGCGGCTTCCAGATAGGTGGTGAAGGCCGCTTCTTCAAGTGCTGACAGTGAAGCCAGATCAGTCGCTTCACCCAGTTGTATTAATTCTGCTGACAGATTTTTGACTAAATCAGGTAATTGTTCTGGCTTAATATGAAATTTGCGTGCGCTGGAGTATAAGGTTTCTACCCTTTCTTCTACGGCACGTAAACGTTCAGGGTCAAGTTCAACCCGGCTTAAATAGTCGTTCAGGAATGACGTTGCTTCCTGAAGGTGGATACGTGCCGGTTCCAGCATGTCCAGTACAGTTTGCAGGCTTTCATCAAATTCGGTTAATTTGGCAAGTTTTTGATTTGCGCCGGCAAGTTGCGAAAGTATAGGATCTTCTGATTCGGAAATAATATTTAGTGCATATTGTGCACCTTCAATCAGACTGGCAGCATGTGCCAGTCGGCTGTGCTCACTGGTGATTTCCTGCCATTCTCCCGGAAAAATGCGTAGCTTATCGAGCTCATTAAATTGCCATTCCAACCGTTCACGTTCCAGTAAAACTTGTTTGGCATTCGCTTCAAACTGACTGCGTTGTTTTTGCAAGGTATACCAGTTTTTGTAGAGCACACCTACTGTTTGTACCTGATCAGCCAATCTGGCATGGTTATCCAGCAATTGTCGTTGTGTATCATTCTGCAGTAGTGACTGGTGTGCATGCTGGCCGTGGATGTCGACCAGGAGGGTGCTTAATTCGCGCAGCTGCGCTGCTGTGGCACTGACGCCGTTAATGTAGGCTTTGGATCGTCCGGCGTTATCAATGACCCGGCGCAACAGTATCATGCCATCTTCTGTATCCAGATCGTGTGCTGTCATCCATATATTACAGGCCGGAGTTGCAGAAAATTCAGCGCAAATATCGGCTTTGACGGCACCTTCGCGCACCATGCTGGCATCGCCCCGGCCACCCAGCGTCAGGCTGAGTGCATCGATCAGAATAGATTTTCCGGCACCTGTTTCACCGGTTAGTACAGAGAATCCGGCTGAAAATTCCAGCTCAATATGATCAACAATGACAAAATCACGAATCGAAAGGGTACGTAACATGGCGGTTTATCTACGTTTGGCAAAATAAGAGGGAGAACCGGGTATGCCTGATACGCACAACCCGTGACGCACGCTGAGAACAGGTATTCACTTGTGCTCAGCGTGCATATTCTACCTGTATTTGCTGCTGTAGCCGTAATTGCTTGTGGTGTGGATGGCAAAGATCAGCTCAATTGGCCGTTTAGGGTCGGATACTCATTCCAGTGCATTTTTTCACGCAGGGTATGGTAATAGTTCCATTCCTTCGGATGTAAGAAATGAATCAGGTGACGGGATCGCTGAATGTGGATCTGATCGCCTACCAGCAGGTGGGCGAACGATTGCATATCAAAATTAACGCTGGCATCGCGCGCTGCCGAGATTTCGACAATGACCAGACTGGTATCAGGAACAACAATCGGACGGTTGGACAGGGCATGTGGTGCAATTGGTACAAAAACAATACCCGCCAGTCCGGGGTGCAACAAGGGGCCGCCTGCCGATAAAGCATAGGCGGTAGAACCTGTTGGGGTGGAAATGATCAGGCCGTCGGAACGCTGGTTATACATGAAGTGACCATCCACAGTCACACGTAATTCCACCATGCCGGCACCGGCGCCGCGTGCGACTACAATATCATTAAATGCCAGACCGCTGGCAATTTCAATGCCATCGCGTACGACGGAACCTTCCAGCAGGCAGCGTTGATCAGATTGATAATTTCCTGCTAACATGTCAGTAAGTACCGGAAACATCTGATCCATGTGGATATCGGTCATAAAACCAAGACGCCCCTGATTAATGCCGATCAGTGGCACCTGATAGGGGGCCAGTTGTCTGGCCAGTCCCAGCATAGTGCCGTCTCCGCCCAGTACGATGGCTACGTCAGCAAGCCGGCCAATTTGCTGTGAGTTCATGCTGGGGTAAGTGGTCATCGCCAGATTGCTGGCCGTTTCGTGTTCCAGTACTACCCGGTGTCCGGCATCGGTCAGAAAACTGGCCAGACCAAGTAGGTCGTTCGAAATGCCTGCGGCAGCATATTTACCTGCCAGCGCAATTGTTTTGGCAGTTGTCGGCGAAATAGGCATGGTTGGTCTGATGATTTTAAAATGAATATGTCGTGAATTAGACCATAGTTCGCGTTACTATTAAACAGCTAATTTTCAGATTAGTCAGGTCGGGCAGCCGTGTTGCTGTGCTTTATTAGCTGGTATTTACCGGAATCCGATTTGTACCAGCCATAGATTTACTTTATAGCAAAATAAAAAATACATATGCAAATAAAAGCAGTCTTGTTTGATTTAGACGACACCTTATGGCCCATGTTGCCCGTTATTGAACATGCAGAACAGGCTTTATATCGCTGGTTGCAAGTGCATGCTCCGGGAGTTGTTCTTCACCATAGTATTGGCAGCTTACGCAGACTGCGGACAGCATTGCTTGCATCTGACCCGCGTTTTCAGTTTGATCTGTGGGCATTACGGCATGCTGCGCTGACGAAGGTGTTTGCTGAATATGGCGAAGATACCGGCAAGGTCGATATGGCTATGCAGGTATTTGCACGCGCCCGTAGTGAGGTGAGCTTATACGGGGATGTGGTGCCGGGATTAATTGCCTTGGGTGAACGGTGGGTACTTGGCAGTATTTCTAACGGATTTGCCGATTTATCAGTCAGCGGACTGAGTACGTATTTTAAAGTATCTCTGGCGGCACACCAGTTTGGCTGCGCCAAACCTGACCCCGCTATTTTTCTGGCGGCCTGCGCAGCATTGAATGTGGCACCTCAACATGCGCTTTATGTCGGGGATGACCTGCGTTGCGATGTGCAGGGTGCGCAACAGGCTGGCTTGCACAGTATCTGGATGAATCGTACACAGCAGCCGGGTTCGGCCACGATTATTGCTGATCATGAATGTCATGACTTATATGGTGTGCTGCAATGCTTGCATTTAGCAAAATAATTATTGCAATGTATATAAGAAAATGGATGAATCATTTTTTTTGGTAGCAGCATGGGTATGTATTAGAATAGTCGCATGCAATTAGATAACCGTGCCCAGACTCTACTTAAGGCCTTAGTAGAACGTTATATCGCTGATGGTCAGCCTGTGGGATCGCGTGCGCTCTCAAAAATCTCCGGTCTGGATCTTTCTCCTGCTACCATACGTCATGTGATGGCCGACCTTGAGGAGATGGGTTTTGTATCGAGTCCTCATACTTCAGCAGGGCGTATTCCCACACCGCGCGGCTACCGGATCTTTGTGGATACCCTGCTGACGGTACAATGTATTGATGAAGCTGCACTGGAATTAAAAATGCATGCTGCGGTCGGCGTGACTCCGCAACAAAAAATCATTGCTAATGCTGCACAGGTTTTATCTTCCTTATCCCAGTTTGCCGGTGTTGTTATGTCGCCGCGCAGCGAATCGGTGTTTCAGCAAATAGAATTTTTACGTTTATCGGAAAAGCGTATCTTACTGGTGATTGTCGCCCCTAACGGTGATGTGCAAAATCGCTTGTTGTTGACTGAGCATGATTTTACCCCTGCGCAACTAATTCAGGCCGGTAATTATATTAATCAGCATTTTTCAGGATTGGCTTTATCCGAAGTGCGTCAGCGTATTCAATGTGAGTTACGTCAGCTACAAAATGATATGAGTAGTCTGATGCAGGCAGCAGTTCAGGCCGGCAGTGATGCGATGGAGGAATTCGGTGATGAAGTAGTGATTTCCGGTGAACGTAATCTGTTAAATGTGAATGAATTGTCTTCCAATATGGGGGCATTGCGTAAATTATTTGATTTGTTTGAACAAAAGACCGGTTTAATCAGTCTGTTGGATGTCTCCAGAAAAGCCAGCGGAGTCCAGATTTTTATTGGCGGTGAATCGCAACTGGTACCTATGGATGAAATGAGTATTGTTACCTCAACATATCAGGTCAACGGAAAAATTGTCGGTACGCTTGGGGTTATCGGTCCTACGCGGATGGCGTATGAACGTGTCATCCCGATTGTCGATATTACAGCCAAGTTGCTTTCCAATGCGCTTAGTTATTAACTGCGTTACGGGCAAACATAATTAATAGCCTTATTTAATTGAATTTCATTAAAACTTATGCATCAACACACCTTTCTCTGGCACGACTATGAAACATTTGGTGCGAATGCCCGGCGAGATCGTCCTGCCCAGTTTGCCGCGATTCGTACGGATGCCGGCCTGAATGAAATTGGCGTGCCACTCATGCTGTACTGTCAGCCTGCGCCCGATTTTTTACCCGAACCGCAAGCATGTCTGATTACCGGTATTACTCCTCAGATGTGTCTGGAGCGCGGTATCCCGGAATATCAGTTTGCGCAGCAAATTAATCAGGCATTTTCACAGTCGGGTACTGTGGGCGTCGGCTATAACACGATCCGCTTTGATGATGAAATTACCCGTTTTATGTTGTGGCGGAACCTGTTAGATCCGTATGCGCGTGAATGGCAAAATCAGTGTGGCCGGTGGGATATTCTGGATATGATGCGTGCTGCGTATGCGCTGCGTCCCGATGGTATTCAATGGCCGCTCAACGCACAGGGACGTCCCAGTTTTAAATTAGGTGATCTGTGTGCCGCCAATGGCATAGAGCATGAATCGGCACATGATGCCTTGTCAGATGTACGTGCCACCATCGCGCTGGCCAGACTGGTGCGCCAGACACAGCCCAGATTGTTTGAATTTTGTTTTGGCCTACACAAAAAAGAAAAGGTCAGTGCTGAAATTGGTTTGCCGCAGCGACGTCCTTTTTTGCATATTACCGGAATGATTCCGGCTGAAAATGGTTGTCTGTGCATTGCCTGGCCATTAGCGCTGCATCCGACTAATAAAAATGAAATCATTGTCTGGGATCTGGCACACGACCCGCGTGAATTGGCCGAAATGAATGCTGAAGCGATTCGGTTGCGGATGTTTACCAGGTCGGATGCGCTGCCGGAAGGCGTGCAACGACTCCCGGTAAAAACGATTCATTTAAATAAATCCCCTATTGTTATCGGGAGTCTGAATACATTGACACCGGATGCAGCAGAGCGTTGGGGAATCTCGGTTGAACAGGCTTTGCAGCATGCAGAAGCGGCGGCGGCTCTGCCTGATATGAATGCTATCTGGCAGCAGGTGTTTATTGCTCCGGCAGTGCAGGCAGCTCCGGATGTCGATCTGGATTTGTACGGCGGTTTTATCGGTAATGCAGACAGGCGTATTTTGCAGGGATTGAGTGCGTGTTCAGGGAGGCAACTGGCGGAAAAAACCAGTACGTTCCAGGACGCACGCCTGAATGAATTACTATTCAGATATCGTGCCCGTAATTTTCCTGATAGCCTTACCGGAGAAGAAATGCAACGCTGGGAAGACGTCCGTGCAGCCCGTTTTTTTGATGGCGTGGCCGGCGCTCTGACGGTGGATGATTTTTTTGCAGAGATTGATCGTTTGTCTGAAGATGCTCATGAACGCGATGAAGAAATTCTCGGGCAGTTATATGAGTATGCCGAATACATTGTACCGGTACGTTAATTTTGTACGCAGGCGCAGTGTTGTTGGTATTGAGATGGGATTTATTGAAAAAGGCGCCGGATGAATGGCGCCTTTTGCTGCGGGTGTCGCGTTGACGCAGAATGACTCCGGCGGTGTGTTGTCTTGCTGACGCAGCCTTGTGTCAGTCCTGTTGTATAATTAACCTGCAACAACTAAGTAGCTGAGTCAGCTAGCTCAATCAGGTCGCTAAGTCAGATAAGCAGACCAGGCAATGAAGCCTGGATTTTTTTACGGCGGGTTTTGGCAATCTTTTTTGTTGCAGTTACCATAAATTGCCAGGGAGTGGTCAGAAATGGTAAAGCCGCGTTCAGCGGCAATTGCGTGTTGGCGCTGCTCGATGTCCGGATCGTAAAATTCTTCTACTCTTCCGCAGTTCAGACAAACCAGATGGTCGTGGTGTGAACCTTCGTTTAGTTCAAAAACGGCTTTGCCGGTTTCAAAGTGATTGCGATGTATGATTTCAGCTTGTTCAAACTGAGTCAATACCCGATACACTGTTGCTAAAC
>CAIWPG010000040.1 GCA_903914535.1 uncultured Oxalobacteraceae bacterium
TAAATTATTCCACTCTTTAATTTGGGCAACTGAAACTTTGTAGTGTCTGGCTACTGAGGCTAAAGTGTCTTTTTTACCGGCCTTGAAACTGATTTGCCGGGTATTGTCTTTTTCCACTGAAAGCGTAGCGTTTTCAGCGACATTTTGTGAAATGTCTTTGTCATTGCTTTGAGTCGATTTTGGTACCAGCAGTGTTGAACCTGCTTTAACCAGCATATTTGGCGGTATGTGGTTGACCTTAACAAGCACATTTGCTTCTGAACCCAGACGGCGTGCGATGTTTTCTATGCGCTCATTTTTAGTGACAGTATACGCAGTCCAGCTGGATAAGGGGCCGGCCCATTTGCTCAGGTTGTTTTTAAATATCTCAACGTTATCTGCCGGCAGCAAAATTTTAGTGTCGCTATTGCCGGTAATGACAGGGCGGTTAAATTGAGGATTAAGTGCAGTAAATTCGGTAATGGACAGTTCCGCAAGTTGTGCTGCGACACGTACATCAATATCACGGGTTTTATCAACACTGACAAAATAAGGCTGGTTCTCTACTTTAGGCAATGCAATTTTGAATAATTCCGGATTGCTGATGATATTTTTAACGGCCTGTAGCTTGGGAACGTAATTTTTAGTTTCATTCGGCATCAGGTAAGACATGCTGTTAAAGTCGATGGGCAAACCTGCAGCCTGCTGTTTTTTGATGGCGCGCTGAACGGAACCTTCGCCCCAGTTATAAGCTGCCAGTGCCAGCTGCCAGTCACCAAACATGCCGTACAGGCGCTGCAGGTAAGTGAGTGCTGCATCGGTGGAATCGAGCACGCCACGGCGCTCATCCTTAAACATGTTTTGTTTTAACTTAAAATCACGACCGGTAGACGGAATGAATTGCCACATGCCGGATGCATTCGCGCTGGATATTGCCTGCGGATTAAATGCAGATTCAATGAACGGTAATAAGGCCAGTTCGGTTGGCATGCCGCGTTTTTCTAATTCTTCTACGACGTGATAAAGATAATGCGATGCGCGTTCGGTAGCACGTTGTATGTAATCGGCACGGCTACTGTACCAGTTCACCTGGCTGCTGACTAAGGGATTTTCCAGATCGGGAATGCCATATCCGTTGCGAATCCGGTTCCATAAATCGACATCTTCGCTGTGTAGCAAGCTTTGCGTCGGGATAGAGGAGGAGGTCAGGCTGGCCGGCGGCGTGCTGATTGCATTTGCGTTATCTTGATCGCCGGTGAGCGGTTCAGCGTAAATATGTGTGGATATGACAAGAAAAATAGCCGCAAAAAGGGGTTTATAACGGAGAAAAAGCATAACGGTAACCCTTTTTGCGAGTGAATAGCCCGGTGTTAATAGTCAGGTAGTCAACAAAAAAGTACACGTCGATCTACGTACCAAAGAAACAGAGAACAGGGGCGGACGGTAGTCAGCCCCGGAATGTCGTTGTTAAACGCCGCCCATTGTACATCAAACAGGGGCATTTTTAGCGTAAAACCGATCCGACTTATACGCTATATCAATGAATTATTGATAAGTAATTCGTCATTCACCCCAATTTTTTATTGTGAAGAATTGGGGTGAACAGTCAAAAATGGTGAAAATTATTGATTTTATGTCTTGCAGCAGATGACAATATCTTATGTAAAAAACTATAAAAGACGTGCCAGTAAGGCGTGTTCATAACGCGCATCCAGCTCAATACGTACCCGGTGTCCGCTACCCGGCGCTACTTCTACATCGGTTCCATCCATGGTTTGCATCCGTGACAGCGTGACAATCTGATTGCCGCTTGGGTGTATGACTTCTATCTGATCACCTACCGCAAAGCGATTTTTAACATCTACTTCGGCCCACCCGTCAACGATACCCTGCACATCGCCTACGTAGTTACTGCGATTGTGTTCTGATACGCCGCTCATGTAGTTTTGATGTTCCTGCGTGTGATGACGCTGGTAGAAGCCATCTGTGTATCCCCGGTTGGCTAAACCTTGTAATTCACCCAGCAGCTCAATATTGAACGGCTGGCCTGCTACGGCATCGTCAATGGCGCGCCGGTATACTTGTGCTGCACGGGCAGCGTAATACAGTGATTTGGTGCGGCCTTCGATTTTTAGTGAATCAACCCCAATTTTGACCAGGCGCTCAATGTGTTCAACTGCCCGTAAATCTTTGGAGTTCATGATGTAAGTGCCATATTCATCTTCAAGAATAGGCATTTTTTCGCCGGGACGTCCGGCTTGTTCTATCAGGTATGGCTGGTCTGCCAGCGGGTGACGCGGCAAATCGCCCATAGCAGAAAATTGCTGATTAGCCGATTGCAGTGCTTCTTCATAATTGAATTTGAGTGTTTCAACCGGAATATGTGTCAGATCGCCGCTGGCATCTTCACTGGCGTTCATCACCTTGTAATCCCATCGGCATGAATTGGTGCAAGTGCCCTGGTTAGGATCGCGGTGGTTAAAATAACCCGATAACAGGCAGCGACCGGAGTAGGCAATGCATAATGAGCCGTGCACAAAAACTTCCAGTTCCATATCGGGACATTCCTGGCGAATTTCTTCGATTTCATCCAGAGAGAGTTCGCGCGATAAAATCACGCGGGTTAAACCCATTTGCTTCCAGAATTTTACGTCAGCCCAATTGACGGCATTGGCTTGCACAGATAAATGTACAGGTACTTCCGGCCATTTTTCGCGCACCATCATGATTAAGCCCGGATCGGCCATAATCAAGGCATCCGGCTTCATCTCAATGACGGGTGTCATGTCGCGCAGATAGGTTTTGAGTTTGGAGTTGTGCGGAAAAATATTGCTGGCAACAAAAAACAGCTTACTACGCGCATGAGCCTGAGTGATACCTGCTTCCAGTGTCGCCAGGGTAGAAAATTCGTTATTGCGTGCACGCAAGCTGTAACGTGGTTGTCCGGCGTATACGGCATCCGCGCCATAGTCGAAGGCAGCGTGCATTTTGGCAAGTGAGCCGGCGGGCAATAACAATTCTGGGGCGCGAAGCATGGTAGCGTGCTTTCTGATAGATAGAGGAAGGAGTAAGCATAGCCGTAGCTAAATCTACGTTTATTTTTTACAACCGTTAATTATACAAATTTTTAATTATATTTATTTGATGTATATCAATTTAATTTAAAAAATAATGAGTTTGGAAACTTATTTTTTGGGAGCCTGCGTCGTGTGATGCGCTACTAATGAGCGGGATTTTTTCCCGTACAGATTATCGTTATGCACTGCTATGATGACTCATTGCTTAACTAAGCTTAACTAATTTAGGGTATCCGTAATCCGTGATTGATTACATATTTTTGCAACCAATGTAAATTGATGTATAAATCGTATTTTATGATTGACGCGTTTACTTTTCTTCGCTATGCTAATTCGTAATGTATGATTGGAGATAGAAAAGTCTAAACCAATTCATGTTTAAGTTTTTTTAAAATAAGGCGCACGAATATAGTTCTTTATTTTAAAATACAGTACTTTTTTAAAATAAGACTTTTTTGAAGGTTGGCTTATTATGAAATTCGTTGAATCAAGAGCTGGAAAAACGCAACAGCAGGGCACTCATTCCACGGCTTACCTGGCTTTTGTGCCGGCTGATTTACCACCAAGTCCGCCCATCGATTTCGACATGGAAATGATTGGGTTGATGTCTGAAGCTGACTTAGCTTTAGGACAATTATCAGGTATTGCTTCACTTCTTCCAAATCCAGATCTCTTTGTAGCGATGTATGTCAAGAAAGAGGCCGTCCTTAGTTCGCAGATCGAAGGCATTCAATGCACATTGGACGACGTACTCCAGCAAGAAGCAGATGAAGATGGTGTGCGAACAAAAGATATTTCCGAGGTGGTAAATTACGTCAACGCCATGAATTATGGCATCGAGCGACTTAAAACACTGCCATTATCATTACGGCTAATTCGGGAAATGCATGAACGGTTAATGCAAGGAGTTCGCGGCGAGCATAAGGATCCAGGAGAGTTCCGACGCAGTCAGAACTGGATCGGCCCGCAGGGTTGTACATTAACTAATGCGTCTTTTGTTCCACCGCCGGTGCATCTGTTGCAAAATGCGTTGTCAAATTTTGAATCTTTCATGCACAATCGCGGCCAACTGCCTATCGCTATTCAGTGCGCGATATTGCACGCTCAATTTGAAACAATTCATCCGTTCTTAGATGGTAACGGACGAGTTGGTCGTTTGCTTGTTTCCCTTTTACTGCATGAACGAAACGTTTTGAAGCAGCCTCTACTCTATATCAGCCTATATTTAAAGCAAAACCGCTTGGATTACTATGATCGTCTAACCGCCGTACGACAAAACGGTGACTGGGAGGGTTGGGTAAAATTTTTCCTTCGTGGCGTTGTCCAAGTAAGTAACGAGGCCTCTTTAACTGCGCAACGTATTGTTGAGTTTCGTGAGAAAGTTCTTTTTAACGCTAGATCTATGGGGAAAAATGAGTTAGCCCTTGTTGATCACCTATTTTCGCAACCGATAATGGATATTCGTACTGCAGAGAGGCTTTTAGGTTGTTCCTATGTCACGGCCTCGAATGCTCTTCAAAATTTTGTAAAAAGTGGTTACGTTACTGAAGCAACCGGACAGAAGAGAAATAAACTTTACAAATTTTCTGGATACTTAAGTTTATTTGATGAGACTCAGCCATCACATGAAAATGATGGAGACGGTGACGGTTCTGGGGGGGGTGTTTCAGGTGGTCCACCAACCAGAAAATCAGGCCCTGGCTTTCAGTAAAAAATATGCCAACCAACATACTAAATCTGCCAGCATACTCCGTAACAGAGTTTCACGAAGAGGACCATGACTATCACATTAAAGCCGAGACTAAGCAGCAGATAGTCAGCTGCCCAAACTGTCACCACATAGAGCTTGAAGGTTTTGGCCGTCGTGAGCAAATGATTCGCGACCTGCCCATGCACGGCAAGTGTGTGGGTATTTACGTCAACACTCGTCGATTCCGCTGCAAAGGATGCAGCAAAACTTTCTATGAACGACTCCCCGACGTCAACGCAAAGCGGTTGATGACATCACGCCTGGTTGACTGGATTGGCCAGCAGGCCGTTAAAAGAACCTTCAGCAGCCTGGCCGATGAAGTGGGAATTGTCGAAGGAACAGTCCGACTCATATTTAAAGATTATGTTGCAGAGCTGGAGCAGAAAGTACGCTTTGAAACGCCGCGCTGGATGGGTATCGATGAAATTCATTTAATCCAGCATAGGTGCGTCATCACGAATGTCGAAAATAATACGATCGTTGATCTGCTTCAAAATCGCAATAAAGAAACGGTCGTCAAATATCTATCCCAATTGCCAGGTCGTGAAAAAATTCAATACGTTGCGATGGACATGTGGGTTCCATACAGGGATGCTGTAAAACTCGTTCTTCCAGAAGCAATCGTTGTCATCGATAAATTTCATGTGGTTCGGATGGCAAATGATGCAATGGAAAAAGTCAGAAAAAGCTTGCGCGAGTCACTCACGACAAAGCAGCGCCGTGGTCTGATGCACGATCGCTTTGTGCTATTAAAACGAGAATCGGAACTGACGGACCAGGAAGCCTTGAAGTTATCTGGCTGGGTTGAAAACTATCCTGAACTTGGTCTTGCGTATCGATTAAAGGAAGATTTCTTTACGATATACGATTCACAATCGAAAGAAGAGGCATTTTCGCGCTACGCAGCCTGGGAAATATCCGTAACGGAAGAAGTCAGGGACGCATTCTCTGACCTAATTAAGGCATGGCGTAACTGGCAGCCACACATCTTGGCCTATTTTGACCACCGAATTACAAACGCATACACCGAGAGTGTAAATTCACTCATTCGCGTGATGGTTCGACTCGGACGAGGATATTCATTTGAAGCGTTGCGCGCCAAATTGCTATTCTCTGAAGGTTCACACAAGAAAAGTCAAAAACGCCCAGCGTTTGAACGATGCGCCCCGGTATCTATTCCTAGCATGGGCCGGCATATAGCCGGTTTCAAGAGCTTAGTGAGTGCGAATCATTACCAGAATCAGGACGACGATGCATCAGAAGAATCAAAAAACTACGGCGTGGATATTGCCATGTTGACCAGAATGATTGAGAATGGGGAAATCTGATTTCAGTTTTGTGCGCTGCATCAGTAAAAACCACCTTACGGCAGACGGCACAATTCTGCCAGTCAGTTATGTCGTCAAAATTTGAAGGAAATTTGGAATTGGACCCAATAGAATGGCAAGAAATTCATGGATTTGCATTTCCAAGTGAATATGATCGCTTCCTCAAGTACATTGTTGATCTGATCAATGCAGGTTTGGTAGAAGAAATCAGAGTTGATCCTAAATATCATAGAGGATTGATTTATGGCGGAAGATGGTTCAGTAACATTGAATCTAAGGAAATATGGCGACTTGTCCCACCTGATTTCCCATTCAATGGATTATGGGAACCAGTTGACAACGCAAATTATAGGTAATCGACTGACCCAAGAAGGCACAAACCTAACAAAGTTTAAAGGCATTTAAAAATGGCCCACTCCAGATCTGAAATTGTTTTTCGTGATGCAAGTGGTGTGCAACAACCGTTTGTGCCAGTCAAGCCTCATGAGGCCAAATCAATTTTGGCGTACAACCAAATAAAAGTTGATCTCCTTGCAGCGAGTGAAGCATTTAATAAAATTCAATTTCTCAAAGAGGAAATTTCAGATGACGCCTTTGTTATGCGCCATTTATTTAACAGCGGAATTGCGCTTTATGGTCGGTGCATTACTAGTTCAGAATCTAGAGGAATACATTTAAACCCACAGCAGATACAAAAACTCGGCAATGATCAATATGAAATTTATAAGGAAATGGAACGCTTGAGGCATAATCACGTTGCCCATGCAGGGAAGGGACGAAATGCCACAACTGTCGTGATTTTATTAAATCCAATTGGGAAATCAAAAGATATTATTGGTGTAAAAGCGCTTGATATGAATTTCGATCCTACAAATAAATCAGTTGCGCTTAGATTTTCTGACCACTGTTTAAAATTAATTGACATCGTAAATCGTAACATTTCATTGGCAGAAAATTCTCTTTTAAACGGCTACAAGAAACAGAATATCGAAGATCTTTACGGGAAGGCGAAAGGCTCCTTCATTGTGGAGCAGACTTGAGGAGTACGCAGGAACTGTCAGGTAGTTCATGGCATTAGATGAGGAAAAACGAACGTCTGTTGCCTGTTGGCCAATCTGGCCGGCAACTAGCCACAGCCATCGGCATCGCGGCAATCCATCATGGCAAGCGGGTACGTTTCTTCAATGCGGTCGATCTGGTCAACCAGTTGGAACGGGAAAAGAGTCAGGGAAAGGTTGGCAATCTGGCGAAACAGCTTTGTCTGATGGACGCTGTCATTTTAGATGAGCTGGGATATTTGCCGTTTCCCGCTTCTGGAGGCGCATTGCTGTTTCATCTGATCAGTCATTTGTATGAAAAAACTTCGCTCATCATTACGACCAATTTGTCATTCGGTGAGTGGGTGCAGGTCTTTGGTGATGCA
>CAIWPG010000041.1 GCA_903914535.1 uncultured Oxalobacteraceae bacterium
GCCGACAGACAAACGGTATTGCACATCGCTGTTCATCCGCGCGGCTACCGCATTAAACTCCTGCTGCGCACTCACTACCTTATCCGCCAATGGCAATAATTTCGCACCGTCAAGCGTGAGCGTCATGCCATGCGGAGTACGGGTAAACAACTGTAAACCGCTGTGATCCTGTAATTTTTTAATTTGCAAACCCACCGCCGGCTGGGTGAGATGCATCTTTTCTGCTGCGCGCGTCAGGCTTCCCTCACGGGCAACCGTAACAAAGACTTTTAATGTTTGAATATCCATAGAGTGATATTAACTGTATTTATAACAGACACAAGTATTTCTGCGTAGATTAATTCAATGATGTTAGCTAAAGTGGAAAAAAACCAGCCAGTTTATCTTTTAGGAATGGCGCAAAATTATCCCGGTAAAAATTTACCGGCACAAACCACACCGGCGTTCTGCAAAATAGCAATCAGGGCGAAAAGAACAATGCAGAAACCGTTTTATGACATTCCTATTTCTTTGAAAGTACAATATGACTAATTCAGCGAATAATCAAACAAGCTCACAGGCAAGCGCAACACCGGCATCCATTCCCCTGATTGGCCACTTCATTCATGGCGAAGTCGTCCGGGGACAATCTGATCGCAGTCAGGATGTTTTTAACCCGGCCACCGGTGAAGTCAGTGCGCGTGTCGTGCTGGCCAATGCTGCCGATGTCAGTAACGCTGTAGCAAAAGCGCAGGCCGCTTTCCCTGCCTGGTCGGATATACCGCCAATACGCCGTGCCCGCCACATGTTCAAATTCCTGGAATTACTCAATACCCACAAAGACGCTCTGGCTCATGCCATTACTGCGGAACACGGCAAAGTATTTACCGATGCCAGAGGAGAAGTAGAGCGCGGCATTGACATTGTGGAATTTGCCTGTGGCATTCCACAACTGCTCAAAGGCGATTTTACCGATCAGGTTTCCACCGGCATTGACAACTGGACCTTACGCCAGCCACTGGGTGTCGTCGCCGGAATTACCCCTTTCAATTTTCCCGTCATGGTACCGATGTGGATGTTCCCGGTCGCTATTGCTGCAGGCAATACCTTTATACTAAAACCCAGCCCGACCGACCCGTCTGCTTCATTAATGATTGCAGACTTAATGCAACAGGCCGGATTTCCTGATGGTGTATTTAACGTTATTCAGGGTGATAAAGAGGCGGTCGATGCCTTACTGGAGCATCCGGACGTAAAAGCAATTTCATTTGTCGGCAGCACCCCTATTGCCAATCATATTTACGCAACAGGTGCCTTGCACGGTAAACGGGTGCAGGCATTGGGCGGCGCAAAAAATCACATGATGATCATGCCGGATGCCGATATTGAAAAAACAGTCGATGCGCTTATCGGTGCCGCTTACGGTTCAGCCGGTGAACGTTGTATGGCGATCAGTGTTGCCCTGTTAGTTGGCGATGTCGCGGATAAAATCATTCCCTTACTACTGGAACGCACCAAAAAACTCAAAATCTGCAACGGTAAAGAACTTGATGCAGAAATGGGACCGATAGTAAGCAAAGCAGCACTAAACCGCATTACAACTCACATCGCCAAAGGCGTAGCTGAAGGCGCACAGTTACTGGCTGACGGCCGTGATCATCAGGTCAACGGGCATGAGCATGGTTTTTGGCTGGGCGGCACCCTGTTTGACCACGTCACCCCGGAAATGAGTATTTACAAAGAAGAAATTTTTGGACCGGTGCTTGCTTGTGTACGGGTTGCCGATTTCGCCACCGGACTGGATTTAATTAATGCCCACGAATTTGGTAACGGCGTAAGCTGCTTCACCAGCGACGGCAATATTGCACGCGAATTCGGGCGTCGTGTCCAGGCTGGCATGGTCGGCATTAACGTTCCTATTCCGGTACCGATGGCATGGCACGGGTTTGGCGGCTGGAAAAAATCACTTTTTGGCGATATGCACGCTTATGGCGAAGAAGGGGTGCGTTTTTACACCAAACAAAAAAGCATCATGCAACGCTGGCCGGAAAGCATAAGCAAAGGCGCTGAATTTGTTATGCCGACAGCGAAATAATCCATGACAGCCTCCCTGGAGTTCGACTACATCATCGTCGGGGCAGGCAGCGCAGGCTGCCTGCTGGCTAAGCGACTCAGTGCAGACCCGTCTAAACGCGTCCTGTTAATTGAAGCCGGCCGCAAAGATAACTACCACTGGATTCACATACCAGTCGGTTATCTTTATTGCATAGGCAACCAGCGCACCGACTGGCTCTACACCACAACGCCGGAATCCGGATTGAATGGCAGATCACTGCGCTATCCGCGCGGAAAAACCCTGGGCGGCTGCTCCAGCATCAATGGCATGATTTATATGCGCGGGCAGGCACGTGATTATAATCACTGGGCCAGCCTGACAGGCGATAAGGACTGGACATGGGAAAACTGCCTGCCTGATTTTAAAGCCCATGAATCACACTATAAACTGGATAAAAATTCCTCTTTTATCACTGAACCAGAAAAATCCACTCAATTTCGCGCACTGCACGGCTCTGGCGGTGAATGGCGGGTTGAAAAGCAACGGCTAAACTGGAAAATTCTGGACGGATTCTCTGAAGCAGCGCAGGAAGCAGGTATTCCGGCCACAGAAGACTTCAACCAGGGCGACAATGAAGGTGTAGGCTACTTCGAAGTCAATCAAAAAAACGGCTGGCGCTGGAACACCGCTAAGGCGTTTTTGCGGCCGGCATGTATGGAGCGTCCTAACTTTACACTCTGGACAGAATCGCAGGCTACCAGCCTGAAAACCACACGATTACCAGATGGTCAGCTGCGCTGTACCGGCGTCCATGTCATACGTAAGGGCGTCAGGATAAATGCATCAGCCACGCATGAAGTGATTTTAAGTGCCGGTAGTATAGGTACACCGCAATTACTGCAACTTTCCGGCATCGGCCCTGCCGGGCTACTTCAAAAACTGGGAATAACGCTTGTGGCAGATTTACCCGGTGTAGGTGCCAACTTACAAGATCATCTCCAGATACGTACCGTATTCCACGTAGATAGCGTAAAAACACTCAACACCAGTGCCGCTAGTTTGTGGGGAAAAACAAAAATTGCATTGGAATATGCCATCAGACGCACCGGCCCTATGAGTATGGCACCATCACAACTGGGGGCATTTACCCGCAGCGATCCCTCGTTGACGCACCCAAACATCCAATACCATGTACAGCCGCTGAGTCTGGATGCATTCGGCAGCCCTTTGCACAGCTTTAACGCATTTACGGCCAGTGTATGCAATCTGAACCCCGGCAGCCGTGGTACCGTGCATATCAACAGCAGTCACTATGGCGATGCACCCGTTATTTCACCCAATTACCTGAGCACCCCGGAAGATCGGCGGGTAGCGATAGATTCACTGCGGCTGACACGAAAAATTGTCGCACAGCCGGCACTGGCCAAATATCATCCGCACGAATACAAACCCGGCGTACAATTTCAGACCGATGACGAGTTAACTAAGCTGGCAGGCGATATCGCCACCACGATATTTCATCCGGTGGGAACCGCAAAAATGGGGAAAAAGAATGACCTTATGGCGGTAGTCGATCCCCGCCTGAAGGTATACGGCATCCGGGGGCTGCGCATTGCCGATGCCAGCATCATGCCGACCATTACCAGTGGCAATACCAATAGCCCCACCCTGATGATTGCAGAGAAAGCCGCACGCTGGATCATGGAAGAAAATAATTAAGCGCCAACTGCCCCTTACTTATTTGCGGGATTTTTCTTTGAGGTGTATAGTTGCAATCAATTAATTAATGAGCATCGCTGCCAATCTTTTGCTATTGAGAATAAAATGATGACAGAGTCTGAAAAGAAAATTTACGCCAAGCTAGCTGACCTTGAAAATGAAGTTATTACACTCAGAGATGGCTACCTGATCGTCAACAAGCGCTACAGCGAAGCATTAACGACGATGAAATCACTGACCAGCAGCACACTGGAAGCCGCGATACGGGCAGCAACTGCAGCAGAAAAATCCGCACTAGCCTGTAAAAATGCCTCAGCCGCCGCCATTGCAGCGGCGGCTGTACCCGTCATTGAAGCGACAATGGCGGCTGCAGAAGCATCTACCCTGGCGGCAGTAGCCGCGGCAGAGGCGGCAGCGGCAGCCTTTCAGGCAGAAGAACATGCAATACAATCCTCCGCCGAAGCTGCCGCCGCTACAGCACGCGCCACAGTGGCGGCGGCTTCAGCTGCTCAAATGGCAATGGACGCCGCAGACATTGCAAAAACACTAAGGAAGTAAAGTCATCAGCACCGCATTGCTACTCGCTTTGCATTTGTATCAGCAATATACAAACAACACTATGCATAACAAGTAATACCTGGTTTTTCGGAAAAAACTAATCGGGAATTCTCATGGCCAATGAGTTGGAGTTAACATTACGAACAGAGATATCAGACAACACCGATGCTGTTGTGGTGAACAGTAAGCTAAGCGCACTGGAATTAGAAATTGACGCAGCTTACGAGCATGCGCCCTTTGGCAGCCACACCTTGGACGATGACGGCATCTTCCAACACATCAACACACTTGAATTAGCCTGGATTGGTTATCCCAGAGATGTTCTGATCGGTCACAAAAGCTTCCTCGATTTTTTAACACCTATCAGTCAGATAATTTTTCAGAAATACTTTTTTAACAATACTACATACGGTCCGATCAAAAATCTGGAACTGGATCTGATCAGTATAGATGGCACCGTCAGGCCAATTTTACTCAACTCTATCGGAGTCAAACATCGCTCAGTGATCTTTGACATGACTCAAGCCAAACAGCATGACGAAAAACAACGCATTGCTACCGCCGCGTTCAACTCCGTCTCCGGCATGTTTATCACCGACAGAAACGGCATTATCCTGCAAGCGAACAACGCATTTACTTCACTGACAGGCTACAGTGAACACGATGCACTGGGTAAATCTGCACACTTTTTAAGTGCAGGACAACATGATCAGGCTTTTTACCAGTCAATGTGGGAATCACTGACTGAGCTCGGCTCCTGGCAAGGTGAAATCATTAACCGGCGTAAGAATGGTCAGATTTTTACCGAATGGCTCAGCATCAGCAATGTTGTAGATGTACATGGTGTCACAACCCACTACATTGGCAATTTCATCGACATCACAACGAGTAAAGCCGCCGAATCGGAGGCAATTCGCTTTGCCTATTTCGATCAGCTGACACAACTCCCCAACCGCCGTCTGCTACTGGATCGAATAGCAAGAGAATTAACAAATGCGAAACATAGCGGACTAACCGGTGCAGTCCTGCTCATTAATCTGGATAAATTTAAAATAATTAATGACACACTCGGCCATGAAGTCGGTGATTTATTACTTATTGAAGTTGCAACACGATTAAGTAATATTTCCAGCGCCACAGATTGCGTTGCCCGGCTGAACGGTGATGAATTTGTTCTTCTACTGACAAAACTAGATGCAAAACCGCTGGAGGCCGCAGCTCAGGCCAGGCGCGAAGGTGAAAAAGTAATCGCTGTATTAAACGCGCCTTACCAGCTCAATGGCAATAAATTTTATTGCACCGCCAGTGTCAGCATTGATCTGTTCAGCGAAAGCAGTAATGCAGTTGAATTACTTCAGCACATCGATTTTGCCATGGTTCAATCAAAAAAAACAGATCACAACACGCTATGTTTTTTTGATTCTGCCACTCAGACTGCCGTAACAAACCGCGCCATCATGGAAGCAGGTTTACACCGTGGTCTGATAAAAAATGAATTTACACTCTACTTTCAGCCACAGGTAAATCAACAAAGAAAATTCATCGGCGCAGAAGCACTGCTACGGTGGCAGCACCCCATAAACGGCCTCATCCTGCCCGAAGAATTTACGCCTCTGGCGGAGGATACCGGCTTAATCTCACCGATAGGGCAATGGGTACTGGAATCCGCCTGCGCACAACTCAAAGCATGGGAAAAAAATGAACTGACAATGCACTTGCAACTTGCCGTTAACATCAGTGCCCATCAATTACGACAAGACAATTTTATTGCTAAGGTACAGCAACTGGTCAGCGATAGTGCGATCAATCCCGCACTGCTCAAACTGGAGCTTACCGAAAGCATGGCATTTAATATCGAAGATGCTATTGAAAAAATGGTCGCAATTAATGCCATAGGAGTTCAATTTTCCATCGATGATTTTGGCACCGGATACGCTTCACTGTCCAAACTGGCCAAACTGCCCCTCAGCCAGCTTAAAATCGACAAGTCGTTTGTACAGAATATCGGCATTCACCCCACCGATGCCGTCATCATCAAAACCATTATCATCATGGCCTATACTCTGGGAATGAACGTGATTGCAGAAGGCGTTGAAACGGAAGCGCAAAAAGCATTTCTGGAATACTACGGCTGCCTGTTTTTTCAGGGTTACCTATTCGGACGTCCGATGCCGATTGATGAATTTGAAGCACTTTTACAAACAAACTGACTCAGGTACTACATACGACACATACGACACGCCCGGTTAGCGGCATAACAACAGCAGCAAACTACGCATCATCCTGATCTCGCGGCAAATTTGCTTGTACAATTGCAACTTCGTAATTTATGCTAGTATCAAATCTTTGTCCATCTTCTGGCCCGACGCCGACAAAATTACGGCCTGAGCGACCGCGGCAGCATGGCTGCGTTTCCACTGTCTGTAATTCTGTCAGTTGCGCCCCATCCGGATTGCGCTGATTGGCGAGATTCTGTTGATGCGAGTAAGGAACAAGCTTTTCAAATATCAACCAGGATCACACCATGTCAGCCAATTTGACACCTCAATACAACAGTGTAGCCATACCTGTATCACAACGTATACGCGACCGCCTTATCGCCAGCAAAACACGGTTTCATGCTAACGACAATATTGCCGCCCACATCCGGGAAGGCGAACTGAATGAACTGCTGGAAGAGGTCAGCACCAGACTTCAGGGCGTACTGGAAAGTCTGGTCATCGACACGGCAAGCGACCACAACACCCGCGACACCGGACGTCGCGTCGCTAAAATGTTCATCAATGAAGTATTTAGCGGACGTTACGTTCCCATGCCTGCTGTGACAGAATTTCCGAATGCAGCCCAACTGAACGAATTGATGATCATCGGCCCGGTCACCGTGCGCAGCTCCTGCTCGCACCACCTGTGTCCGGTTATTGGCAAAATCTGGATAGGTGTCATGCCAAATGAACATTCAAACCTGATTGGTTTATCTAAATTTGCACGTATTGCTAACTGGATCATGAGTCGCCCGCAAATTCAGGAAGAAGCTGTTGTACAATTAGCTGATCTGCTGCAAGAAAAAATGCAACCAGACGGCCTTGCCGTCGTCATGGAAGCCGATCATTTTTGTATGCAGTGGCGCGGGGTCAAAGACATGGATGCTCAAATGGTAAACAGCGTAATGCGCGGCTCTTTCCTGAAAGACCCCGCACTGCGCCGCGAATTTTTGTCATTGATTAAACGCTGATTTAATACTATCTTAACGTCAGCCCGTTAACATCAGCTCATTAATGCAATTATCCGCAGGAGTCATTATGCTAGTTCGACTGCTCTACACCAGCCGTGCCACTGACAATGCCGAACCAGGCTCCGACTCCGATACGCTGCATGACATTATGCAGCAGGCACGCTCCGGCAACCCTAAACAAGGCATTACCGGCATACTCTGCCACAGTCATGGTCTTTATATGCAAGTTTTGGAAGGCGGGCGGGATGCCATCAACGTACTTTACGCTAAAATTCTGCGTGACCCCCGTCATACCGATGTCATCTTGCTGAATTACGAAGAAATTAACGAACGTCATTACGCGCTGTGGACGATGGGCCTGGCTAAGCTGGATAAAGTCAACCCGGCCATTCTGCTGCGTTTTTCCGAGCTTGCCGAACTCAACCCTCATGCAATGTCAGGTAAAAATGCACTGGCATTAATTAATGACCTGATGGCAGCAGCCACCAATGTAAGACACTCATAGGCGAACGGCACACCTGCCCGGCACGTAAGGACTTATTCTAAAGCAACACACAAACCATGTTACAATGCGTGGTTAAATTGACTGTATTACAACGATACCATATGATCTGGGAAGAACTCGATAGTGAACTGGCAGAACTAAAAACAGCAGGTCTTCAACGTGTGCGCCGCATCACAGACAGTCCTTGCTGCGTAGAATTCAAAACGAATAAGCGCACACTACTCTCGTTTTGCAGTAATGATTATCTGGGTCTTGCCGCAGAACCGGCACTGATAGAAGCTGCACGTACCGCTGCAAGCCGCTGGGGAGTCGGCTCAGGCTCATCACACCTGGTTGGCGGCCACCTGGCACCGCACGAAGAAATCGAACAAAATCTTGCCACATTCACGGGCAGCGCACGCACCCTGTATTTCAGCACAGGCTACATGGCCAATCTTGGTGTGGTTCCTGCACTGGTCGGGCGTGGTGATGCCGTATTTTCTGACCGGCTCAATCATGCTTCACTGATTGATGCAGCCCAGCTATCACGTGCCGATCACCTGCGCTATCCACACAATGATATGGTTGCATTAGAGCGTCAGCTGGCAGGCAGCAGCGCCAGACGCAAACTGATTCTGACCGATGCCGTATTTAGCATGGACGGTGATCTGGCACCATTAGCACAACTACTGGAACTGGCCGAACGCTTCGATGCCTGGCTGGTAGTCGACGATGCCCACGGTTTTGGCGTACTTGGCCCGCAGGGACGCGGTTCTCTGGCGCATATGGGCATCACCCTGAGCGCGTATCCGCGCATTATTTATATCGGCACCCTGGGTAAAGCTGCCGGAGTTTCCGGGGCTTTTGTGGCCGGGGCAGCCAATGTGATTGAGTGGCTGATGCAACGTGCCCGTACCTATATCTTTACCACAGCATCCAGCCCGATTGTGGCCGCCACACTCATCAAAAGCCTGGAACTCATTGAGCAGGGCGATGCCAGACGCAGGCATCTGCAAGAGCTGATCGCACAGCTGCACGCCGGACTACACAACACACGCTGGCAACTCATGTCATCACCAACCCCCATACAACCCATACTCATCGGTGAAAATGAAGCTGCACTGCACTGTGCCGCAGCACTGGCAGAACAGGGAATTCTGGTACCGGCAATCCGTCCGCCGACCGTACCAAAAGGGACGGCACGATTACGCATCACCCTGTCTGCGGCACATAGCCACGATCAGCTGGATCAGTTAATCACGGCATTAAGGCAGTTGCAATGAGTCAACTCGTATTATGGCACGGCTGGGGGATGCATCCGTCCGTATGGGATGGCCTGGTAACACAACTGCACACCCGACACGGCATCACATCACGCGTACAGGCCCTGCCCGGCTACAACGGCACCTCACTGCCTTCAGCCATACCGGATAACGCCACAATGGATGAATTGACAGACATACTGCTGTCTGAGCTGTTTCCTGACCGGCAAAATGTGCCTGACAATAAAAAAACAGCACCACCCGCACCCGTCATACTATGCGGCTGGTCACTCGGCGCTATCCTGGCACTGCATGCAGCACAGCGTCACCCGGACAAAATAGCCGGACTTATTTTAATTGGCGCGACACCAAGCTTTGTGCAACGCCACGATTGGCCGCACGGCATGCAAACACAGGCATTAAACGCATTCACCGAAACCGTGGATACCGATCCGCAGACAGCGCTGAAACGCTTTATCGCCCTGTTCAATCAAAACGACCTGAATGCACGTCAGCTCAACCGCAATCTGGCACGCATACAGGCAAACACCACGCTACCACCAACCGCATTGCTGACGGCCGGACTGGCGCTATTAGGAAGTACTGACTTACGAATAAACGCACACAGCATCAGGCAAGCAACGCTGTTACTACACGGTGCACACGACCCGCTCATGCCACTGGCCGCCGCCGAATGGCTGGCTAAGGCATTGCCGCATGCGCAACTCCATGTATTCCCCGATGCGGCACACGCTCCTTTCTTGTCCGACACAGCAGGCTGTGCGCAGCTGATTGCGAATACTCTCCATGCCTGATATTAATAAAAGCAAAGTCAGCGCCGCCTTCGACCGCGCCGCCGGCACCTACGATGCCATCGCACAGTTTCAACACCGGGTTTGTGAACGGCTTGCCACTATGCTGCCCGATACGCCACTCAAGCAATCATTCGATTTAGCGCAGACAATACAGATACTGGACGGTGGCTGTGGCACCGGTTACGGCACCAGCCTGCTACGCCGGCACTGGCCGGAGGCGAACATCACCGGCTGCGATTTATCACCGGAAATGGTACGCAAGACCAGCGAGCGCAACATCGGAATAAACGCCGTATGCGGCGACCTTGAACACCTGCCGTTCGCCAGCGCCAGCATACACCTTGCCTGGTCCAGTCTGGCACTGCAATGGTGTCAGCCAGCACTGGCCTATGCCGAATTACAACGGATACTGACTCCCGGCGGGCAACTTGTGTTCAGCACACTGGGGCCGGATACCTTACACGAATTAAACACCGCTTTTACCGGAATTGATACACATAGCCGGGTATTACCATTCAGCACAGCATCTCAGCTTGAAACCGCACTTTGCAAAGCCGGATTCGGCCAAATCACCATTACCACCGAAAACTGGGTAACACAACACAGCAGTTTCAACACACTGCTCGCCTCCATCCGTGGCATAGGCGCCAATCAGACCGGCGGCAACCGGCGCCGCAGCATGATGGGTAAAACTGCCTGGCAAACCGCCAAATCCCGCTACGAAACGCTGCGTGATACGGATGGCTTATTACCTGCCACGTATCAGCTAATCTTGGTCAAGGCAAAAAAGTGTGGCTGACTCACATCGTATCCGGGTAAATCAGATGAAAATCCGGCCTTAATCGTCAACATCAAGTACGAACAGAGCAAAAAACTGCTGCCAATTAAAACTTCACCTTCAAATTAATGTCTCACCAGGCGTTTTACATTAAGGATGATATTTTATGACAACCAGTCCTGTCGCCGCATTCATTTTGCTACTCACCGCTTTTGCGAGCAGCTACTTTCTGGCCAAAAAATCAGGGCGGGAACTGCCAGTCGGCCGATTTTCCACGATAGACGGGCTACGGGGCTACCTTGCTTTTTTTGTCTTGCTCCATCATTCAGGCATCTGGTATTTTTATTTGCACTCCGGAACATGGTCTACGCCACCCTCCCGGCTATACACACATTTTGGTGAAAGCAGCGTTGCGCTGTTTTTTATGATCACGGGTTTTTTATTTATTTCCAAACTCATTAACGCCCGATCCAGCCCCATTGACTGGGGACGTCTGTTCATCTCACGCTTCTTACGCATTGCACCACTGTATTTTTTTTGCATTGTGCTGCTACTGATTATCGTTGCCATCCTATCCAAAGGCAGGGTAAACGAACCCATTCTGACACTGATTCAGGAAGTAATGCACTGGATTGGCTTTACCACACTCAGGCAAGCTGATATCAATGGCCTCAAAAATACATTTACCATCACCGCAGGAGCAACATGGTCCATACCGTATGAGTGGATTTTCTATTTACTGCTTCCCGGCATTGCCTGTTTTTACCGCTTACGCCCGTCACCACGTGTTTTGCTAATGAGTGTAGCCGGTGTACTCATCGCTATTGCCGCACACGCCGCGCTCAAATTTCTCGGCATTTTTCTGGGGGGATTAATAGCAGCATTACTCGTCAAATCCGATAAATTCTGTCAATTCGCCACAAAGAAAATAGCCTCGTATATTTGCATATTATGCATCATCACAACCATTAGCTGCTTTAACTCAGCCTACCACCTCATCCCCTTCGGACTGTTGACCGTCACTTTTTCTTTAATCGCCGGCGGCAATAGTCTGTTTGGCGCTATGCTCAACAAAACATCACGAACACTCGGCGAATTTGCTTACAGTATCTATCTGATACACGGCATCGTTCTGTTTATCACATTCAACTTCATCATTGGCTTACCGGTCGCCGCAACACTGTCACCGACAGCACACTGGGCCATAATATGGGCAATCACTCCTGTGCTGATTGGCATCAGCGCCATCACCTTCCGCTTTATCGAGTACCCATCCATACAAAGCACCACAGCCATCATCAACTACCTGCGCAAATAAGTAATGTTGCTGTTTTTCATAGAAATTTATCTGCCAACGCCCACACAGGTCTGTTCACAAAATCGGGAACCCAATTCCCGAAAACAGCCCGTGTGGGCTTTTTATTTGCTAACGCACATCCAATCAACATTGCTAATTTGAAAATTCAACGGCTTTCCGCCCGCTCCTCCCGGATCTCACCACTACTGTCCCTGCCAGCTTGTCGTGCCAGCCTTGCTTCTTGCGGTCGAATGCTACCCATAACAGACCCAGCCCCAGTGGCAATCCCGAAATGAAATAGGCGAGATATCTTCCGAGACTTTGGGCTACAGACAACGACTTGCCGGATTTGGCATCTAACACACGAATGGAGAGAGCCATCTTCCCGGGTGTAGCCTGTCGGCTGGTCCAAAACCAAATGACAGCAACTGCCGGAAAAATCCAGGTAATAATGAAATCAGCAGGTCCGGCAACATCCTCTTTCAAATCAAAATACGCCCAGCCATAAATGAAAATCAGGACTGGAAAGGTGATCGCAATAATAAGAAATGTGTCTATAATCGTAGCCCACGTTCTGATCCAAAAACCGGCATATTCCAAGTTCGATTCATCCATAAATGCATTCCTCTTCCCTTGTTTTCTGAAAAAACATCAAAAATCGCTGCTGAGCTGTCAGGTCTGATATCTAATCAATCATTTAGTTCTGACGGATAGTCACATTGGAGCGAATCCTTGCCATGACTTTCCCTCTGTATGCTTAACGAATTTATTTTATGCATATTGAGAAAATTATGGAAAATACCGAAAAAAGTGGATGTAATTCACAACAAATACAGCATCTCCCCAGTCAACAAACAGCCATCAGCATTCACCAGCTAAAAAACTCGTGCCACACACAAAACATTCAAACTGGGAAGCTACCGTTTTCAGCGATATAATGTGCGCTTGAACAGAATTTTTTCTTTTAGTCCGGGTCTTCCCTGTCCCGCTAAACAGAATGCATTGAGGATCTCTTGAACGTACCTACGCCATCGACTACCATAGAAGCTCAGCCAGTACCTGTTGCCACTGACAAACACACCCCCATGATGCAGCAATATTTGCGCATTAAGGCGGATCATCCCGATACGCTGCTGTTTTACAGGATGGGTGATTTCTACGAAGTTTTTTTTGACGATGCCATCAAAGCGTCACGCCTGATTGGACTTACACTCACGCAACGCGGCAACTCAGGCGGCGTTCCCATTAAAATGGCGGGTATTCCCTACCATTCTGTCGATCAGTACCTGGCCAAATTAATCAAACTGGGAGAATCGATTGCTATTTGCGAGCAAATCGGTGATCCGGCAAGCAGTAAAGGGCCGGTTGAACGCAAGGTCATGCGCGTCATCACACCCGGAACACTGACCGAATCCGATCTGTTACCCGCTAAATCCGAACGCCCGCTGCTGGCTATTTCGATTGCCGTGCATCGCAAGCAGTTTACCCTGGGATTTGCCTGGCTGTCGCTGTCCAGCGGCGCATTAAAATGCCTGGAACTGGTCAGTACCGAAAAACAATTCAGCCATCTGCTGGTGCAGGAGTGCGAGCGCATTGCCGCTGCCGAAATCCTGATCACGGCCGATGTTAATCAACCCGCTATTGCTGATGCCTTAGCGGGCATGTCAGGTTTTCCGGCAAAAATCACCACCCTGCCGGCCTGGCATTTCGATACCGACCAGGCCAGAAAAGCACTGCATGAACAACTTGCTGTCGCCAGCTTAAGCGGCTTCGGTGCCGAACACGCGACCGTCGCCATTGCAGCGGCCGGTGCCTTACTGCGCTATACACAAGCAACACAAGGCAAAAGCCTGCGCCATATCAATAGCCTGGTACTGGAATCAGAACATGAATTTATCGGACTGGATGCGGTAACACGACGGAATCTGGAGCTGACCGAAACCATACGCGGACAAGAATCACCTACCCTGTTTTCATTACTGGATCATTGCCGCACCAGCATGGGATCACGTTTATTACGACGCTGGCTGCACCATGCCAGCCGTAACCGGCAACAAGCCGTCGCACGGCATCAGGCGATCAGTACCCTGCTGGCGAACGATTGCTGTAACGAGCTGATGACGACATTGGCCGACATTCCGGATATCGAACGCATTACCACCCGGATTGCCTTACTCTCGGCACGGCCACGCGATCTGGCCGGATTACGCGATGGTTTACAACAACTTCCCGCCCTGCGTCTGCAACTGACACGCTGTACCCCGGAAACTGCCTTACTGGAGCAGTTACAAGCAGCATTGTCCACTCCCGGCGAATGCCTGCATTTATTATCCGGCGCCATTATGGCGCAACCGGCCACCATGGTACGTGACGGCGGCGTGATTGCCGCAGGCTTTGATGCCGAACTGGATGAGCTGCGCGGCTTATCCGAAAACGCCGGTCAGTTTTTAATTGATCTGGAAACCCGTGAACGCGCCAGTACCGGCATTGCTAACCTGCGGGTAGAATACAACCGGGTACACGGTTTTTACATTGAAGTCACCAACGGCCAGACCGACAAAGTGCCGGAACATTACCGCCGTCGCCAGACCTTAAAAAATGCCGAACGCTACATTACCCCGGAATTAAAGACCTTTGAAGATAAAGCACTCTCTGCACAAGAACGTGCACTGGTACGCGAAAAATACCTGTACGAACAGGTTCTGCAACAGCTATTACCCTTCATCGTACAGCTACAACACATTGCCGAAGCACTGGCACAGCTCGACTGTCTGGTGGCATTAGCTGAGCATGCACAGCGCCACAACTGGTGCGCGCCGCAACTGGTGGCAGAACCGATGCTGGAAATCCTGCAAGGCCGCCACCCTGTAGTAGAAAACCAGATTGAACGCTTTATCGCCAACGACTGCCAATTAAATGCCGAACGTAAGCTACTCCTGATTACCGGCCCCAATATGGGGGGTAAATCCACCTATATGCGTCAGGTGGCACTGATCACGCTCCTGGCATATATCGGCAGTTATGTTCCGGCACAAAGCGCGGTAATCGGCCCGATAGACCGCATATTCACCCGGATAGGCGCTGCCGACGACCTTGCCGGAGGACGCTCAACCTTTATGGTAGAAATGACCGAATCAGCCGCCATTTTAAATGCGGCCACCGAACACTCTCTGGTATTAATGGATGAAGTCGGACGCGGCACCTCCACCTTTGACGGACTGGCACTGGCCTGGGCTATTGCAAAACAATTGATTACGCAAACCCGGAGCTACACTTTATTTGCCACCCATTATTTTGAATTAACCCACCTGCCGGATGTGCATTCCAGTGCGAAGAACGTACATTTATCCGCAGTAGAACATCAGGAAAGCATTGTGTTTTTACATGCCGTTCAGGATGGGCCTGCATCGCAAAGTTATGGTTTGCAGGTAGCGCAGCTGGCTGGCATTCCCACCCCGGTGATACGTGCCGCACGCAAACATCTGGCCGAACTGGAAGCACAGTCTGCCAGGTCGTCAGCACCGACACCACAGTTTGATTTGTTTGCAGCACCGCCAGCAGTGGCAGAAGCACCGGATGAACGTCTGCAACTTGCCGTCGATGCACTGGACCCGGATGCACTCAGTCCGCGTGAAGCACTGGAAGCCTTATATCAGCTTAAAAAACTGAGTCAGTCCATGTAAGCAAGCGGAGAAGTCACTCCTCCCCGGAGCAGTGAAACAAAAAATTTGTTCAGTAATGCAGCACCTGTTCATAACTGGAACAAAGAAAAACGCAAGGCTAGGCCAGGTACATTGGCATGATAATTGCTGATAATCACTGTTATTTTACTATTCCACACTAGTAACAGGGTTTACAAATAATGTTCCGCCACAGCAACATCATTACCGGATGGCTTTAAGTAAACCCAGACTAATAAGCACTATAACACCTGATGCAGGCCACATTTCCGCTTACCTCTGACTTGGAGTAAATCATGAAATTCAATCGCA
>CAIWPG010000042.1 GCA_903914535.1 uncultured Oxalobacteraceae bacterium
GCCACAAATACCAAGAATATGAATATGCATAAATTTACCTGAAACCAACAAATACATTAATTTTTTATAAAGACCAGCAACGAACCTGCCGGGTATAGCCATCACTTAAAAAGAAACTGCACAGCAGAGCAATAGGGCGATTTGCGTAAGTCCTGTAAGTATGACATTCTACCCGTTGTGGCGACCTTGCGGCTCAGGCTTGTCACGATAATGCCTTCGACTGTAGAAAAATTGTTATGCCACACACCATGCACCACGACCATAGTAACTACGCGACACAAAAAGACCAGATACGCGCCGAAATAGCTTACGCTGCGGCCCGCCTGATTACTGAAAATGGCGAAACATATAACTCAGCAAAATTAAAAGCAGCACGTCAGCTGCTGGGACCTTCTCAGATTGGCACCGAACTACTCCCTGATAACAATCAGATAGAACAACAAGTCCGGCTTTATCACCAGTTATTTTACAAAGATAGCCAGCCAATACGTTTGCGCTATCTGCGTGAACTGGCACTTGAAATAATGACAGAACTGGCCAGGTTTAACCCGTACCTGACCGGTGCGGTTCTCAATGGTACCGCCGGTCAACACACCGACATTACACTTCAGTTATATACTGATAACAATAAAGACGTTGCTATCCACCTGTTAAATCAGGGGATTCAGTTTGACGTATCCGAAACAGCACGCAAACACGGCGGCCGTCAGGATATGCAAGAAACGCTCAGTTTTGTGCGCAACAGAGAGGGCGTGCATTTAGTACTCTTCGCCACGGATGATTTACGGCAAAATTCCAGCAAAAAAACGCCCCGGGCAAACGCACAATCTTTACAACTATTAATTCAGGAAAGCAGTACGATATGAAACTACCATTCAAACCACACATACTGGTTAACAGTATGGCCGCCGTCGTCTTTGCCTGTTGCGGGATAGCCGTCTCTGCTTATATGTCCGCTCCGGTACACGCAGAAAAACAGCACCCCGGTGAAGCACTCTACAACAGCAAGCTGCCGACACTGGCAGGGCCAGACAAATCACTGAACGAATGGCGCAACAAAGTTTTAGTGGTTAATTTTTGGGCTACCTGGTGCAGCCCCTGCGTTGAAGAAATGCCGGAATTATCTGCGCTGCAAAAAGAATTATCTCAGCAACATGTCCAGTTTATCGGAGTGGGTGTAGACAGCCGGGACAACATCATCCCGTTTTCAAAAAAATACCACATCACCTACCCGCTATACGCTGCTGATATGCCGGGAGCCCAGCTTGCCAGACAATTAGGTGATCGCACCGGTGGTTTACCATTTACCGTCATACTTAATAAATCCGGCGATATCATCAAAACCTATACCGGTCGCCTGAATATGGACGAATTACGCCGGGATATCGCAACTGCACAACACTGACTGCACCGGCTCTCAGCGCGCCCAGGTTGCAGGCCAGTCTGAGGGCGTGCTTGTCAGTTACCACAATACAACGCATTCGGTACCCCAATGTGCCGGATCGTTACTTATTCCTACAGTATTAAATACGCATTGTTGTATTGCATTATCAGCGGGCGTTGTGTAGGATTTGTCGCTCAGAGCAGATGCTTGTCGAATCGCTTTCATCTTGCCAGAAATAACCGCACCCTTCCCCCTTTAATTACATTAATTGCAATTAAATTACACTCGGTTGTTTCGTTTTGCAAGAACCTTAATTATGAATAGATTGTTAACGGGCGACAAATCCAAACACAAGTTAGGTATTCCTCTCTTTGCAGCCCTGATTGTTGCAGGCCTTGCCGGTAACTATTTCAAATTTCCGATATTCCTCAATATCGATTTCCTCTTTGGCAGTATATTCGCCATGCTGGTGCTGCAGATTTTCGGGCTTGGCCGGGGAATTTTGGCGGCCGCCCTTATTGCCAGTTACACCTATTTCATTTGGAATCACCCCTACGCTATTCTGAGCATGACCGCCGAGGTAGCGATAGTCGGCATGCTGACAGAACGAAAAAAAATAGGAATGGTATTGGCCGATGCACTTTACTGGATCGTCATCGGTATGCCGCTGGTCTTTATTTTTTATCACTTTGTCATGCATTCGCAGTTTGAGACGACTTATATCAACATGATCAAACAGACGGTAAATGGCATTTCCAATGCGCTGTTTGCCCGATTAATCTTTACAGGTGTTACGCTTCACTATCGTTTTGCCAAAGTTTCATTCCGTGAAATGATCTATAACCTGTTGGCATTTTTTGTGCTATATCCGGCGTTGATTGTGCTTGCTATCAGCAGCCGCGCTGATTTTGCAGAATACGACCACACCATTCGCGCCTCTCTGATTCAAAATAAAGCGGTACTGACAAAAAAATTGAATGAGTGGATCACTGACAACAAATCATCCGTCAATCATTTGGCAGAAATGGCCACTTCGCGAAGCCCGGCACAAATGATGCCTTATCTTGAGCTGGCAACCAGATCGAATGCCAATTTTCAGCGAATCGGATTATTTAATCAATCCGCAATAAGTACCGCTTACTTTCCCTTGTTCGATGAATTTAATCATCAGTCCAATATTGGCAGGGATTTTTCTTCCCGAAGTTACCTTCCCTTACTCAAACAAAAACGTAAACCAATGTCATCAGAAGTGATGATATCGCATATCGGCAAACAGCTGCCCATCATCAGTATGCTGGCTCCTGTTCTTGTTCATGGAGAATACCGGGGCTACATTTCCGGCACCTTGCTTTTGGAGGAGATACGAGGATATCTGGATCTGACCACAAAAAATAACTTCATGCATTACACGCTGCTGGATAAGTACGGCAATATTGTTATGACTAATCGCACAGAACAGGTAACCATGACACCTTTTCTTCGTGAACAAGGGACATTCAAACACCTTGATGCGGATATCGATCTGTGGTTACCGACAGCCCACCCTAATACTCCTATTTCCGACCGGTTTAAGAAGTCTGTTTACATATCTGAAGCTTCCATCGGGGAAATGTCAGAGTTAAAGTTAATACTTGAACAACCACTAGCTCGCATACAAAATCAGATTTACCTGAAATATACCGGCAGGTTGATGCTACTTTTTGTGATTTTGATTGTAGCTTTGCTGCTGGCGGAAGTGTTGAGTCGTCAAATCATGACCACACTCACCATGCTCGGCAAATTAACGCACGCGCTTCCGAACAGGCTCACTGAAAATGTCAATGTATTCGACTGGCCTGAAACCGGGATGGATGAGACCAGTCACCTGATCGACAATTTTAAAGAAATGACCGTTTCGCTATCATCGCAGTTTGAAAATGTCCGATATCTTAATGAGTCATTGGAGCAACGGGTTGAGAAGCGTACTATGGAGCTCGTTAATAGTGAAAAACGTCTGCTCGCCATTCTGAACGTCAGCCCTATTGCTATCAGAATTGCAATCAAAATGGGACGGGAAGTGGTGTTTTCTAATCAGAGCTATGCCAATCTGTTTCAACGCAGTGACGTGTTAGGCATAGACCCCAGTAAATTTTACGTACGAGCTGACGATTACGAAGAAGTATTAAGCGAACTCGCACAGGGAAAATCTATCATCAGTCGCCAAATCGAGCTGAAAACTATGGTGCATTCAACGATATGGACGCTGGCCTCCTACATGCCGATACACTATCAGGGTGAAGATTCCGTGCTGGGCTGGTTTTATGATATCAGCAATATTAAAGCGGCAGAAGAACAGATCCGTCAACTTGCATTTCATGATCCGCTGACCAAGCTACCCAACAGACTACTGCTGCTGGACCGGCTGAAGCAGGCATTAGCTGCTTCAGCGCGAAGCCATAAAAGTGGGGCGATGTTTTTCATTGATCTGGATAACTTTAAGAATCTCAACGACACGCTTGGTCATGACACCGGTGATGTGTTGCTGCAGCAGGTTGCGCAACGCCTGACAGACTGCATACGCGAAGGCGATACCGTCGCCCGCCTGGGTGGTGATGAGTTCGTGGTCATGCTGTCAGATCTGAGCGAACAGCCTGTTGAAGCCGCTGAACAGGCAAAAGCTATCTGTAAGCAAATACGCGTTACACTCAGCAAATCCTATCAATTTGACAAAAATATATTCCGCTGCACGGCCAGCATAGGAATCACTTTATTTAAGGATAACAAACAGTCTCCGGATGAGTTGATGAAACAGGCTGATATTGCGATGTACCAAGCCAAGAAGGCCGGACGCAACACCTTTCAATTTTTCGACAGACAGATGCAGGAAAATATTTCCTCCCGCGTTTCACTGGAGGGCGAATTGCACGATGCACTTGAGCTCAATCAGTTTCAGCTGTATTACCAGATACAGGTAGATAGTTTAAATCGCCCGTTGGGAGCAGAAGCATTGATTCGCTGGATACACCCCGAACGCGGCATGATATCGCCATATCATTTCATCCCGCTGGCGGAGGAGACAGGTCTCATTTTACCCATAGGACTTTGGGTACTGGAGACGGCGTGTGCACAGCTCAAGGCCTGGCAACAGGATGTTTGTACCTGCGAGTTGGTACTGGCGGTGAATGTCAGCGCTAAACAATTTCATCAGATTGATTTTGTGCATCAGGTGCAAACTACCGTGCAACGAAATGGCATCAATCCGAGCTTGCTTAAGTTGGAACTGACTGAAAGCCTGTTACAGGAGAGTATAGAAGAAACCCTTTCCGTCATGAACACGCTACAAAAAATCGGCGTCAGATTTTCGCTGGATGATTTTGGTACCGGCTACTCATCTATGCAATATTTAAAACGACTGCCGCTCAATCAGCTCAAAATCGATCAATCCTTTGTGCGCGACATTGCCCATGACAACAATGACAAGGTGATTGTGCGTACCATCATCGTTATGGCGCGAAGCCTGAGTATGGATGTCATTGCCGAAGGGGTAGAGACAGAAGAGCAGCGGCAGTTTCTCATGGAAAATGGTTGTTCTGACTATCAGGGGTATTTATTTGGCAGACCGGTGCCGATTGACGAATTTGAGAAACGACTAAAAAACATTCGGCAACTGACGCCTTAAACATACACGTATTTAATTAACGAAACACAAGATTGACGTATCCATTAACTCAAGGCCAGCAAGGCGGTGCGACTTTGTCTGGACATAAACGCAAACAGACCAGAACCGGCCAATAAGGTCGTGGCAGCCAACAACAAAGAAGCCGTAAAAGAACCGGTCTGATGCACCAGACTGGTAGCCAGAGGCGGCCCGGCAATCTGGCCTATACCATAAACTGCCGTCAGCAAGCCCATCAGGCGACTGGCATGCTCACCACGCAAACGACGCGCATCACGCATGGCAAAAAAAACGATGACAGCAAAAGGTAAACCCACCAGCACACTACACAAAACAAACCCTCCTACATTTGGCCATAAAATGCCGCTCACGACACCCGCTGCCTGTACCACATAACACAAAGATAAAACAAAAAAATTATTTGTATGGGCAGGAATACGCGTCGCCAGCAGCGCTCCCAAAGCCATGCACAAACCAAATAAAGGCCAGAAGAATTCCGTCCAGTGCGACCCCGGCAACGCCAGACGTGCAATAACCGGCAGAAAAGTGGCGGTAATAATATAACCAAATCCGGCGATACCATAACCCAGCACCAGGCCGCGAACCTGTTGTTTAAATTGAGGAGATTCTTCCTGAACTACACCAGCGGCCTGCAGACCCGGAGTTGTTAGCCCACCCGAAAAAGTAGTCCAGATACCAGCAATAATCACCACTGCCATCAGTGCAAATAACAACCACCCCCGGTGGGATGACCAGCCATGCGCAACCATCATACCGACTGGTATACCAGTAATCACAACGCCAATGCCGGGACCAGAAAATACAATTCCTCCCAGCGTTGGCGCACCAAGCTGCACCAGACGCTGCAAACACCAGCCGGAGGCAAATACCAGCACCAATGCACTGGCAACACCACCCAAGCCACGCAACAACAGCAACAGCCACAGTGTTTTTGATACCCCCATACCCAATGTCAGCAATGCGGTGGAAATCAGGCCGACACGAATAAAATGCACAGGATTACCGCGTAGCACCATACACAACAAGGCACCCACAAAATACCCCACGTAGTTAGCCGTTGCCAGCCAGCCTCCGGCATTCAAATCTACAATACCATCATGCAACATCATCGGAAGCAATGGCGCAAAGGCAAACCGCCCTATTCCCATCGCCGTAGCCAATGCCAGCATGCCGGACAAAGCAACCCGCCAGGTCTGCCACTTTATAACAGAAATCAGTGGGCTATTTTCCATCACGACAACGCAGTGTGATATTTTTACGTATCATTTCAGCATTCACATAAGACATGACTATTTCCAATCAAACTAAACAGATATATCAACAAATATGTGAATTAACTAATAAATTAATAGTAGGTAAATTACACAAAGTACTACAATAGTGTACCCCAAGATTATCATTAGCATTTTAACCCGGCAAAACACAGTACCGGCCAGCACCGCTTTACAGCAACATTGCAACCGATAAAATAGTTCCTAAACGCAAGCAATAAAATACCGTAAGCACCAGATAACTCCGCAAATTACAATAAACAGCACTCTTCTAAGATGAAATACACTTAATCTTTCCAAAGAGAAACCAATGACCGATTTTTACTTGCCAAACACCGCAATTTAGTGGCAAAGTGCGGCTATCGTCGTCAAACAAAAATGCAAACACCTTATTTTCACATGGCAAAAAATATCTTATTGTTAAACGGCCCCAACCTGAATTTACTCGGTACCCGGGAACCGCATGTGTATGGTCATACCACATTACAGGATGTAGAACAGGCTGCCACTGCTCAGGCCATCGCAGCAGGGGCACAGTTACATTGCCTGCAAAGTAATCACGAAGGTATATTAATTGACCGGATACATGCCGCCAGACTTGAAAATATTGATGCCATTATTATCAATCCGGGTGGTTTAACGCATACCAGCGTCGCGTTACGCGATGCATTAGCAGGCGTTGCCATTCCTTTTATCGAAATTCATATTTCTAACGTGCATCAACGAGAAACATTCCGCCATTACTCCTACTTATCAGGAATAGCAAGGGCTGTTATCTGTGGAATGGGCGTGGATGGTTATCGATTTGCTCTTGATTTTGCACTACAAAAACTTTAATTTCTTCCATCTGCTTGCAATTACCTTATAATTGCCACGATTCCGAAAAACATATCCGTAATAAAACTGGGGGTACGCATGGATTTACGTAAACTAAAGACCTTAATTGACTTGGTAGCCGAGTCAGACATCGCTGAACTGGAAGTCACTGAAGGCGAAGGCAAAGTACGCATTGTTAAAGCCTCAGCACAACAGCACCAGCAAGTGATGTACATGCCACAACAACATATGCAACAAGGCAATTATGCGCCTCAAGCTCCTTCACCGGCAGCAGCTCCGGTAGTAGCAGCCGTTGCGGCTGTACCTGAAGGGCATGTTGTCAAATCACCTATGGTAGGCACGTTCTACCGCTCTTCTTCACCGGGAACTGCCGCCTTTGTAGAAATTGGCTCCGCGATCAAAGAAGGCGAAACATTGTGTATCATCGAAGCGATGAAACTGCTCAATGAAATCGAAGCCGATTTCTCCGGCATCGTAAAACAAGTGTTAGTAGAAAATGGCCAGCCAGTCGAATTTGGTCAGCCCTTATTTATAATTGCGTAGCCCCGGAACCCTGGTCAGGCGTGATTTATCACGCTCAACGTCAGCGTTTCTGGCCATAGCAGGCCACCTTTGATTCATCCAGAGATTGTCATTAAATACCATGTTTGAAAAAATTCTAATTGCCAATCGCGGCGAAATTGCATTACGTATCCAACGTGCCTGTCGCGAAATGGGTATTAAAACTGTCGTAGTACATTCAGAAGCCGACCGCGAAGCAAAGTACGTCAAACTGGCCGATGAATCGGTCTGCATAGGCCCTGCGCCTTCCACACTAAGCTACCTGAATATGCCCGCGATCATTAGCGCGGCTGAAGTTACTGATGCACAGGCAATTCATCCGGGTTACGGATTTTTGTCTGAAAATGCCGATTTTGCTGAGCGCGTAGAGCAATCCGGCTTTGTTTTCATTGGACCTCGCTCGGAATCTATTCGCTTAATGGGTGATAAAGTTTCTGCAAAACAGGCAATGATCAAAGCAGGTGTTCCCTGTGTACCCGGTTCCGAAGGCGCCTTGCCTGACGATCCGAAAGAAATCGTACAGACTGCACGTAAAATTGGTTACCCGGTTATCATCAAAGCTGCCGGCGGCGGCGGCGGACGTGGTATGCGCGTGGTACACACTGAGGCAGCATTGCTCAATGCGGTAACCATGACCAAAACTGAAGCAGGTACAGCATTTGGCAATCCCGAAGTCTATATGGAAAAATTCCTGGAAAATCCGCGCCATGTGGAAATTCAGATTTTAGCCGATAGCTTCGCCAATGCCATCTGGCTGGGTGAGCGTGATTGCTCCATGCAACGCCGTCACCAAAAAGTACTGGAAGAAGCGCCTGCACCGGAGATTCCGCGCAAGCTCATCGAAAAAATTGGTGACCGGTGCGCCGAAGCATGCCGTAAAATGGGATACCGCGGTGCCGGCACCTTTGAATTTTTATATGAAAACGGCGAGTTTTATTTCATTGAAATGAATACCCGCGTTCAGGTAGAACATCCGGTGACAGAAATGATTACCGGCATTGATATCGTACAAGAGCAAATACGCATTGCCGCCGGCGAAAAATTACGTTTCAAACAGCGTGATGTCGTCTTAAACGGTCATGCAATTGAATGCCGTATCAATGCAGAAGATGCCTTCAGATTTACACCGTCTCCGGGTAAAATCACATCATGGCACGTTCCCGGCGGTCCGGGTATACGCGTTGATTCACACGCTTACGACGGCTATACTGTTCCGTCGCATTATGATTCAATGATAGGTAAAGTGATTGCCTATGGTGCTACGCGTGAACAGGCAATACGTCGCATGCAAATTGCCTTATCCGAAATGGTGGTTGAGGGCATACAAACCAATATTCCCTTACACCGTGAATTAATGGTGGATGCCCGCTTCATTGAAGGCGGCACCAATATTCATTATCTGGAACACAAATTGGCAGAAAGACCGGATTTACATAAAAATTCACTTAAAACCGATAAAAAGTAAAAAACAAAAAGGCATCGCATGAGTTGGATAGAAATTGTGGTTGAAGTAGCACGAAAGCAGGCAGAAGGTTTTTCCGATGCGCTGATGGATCAGGGCGCATTGTCCGTATCAGTAGAAGATGCTGATGAAGGTACAGATGCGGAACAACCGCTGTTTGGCGAACCCGGCATGGAACCCAAAGAAGCGGCATGGGAACGCAGCCGGGTCGTGGCGCTCACCCCGGTGGACTTCAACCATGCGGAACTGGTCAGACTGGCCGCAGAACAAACACACATGGACACCCCTGCCCATGTGTTACGCAGTGTAGCCGACCAGGATTGGGTACGTTTAACCCAATCGCAATTTGAGCCTATGCTGATTGGTAAAAATATCTGGGTCGTGCCAAGCTGGCACAGTGCCCCCGATCCGGCTGCGCTGGTTCTGGAACTGGATCCCGGCTTAGCTTTTGGCACCGGCAGCCACCCTACCACACGTCTGTGCATGGAATGGCTGGAAGAAAACCCGCCACAACAACAGTCTGTTCTTGATTATGGCTGCGGCTCTGGCATTTTGGCTATGGTGGCAAAAAAACTCGGTGCAAACATTGTCGAAGGGATTGATATTGATCCGCAGGCAGTTACATCAGCTCAATTCAATGCTGTTCGTAATAACTGCGAAATCGATTTTGCTTTACCAGACCAAAAATCCTCGAAAACCTACGATGTCGTGGTTGCCAATATCCTGTCCAATCCATTAAAAATTATGGCTCCCATGTTATCTTCACGGCTTGCTGAGGGCGGTGCACTGGTTTTATCCGGCGTATTGGCACGTCAGGCTGATGAAGTTGCTCAAGCTTATGCACCATTCATTACTTTATCCGTATGGCAAGAGCGAGATGGCTGGGTTGCTTTGTATGGTCGTCGTTCTAAACAGTAACCATAATGCTGCTCGCCACGAAATGTCCCCATTGCCTGACTACGTTTCGTGTCGTTAACGATCAGCTGAAACTGCACGCCGGCCTGGTGCGCTGTGGCAATTGCAGAAATACCTTTAATGGTATTGAACATCTGGTCAGGCAAGCCAGTGCTGCTGTACAGGCATCTGCACCAGCGACACTACCACCAAATCCGGCAGCGATACCGGTGGTGCCGGCTGTTACAGCAAAACCGGCTCTTCCGGCTCATCGTATTCCATCCCCCGTATTTACTGCTCCGGCAGTTGCAACTGTAACTCCTTTACCTACAGCAAAATACGAGCCGGTACCTGACGAAGGGCTGGATTTTTTCTTCCCTGACCTCACGGATATTCCAGGAGGACAAGATGAACGGATCGAACCTCATTTTGATGAAGAAAAGACAGATTTACCGCGAAAACCAGCAATAGAAGCGCAATTTCAGGCACAGATTCCTGACTATACAGACACAAATTCAACCCGGCTCCGGTCCAAAGCGGAAGTTGACACTGAAGCTGATACCAGAACAGAAATTACATTTAATACTCCGACACAATTCGATGTAAAGTCTGAAGCAGCATTTAAAGCTGAATCTGTTACTGAGTCCAAAGCTGAAACTGAATTTGAATTTAAAACAGAGCCTGAAACCAGACCCGCCACCACTTTTTCCTCCGCTTTCAGCTCTGTATTTTCTTCCGTCGCTGCAGCTGCTTCTGCGCCACCCGCATTAGCACGTGAGCCGGAGACTATCTGGTCTTTCGATGAAGCAGCCAAACCCGCCAATTCAAATAAAAACGGCGCTCAGCATTACCAGGAAATATATGCAGATGAACATCGTGATGACGATGAACCAGGTTTCGTCAGTCAGGCACGCACAAAAAAGCGCTACGACCCATTACTCTGGATTGCCTGTTTTGGCCTGCTGTTTTTATTATTCGTTCAGACAATCTATTTATTCCGTAATCAGATTGCGGCCAACTATCCGGCCAGCAAAAATGGCCTGATTCTGTTTTGCAATTACGCATCGTGTAAAATCAGTCTTCCTGCACAGCTTGAAGCGCTGAACTATGAGGCGGATGAATTACACTCCCTGCCGCGCCCGGACACATTTGAATTTTCTTTACTGCTACACAATCACAGCAACACACAGCAAGCCTGGCCATCCATTGAGCTGACACTGAAAGACAATAAAAAGGCCACATTATTGCGGCGCGTTTTCAGCCCTGCCGACTACCAGATCACCCAGCAGGAAATAGCGACTGGGTTGCCCGCCAGGCAGGAACACTACATCAAACTCTATTTCGAGCTGAATCAGGCTACTGCGTCCGACTACGTCGTCGGAATATTTTATCCTTAGAAATTTGACAGTCCGGTTATTTTTATTAATGTCCGCCAGACTTATTAAAAACCCTCCACCACTAACCGCTCAATCATGACAAACTCTATACAACCCGATATCGCTGTCATTGGCAGCATCAATATGGATCTTGTGTTTCGCACCCCACGCCTGCCGGTCACGGGAGAGACTCTTTGCGGTCATGCATTTCATCAGATCGGCGGTGGTAAAGGCGCAAATCAGGCCGTAGCGGCAGCTCGTCAGGGGGCAATGGTTCAGTTTATTGCCTGCGTAGGCAATGATGCCAATGGAGCGCTGTCACTGAGCCAGCTGCAAGCAGAAGGAATCAACACCACACATATCACCTGCACCTCTCAGGAGGCCACAGGTGTAGCCGGTATTTTCGTGGATGATAACGGTAATAACAGCATTGTCATCGCTCCCGGCGCAAATGCATTATTATCGGTCGCCCATATAGAAGCTGCACAACATATTATTCAGAATTCGCAACTTCTTATATGCCAGCTTGAAACACCGCTGCCCACCATAACATATGCAATTGAACTGGCTGCCAGACAGGCAATCCCGGTAATTTTTAATCCGGCTCCGGCATATGCATTGCCCGATACACTATTAGCCAGTGTCAGCTATCTGATACTGAATGAAACGGAAGCACAGCACATCACCGGCATTCCTGTCACCGGTCTGAGCAGTGCCTTCCTGGCATCAGAACAGCTCCTGTCCCGGGGAGCGCACGCCGTCCTGTTAACCATGGGGGAACAGGGTGTCTGTATCAGTGAATTAAATAACAGCCGCCACTTTCCCGCCATCAAAACAAACGTAATTGACACCACGGCAGCAGGAGATACCTTTGTAGGTGCCTTTGCCGCAGGAATAGCACAGGGTCTGTCGATTGACCAGTCGGCCACAGAAGCTCAATACGCGGCCGCATTAACGGTTAGCAGACTGGGAGCACAAACATCCATTCCACATCGTTATGAAGTAATCGCCTTAATGGCATCAAAGTAATCAGCATAAAAAATCAGACTTACACAAAATGTCATAGCATCGCTTCACAATTGAAACACAAACAATTACATCAATAAAAATACCCGTAATCACCTCAGCAATCACAACGCGCGCAGAGCGCCACTCATCCAATCAGGAAAATAACATGAGCATAAAACACAAGGTCATTTTTGACACCGATCCGGGCGTTGATGACGCAATGGCACTCTACTTCGCTCTGGCACATCCGGATATCGAGGTACTGGGCATCACGACTACTTTCGGCAATGTCACGGTACAACAAGCGACTGAAAATGCTTTATACCTGACACGCATAGCCGGTCGTGCCATTCCGGTAGCACAAGGCGTGTCCGTACCACTATCAAAAGCACCCGGCCTGCCTCCCGGCTTCATTCACGGTGACGATGGTCTGGGCAACCTGCCAACGCGTGTAAGCGTGCAGGGACAGGCTGAAGCATGCAGTGCCGCTGAATACATCGTTAAAATGGCGCGCGCTTATCCGGGAGAAATTACCCTGGTAGCAGTCGCCCCCTTAGGTAATCTGGGTCTGGCCCTCAGACTCGAACCGGCTCTGCCGCAATTACTCAAAAAAGTGGTGTTAATGGCAGGCACCATCAACGAACCGGGTAATGTCTCTCCGGTAGCGGAAGCTAATGTATGGAATGACCCTGATGCAGCAGACCTGGTATTTACTGCAGGATGGAATCTTGCTATGGTGGGACTGGACGTTACGCATCGCGTCGTCATACCATCCGGCTTTTTTACCCAACTGGCAGCACATCAGCAACACATTGCTACCGACACCTTAAAACATGCAGCAGATTTTTACTGTAATTTTTATTCTGCTATCCGGCCGGATCTCGGCCACGCCTGTTACGGGCATGATGTACTTGCTTTTGTATATCTGGTCGCACCTGAGTTGTTTACCACGGCAAAAGGACGCATACGCGTAGCTAAAGAAGGAATTGCCAACGGACAGACCATGATGGATAAACATGGCTCCCTGTTTTACCCGCAACCGGGTTGGGAAGCAGAAAAACCGGAAACACACGCTTGTCTCCAGATCAACGCTGAAGCTGCTATGGCATTAATTGACACGACGCTGAAAGGAAACTGGCTGTTACCTGCGCTGACAGCGTAAGCAAAGAAAGTTAACTTCCCGCCCTCCAAAAAAGAAGGCGGGAAGAAGGGACACAACAAAACTGCAAATACAACAAAATTACAGATACAACGGAACTACGGATACAGCAGAATTACATCCGGACATCCCGGAACAGGAATACCCGGATACTCCCGGCATATCATGCCGAAATCATTCACCGGTACAGGCGGTACAATGCTTTACTCACCTAAATAAGCTGCCTGAACCTTAGGATCATCCAGCATTGCTTTTGCTTCGCCATTCATGGTAATCAGGCCAGAATCCATCACATAACCGCGATGAGCCGCCTGCAGCGCCAGTTTTGCATTTTGCTCTACCAGCAGAATTGTGACGCCTTGTGCAGAAACATTACGAATCACTTCAAAAATTTTCTCAACCATAATAGGTGACAAGCCCATTGACGGCTCATCCAGCAGCAACAATTTAGGGTGTCCCATTAAGGCACGCGCCATTGCCAGCATTTGTTGTTCACCACCGGATAAGGTACCTGCTAACTGAGAAGCACGCTCTTTTAATCGCGGGAATACCGAAAACCACTTTTCGATATCCGCATCGATTCCGGCTTTATCATTACGAATAAACGCACCCATCAGCAAGTTTTCCTGAATAGACATACGTGTAAACACACCACGGCCTTCAGGAACCATCGCCAGACTCTTATGAATCAACTTGAACGGCTCTGTGCCGAGCAAACTTTCACCCATGTACTTAATATCACCTTCTACACTGCAAGGCGGGAGTGTGCCTGTAATCGCTTTTAATGTCGTGGTTTTACCCGCACCATTAGCACCAATCAGGGTAATCAGCTCACCCTCATTAACGTCAAGATCGATTCCCTTAACGGCTTTAATACCGCCGTAGGCCACTTTCAGGCCACTAATTTTTAATACGGACTTAGCCATTAGTGACCACCTCCTAAATATGCCTCAATAACGGCAGGGTTTTTCTGAATATCAGCTGGCTGTCCTTCGGCAATAGGTTTGCCGTAGTCAAGAACCGTCAGACGATCGCACAAGCCCATCATTAATTTCACATCATGTTCAATTAACAAAATGGTTTTACCTTCTGCTTTAATTTTGACCAATAATTCACGCAAAGCCAGTTTTTCTGTCGCATTCATACCGGCGGCCGGCTCATCGAGCGCCAGTAACTGTGGATCGGTCGCCAATGCACGGGCAATTTCCAGACGACGCTGGTCGCCATACGATAAAAATTTAGAAGTACGTCCGGCAAACTGCCCGATACCAACGAAGTCCAGCAACTCCTGAGCACGCTCTCTGATTTCGCGTTCTTCACGACGTGCTGATGCAGTATGAAATAAGGCACCAAATACACCCTGATGAGTGCGCACATGGCGCCCTACCATGACATTTTCCAGTGCAGTCATTTCACCAAACAAACGGATATTTTGAAAAGTACGTGCGATCCCTGCCTTAGCTACGTCATGCGGAGCAGAAGGAGAATAGCTCTTACCAGCCAATTCAAACTTGCCGGTATCCGGCTGATACAAACCGGTAATAACATTAAAAAATGTCGTTTTACCTGCGCCATTCGGTCCAATTAAGCCATAAATCTGGCCTTTTTTAATTTGAAGACTGACATTGGATAAGGCTTGCAAACCGCCAAAGCGCTTATTCACTCCCTCAATATTCAAGATAATTTGTTCGCTCATCGTGTCCCCTTATGCTGCAGTAGCAGATTTATTTTTAGCGCGACCATTTCCGTCCAGCTTGTCCTCGTGCTTAGGGGCAGGCCATAAACCGGCGGGTCGGTTCAGCATAATAAGCACCATCGCCAGACCGTAGAGTAATTGACGTAACACTTCAGCTTCGATCAATACTTTTCCAAACAACATCATTTGCAAAGGTTCGACCACATGACGCAACACTTCCGGTAACGCGGCCAAAATGGCTCCGCCCAAAATCACACCAGGAATATGACCGATACCACCCAGCACCACCATCGCCAACACAGCAATCGACTCATTCAGCGAGAATGACTCCGGTGATACAAATCCCTGGAACGAAGCAAACATGGCACCGGAAATACCGCCAAACGATGCGCCCATGGAAAACGCCAGCAACTTGATATTACGGGTATTAATACCCATCGCTTTAGCAGCAATTTCATCTTCACGAATAGCCACCCATGCACGACCCAGACGGGAATGCTGCAAACGAATCGTGACAAACACGATAGCGACACACAAAGCCAAAAACAGAAAGTAATAAGCATTCACCGAAGGCATCGAAAAATTACCGATAAATACCGTCGCTTTTGATCCTTCTTCCCCGGCCAGCGAAACGCCAAACACGCGGATAGGATCAATCATGTTAATCCATTGCGGACCATTGGTGATATTGACAGGAGCATTCAGGTTATTCATAAAAATACGAATAATTTCACCAAAACCCAAAGTAACAATCGCCAGATAATCGCCGCGTAATTTCAAGGTAGGTGCGCCCAGCAAAGCACCAAACAAGCCCGCTACTGCCGCACTGATAGGAACGATCAGCCATAAGGACAAATGGATACCATTTTTCACAATTTCCGGGCCGCATACCCAGACCAGAAACTCACCAATAGAAGGATACGTATTGACAAATGATTCCAGCACCACAGCAAATTGCGGTGAAGCCAGCAAACCAGTCACATAAGCACCAACCGCATAAAAAGCGATGTAACCCAAATCCAGCAAACCGGCAAAACCGACCACAATATTCAGGCCCAGTGCCAGCATGATATACAGCAGAGCAAAATCAACGATACGTACCCAGGAATTACCGAAGTTAGCGGCAAGAAAAGGGAACACCATCAACACAGCGCCCAAAATAGCGAAGCTGGCATACGCCCGAACCGGGTTAGCTTTAACATCAAAGACTGTAGACATCAACGACTCCTTAAGCGCGGTCTGCAACACGTTCACCCATAATGCCGGATGGTCGTACTGTGAGAACAATAATTAACACTACAAAGGCGAAAATATCCTGGTAATTACTACCAAACATACCACCAGTCAGATCACCGATATAACCGGCGCCGAAGCTTTCTATCAGACCTAAAATGATACCGCCTACCATAGCACCGTAAATATTACCAATACCACCCAGTACTGCAGCCGAAAATGCTTTTAAGCCTGGCACAAACCCCATCGCAAATTGTGCTGATGAGTAATTGGCGCCCCACATTACACCGGCAATAGCTGCCAGAGCGGCACCAACCGCAAAGGTAATCACGATCACTTTATTTGAATCAACACCCATCAAACCGGCCACACGCGGATTTTCCGCAGTAGCACGCATAGCACGACCCATTTTTGTTTTTTCAATCAGCAAGACCAGACCCACCATCGCTGCCGTCGCCATTACTAACAACACGGCTTGTGTAGGAGAAATCAATGCGCCGCCAATATGCAATGGATCCGAAGACAGAACCTGCGGGAAAGACAATGGGCTGCGACCCCAGATCATCATCGAGAATGTCTGAAGCAAAATGGATACGCCAATCGCGGTAATCAACGGAGCCAGTCGCGGCGCATTACGCAAACGACGATAAGCCACACGTTCAATGATGATATTCACTATCACACACACAGGAATAGCACCGGCAATTGCAATCAACAGCTTCACCATGCCTGGCAAACCAGGTGCCACACTATTCACCAGATTCAGAATGGTAATACCTGCCATAGCGCCGATCATTAATACATCGCCATGTGCAAAGTTAATCAAATTCAACACCCCATACACCATGGTGTAACCCAGGGCGATTAAAGCGTACATACTACCCAGTACCAACCCATTAATAATTTGTTGGATAAACGTATCCATTGTTTTCTCTTTCTTAAAAGATAGCGCACAGCATTGTTATTTTGTGCAAATGCAGCATTTTTGATCATCAGATAATGAAAACGGCACTCATATTCCTATTGAGTGCCGAATTAATCCGAGCTGTGGTTATCCTCCGCAAAGACAACTGCTCATTTTTTTACTATTCAGATACCGTTGCTTGCGCACCATGATCTCCCCCATTTTTTTCTTGTGAAAAATATTATTTTATCCTTGGAGAATTGGTCACTATATTGTGTATAGCGACCAATTCAGACAAGAAATTCATTTTTGTGGATTCTTGTAATATAACAATAAACATTACTTCTGAATTATTAATAAACCAACTAATTAAGCCTGTTTATAGCAACAAAACAACCAATCAATTTTTTAATAAGAACGAATCGTAACAAGAGAATAAATACTTGTGAAATACGTATTTTCCACATCCATGACTAAAAAAATAATAAAAACAAAATTCCGAAAAATAGTAAAGAGAATCAGGCTTAGGTTTACAAGCCTTTAGGCAATGGAAAAGCGACGTGTTCCTGTACGCCATCCAATATCCTGACGCTTTTAACACCAAGCGTTTTCAGGGTAGCAATAACTTCCTGAACCAATACTTCAGGCGCAGAAGCCCCTGCCGTAACACCAATACGTTGCATATCAGTAAGCCAGGCCGGATTAATCTGACTGGCACGGTCAATCATGTAAGAAACAGTGCCTTTTTTTTCTGCCACTTCACGCAGACGATTGGAATTTGAACTGTTCGGACTGCCGACAACAAGTACCATATCCACCTGAGGCGCCATAAATTTCACGGCCTCTTGCCGATTGGTCGTTGCGTAGCAAATATCCGTTTTTTTGGGTTCGGTGATAGCAGGAAAACGTATTTTCAGAGCGGCGATAATGTCAGCAGTATCATCGACCGACAAAGTCGTCTGCGACACGTAAGCCAGCATATCCGGTGTATTCACTTCAAGCTTTGCCACATCATCCACCGTTTCTACCAGATACATGCCCGTATCAGCCTGCCCCATAGTGCCCTCCACCTCAGGATGACCCTGGTGTCCTATCATAACAATTTCACGCCCCTCACGACGCATTTTGGTGACCTCTACATGCACCTTGGTCACCAGGGGACAGGTGGCATCAAAAATTTTCAGGCCGCGTTCCTCAGCTTCTTTTCTTACATCCAAAGGAACACCATGTGCTGAAAAAATTAACGTATTTCCACTTGGAACATCAGTCAGATTTTCAATAAAAATCGCGCCTTTAGAACGTAAATCATTCACTACATACGCGTTATGTACAATTTCATGGCGAACATAAATTGGTGCGCCGAACTGAACCAGCGCCCGCTCCACAATTTCTATCGCACGATCCACCCCGGCGCAAAATCCCCGTGGCTGTGCCAACAAAATTTCCTTGGACATCTCTTGGTTTATTTCCTGATCTGCAGCCTGAGACGCTTTTACATTCATTTCATTGTCCATTTTCTCACCTGCCTTACTCTTACAAAATACCAATAATTTTGACTTCAAAAATAACTTCCTGGCCTGCCAGCGGATGATTAAAATCAAATAATCCGCCTGTTTCATCAATGCTGCGTAACACCCCGGCAAATTTCCCGCCCGATGGTGCTGCGAACTCAACCAAATCACCTACCGTATACTCGGTATCTGAGTCTGAATTTTCACGCAATGTAGCCATAGAAACGCGCTGAACCAAATCGGGGTTGCGTGAACCATAGGCGTTTTCTGCTGTCAGTTCAAAGGTTTGGTGATCCCCTTCAGATAAACCCAGCAATTGCTGCTCCATCGCAGGAGCAAGCTGACCGGTGCCCATCTGCAATGTAGCCGGATTTTCGTTAAACGTACTGATAATCTGAGTACCATCTTTTGCAGCCAGACGATAGTGCAGCGTCAGGTAAGAAGACGCCGTCACGACAGGAGATACCGGAGATAAAGTTGAAGTTGACATTGATTTCACGCGAGTCTGATTAAGTAGTCCGATATTGTACCCTGCACAGGTTCAATGACCTTGTCTTTGAAGTAGTTTGTTCACTATTTAATGGAATAACGATGTCTATCAGTAACTGGCCGGAAGAACAGCGCCCACGCGAACGACTGATTCAGCACGGAGCACCGGTGCTGACAGACGCTGAACTGTTAGCTGTGTTTCTGAGGATCGGTGTAAAAGGGAAAAATGCCGTTGAACTCGGACGCGACATGCTCACACATTTTGGCTCCCTCAATGCACTATTCTCTGCCTCTGTCAGCCACTTTTCCAGTATTCACGGCCTGGGACCTGCTAAATTTGCGCAATTGCAAGCTGTGCTCGAACTCGCCAGACGCGCACTGGCCGAAGAACTACAGGAAGGAATCACACTTAATTCACCGGACTCTGTCAAAAATTACCTCAAACTTCTCATCGGTACCAAATCATTTGAATCATTTACTGTGCTTTTTCTGGATGTAAAAAATCGTCTGATACATTGCGAAGAAATGTTTCGGGGCAGTCTGAGCCATGCCAGTGTGTACCCGCGTGAAATCGTCATACGCGCCCTCCACCACAATGCAGCTGCACTCATACTGGCCCACAACCATCCATCAGGAAACAACCAGCCCAGCACAGCAGATATTTCACTGACTACAATCCTAAAGCAGACCCTGGCCTTAGTTGATGTAAAAATACTTGACCATTTTATTGTCGGTCATAACAAAGTCTATTCCTTTGCTGAACATGGACAACTATAGAAATGGAGCCTCAGACAAACAGCAGATTAAAATGTTAAATTATACCAATAAAATAATTAACACTTAATTTCAGCAAGTCATTGATATTTCATCAAATTTTAGATATACTCACGTTTTTTCCAATCTCGGAAAACTTTTAAGGAGTGTGCCATGGCTCGTGTATGCCAAGTCACTGGGAAAAAGCCGATGGTCGGCAACAATGTTTCCCATGCAAATAACAAAACAAAACGTCGTTTTTTGCCTAACTTGCAAAATCGTCGCTTTTTTGTAGAATCTGAAAATCGCTGGGTTTCCCTGCGCTTATCCAACGCCGGCTTACGTATCATCGACAAAATCGGTATCGATGCTGTATTGACCGATTTACGCGCCCGTGGCGAAAAAGTCTAAGCGGACATTATTTTAGGAAAATATCATGGCTAAATCAGGGCGTGACAAAATTAAGTTGGAATCGACTGCAGGTACAGGTCATTTCTACACAACATCAAAAAACAAGCGCAGCATGCCTGAAAAAATGGAGATCATGAAGTTTGATCCCAAGGCACGCAAGCATGTCATCTACAAAGAAACCAAAATTAAATAATTCCTTATTTAATTGATGTCGGTAGCTTTAAAAAATCCCGCTTTTGCGGGATTTTTTTTATCCGCATTATAAGAAAACATCACATTAATGACATAAATACTACATCCAGCATTTTTCCCGCGACTTGCAACAACAAAA
>CAIWPG010000043.1 GCA_903914535.1 uncultured Oxalobacteraceae bacterium
AGCATTGAAAGATGCGGTAAACTGACGCGCTTAGTGTTATGAAGCAGTTTAATTGGGTGCTTAGCTCAGTTGGTAGAGAGGCGCCCTTACAAGGCGTAGGTCGGGAGTTCGAGCCTCTCAGCACCCACCAGTTAAACAAAAACATAAAATGACTATATCAGGAGTGGTAGTTCAGTTGGTTAGAATACCGGCCTGTCACGCCGGGGGTCGCGGGTTCGAGTCCCGTCCACTCCGCCAGAAAATATAAAAGGTGAACGTGAGTTCGCCTTTTTTTATATGCAATATGACTTTTTGCGTTATAGCGAAATAGTCTGAGCGTCCACCAGCATGTGATTAAGTGATTGGCCATCATGTTTGAATACGTACGTACCCACCAGCGTTTAATGCAATTTATTTTGCTGCTGTTTATTGTTCCTTCTTTCGCCTTTGTCGGCATTCAAAGCTATATCAGCGGCGACACAGGCAATGTCTTAGCTAAAGTAGCCGGACAGTCGATTTCTCAGCAAGAATTCGATGAATCAATGCGTGAGCAAATGAATCGCTTGCGTCAGGTGTACGGCGCTCAGTTTGATGAAACATTATTTAATACACCGGAAGCCAAGCAAAACGTGCTTGATAATCTTATTGGTCAGCACGCATTAAAGGCAGAAGTCGCCAACAGCCATATTCGTATTTCTGATCGGGCATTGCAACAAAATATTTTGGCAACACCGGGACTTACCCTGGCTGACGGTACGTTTGATAATGAAGGTTACAAACGTGCGCTGGCAGCACAGGGAATGAATCCGGCGATGTATGAAAGCCGTTTACGTGAAGACCTGGCTTTGCAACAAGTAACAGGCACATTGCAAAACAGTTCTTTTTCACCTAAAACTGTCGCCCGTCAGCTTGAGTTAATCACTGCTCAGGAGCGTGAAATTCAGGCCCTGAATTTTAATTCTGCTGATTTCGCCGGTAAAGTGAAAATTACTGACGCCATGTTAAAAGAATATTACGATAATCACGGCGCCCAGTTTGAGATTCCTGAAATGGCAAAAGCGGAGTATGTTGTTCTCAGCTCAGAAAGTATTACATCGCAAATGACGGCTTCTGATGAAGAAATCAGCGCTTTTTACGCACAAAATCAAAAGAGCTACAGTGTTGAAGAACAACGTCGCGCCAGTCACATTCTGATCAAGGTTAAAAAGGATGCCAGCAGTGCCGAGAAAGAGGCGGCCAAAGCAAAAGCCGAACAATTACTGGTACAAGTCCGTAAGCAAACTGCCGATTTCGCTAAATTTGCTAAAGAAAATTCACAAGATGAAGGTTCCGCTGCCAATGGCGGCGATCTGGACTTTTTTGGCAAAGGGATGATGGTTAAACCGTTTGAAGATGCTGCTTATCAGTTAAAAGAAGGTGAAATCAGCAATGTTGTGCAATCCGATTTCGGCTACCACATCATTAAACTGACCGGTATTAAAGCGGGTTCGGTCAAACCGCTTGAACAGGTTAAAGCCGATATCGCCGCCGACATCAAAAAACAAAAAGCCGGTAAAAAATATGCAGAACTGGCAGAAATTTTTACTAATACCGTTTATGAACAGCCAGATAGTCTGAAAGCGGTTGCCGATAAATTAAAACTGACTATTCAGACTGCGGATAAACTGACACGCACAGCTAATCCTGCATCAAGTGCTAATGCTATCGTTTCCAATCCAAAATTTTTGAAAGCGCTGTTTACCGATGACACGATCAAAAATAAACGCAATTCAGAAGCGGTCGAAGTAGCACCAAGCACCTTGGTTGCTGCACATATTGTTGATTATAAAGCGGCGTCTAAACAGCCTTTTGCTGATGTTAAAACGGTTATAACAGTCCGTGTCACATTATTGGAATCGGAAAGACTGGCAAAACAAGCCGGAGAAGAAAAACTGGCTGCTTTAATGAAGAACCCGGATAACAGCGGTTTTGGCGCCAGTAAAATTATTTCCCGCAGCCAGCAAGCCGATCTGCACGGAACGGCTATTCAGCA
>CAIWPG010000044.1 GCA_903914535.1 uncultured Oxalobacteraceae bacterium
ATAATATAGTCTTTTCCTGCGGTGAATAATTTGCCGGGCAAGGTATAGTTGTTGCAATTTCCCGGTAAAATTTTCTGGAAACGGATTGCACTGCCTGCGGCTGTTGCTGTGTTCGCAACATCGATGACACTGATGAGAGTCAGTTGTGCATTTTTTTGCTGGCGCCAGCTGACGTTGTTTTCTTTTATACTGATGCGGGCTGCGCTGCTTGTATCCGCCGATTTTGTAGTGCCGACCGGGAATAATTCCCAGGTGCCGCCCGGAGCAACGGTGTACTCAATGCAGGGACGGATATCGCGAAACTGCTTGCCTTTGGTGTTGGTATAAGCACCGCCAAGGTTAAATTTTTTTCTGTTATATAGCCCGGTGATCAGTCCTGCCTGGGCAGAGCCGTCTATAACGCCACTCCATTTTCCGAGCAGAGACACAGTGTTTTTTTCTCCGCTAATGACAGCGATGCTGGCAGTCTGGCATTCCACATAATTAAAAGACATCGCACCGGAAAAATGGCTGCTGCTTTCATCCAGCCTGATGTACATGGTTCCCTGTGCAGGATCTTCCGGATTGGACAGGGGATCTTCCTGATAATAACCAACATACAGGCCACCCGGCGGCAGTTCCGGATTTTTGGCTGCACCCGGGAGGCGGGCTGCGCTGGAGTGGGTTAATGCGTAAGGGGAAATAAGCACGAATATGACGATGATCGTGCTAATAATCAACGCACACAATCGATTCATGTTAAGCCTTTTTAATTGCATTAGCATCGCTCTGCCTGAATGGAATTGCGGCTAAGGAAAAATCAGACAACGTGAAAATGTTGTTATTTTGAATTGAAATTGTGCTTAAATCAAGCGCAGAATGCGGCAGCAGCTAGTACTGGTGTGATTTATTTTGCAGCAAACCCCGGTGTGCTTGCACGTTTTATATTGCAGTGGCCGTTGGGTCCGTAGAGGTTGGTGTTGCTTCCCTGTCTATTGTGTTGATACAGTACATTGAGCGTCTGTTGGTTTCGTGCCAGGTGTTTTGCGATAAGCAAACCGTTAACCCGGTTTAATTCTTTTGCTTTTTCAGTTTGTGTGACCAGCAACTGCCATTGTTGTTGTTGCTCTGTATTTTCCAGCCATCCGGGGTGAATAGTGTCTGCTTCGCTGATGCCCGCACCGGACAGATATTGTCTGCGTGTCTGGCTTTGCTGTGCAACTTCAACGATTTGCAGGTTTTTTTTGCGGGTCAGTACATTGAGTGTTTGTATTTGCTGTAACGACGGGGCTTGCGTAAGCAATAGTTGTTCTTCGCTTAATACCTGTACCAGTGCGATCATGGCGGCAAGTTCATTTTGTATGCAGGTAAGTAAGCTGTTCATGATGTGTATCTGAGGTTAGCGGTTGCGTGAATTGAGTAATTCATGGACTGTGTTGAGCAATCCGTCAGCGACTTTCTCAGAATTCACCTGAAAACGACCTTCGGAAATGGCCTGTTTGATTTCATTTACTTTATTCGTTGCATATACACTGGAACTGGCCGAGCTGGCCTGTGCCGCCTGGAGCTGATTGGAAATTGAAGATACATTTACCGCTTCCGAAGCTCCTGCGCTGCTTGCTGTGCCACCGGCAGCATCAGCCGCTGCTGCGCCGCTACCGGTAGTTTCAGGCGTTGCGGCAGCACCAGTACGCACTTGCGGCATACTGACGGGGAGTTCTGTGGAAGTGGTTGTAGAAATTTTCACAGCATCACCTTTTAATTTGATGGGATTTATTGATATCTTAGTCTAGCTTATCGGCACTTTCAGCGTAAACTTTAGCTTTCAGACGGTTCAATAATTCACTTCGACCACTCCACCTGCTTTGGCAATGCCTGATAAAACCTGGCCTGATGTTGTTTTTACCTTTGCCAGTTGTCCTGCGCTGGCGTTATTTAAGGCGACCGCTTCGGTTGAGACGCTGAATCCGCTGCCATTTGAAATGAGCCGGACAGTTTGTCCCTGCGTCACTACTTGCTGGTAGCGTAAGTTGTCTTGACGTAAAGTAATGCCGCTGGCTAGTGACATGGCTGAAATACGTCCAACCGCCTGGCTTTCATCGGTGACGATGCCGGTTGGCAGCGTGCATAAATCGCCGTTAACGGAGCGAATGTCAGCTGCGGTTATTAATTGCCCTTGTGCAATTGTTCGGGCAGTGATAAAATAGTCACTCCACACTTGGATTACCCCGGGTACGTACACAACCCATGTTTGTGGCGCTGTGCAGCGTACGCCTACTGTGGTTCTTCCCCAAAGCCGGCTGCCC
>CAIWPG010000045.1 GCA_903914535.1 uncultured Oxalobacteraceae bacterium
CTTGCGTTGCCTTAAATGAATGGTTCAATATGCCGCAAAACTCGCACTCGGCCTCTTTGATTATTTTGCCTTCATCCAGACGCAGCAAACCATGATCAACAAATACGCAAGTGAGCTGATCACCGATAGCGCGATGAATCAGCGCCGCAGCGACACTACTGTCAACACCGCCGGATAAACCTAAAATGACGTCATCCGTACCGACCTGGGCACGAATAGCGGCAACAGCTTCATTGATGTAGTCTGGCATATTCCAGTCTGACTTACATCCGCAAATATCGTGCACAAACCGCGCCAGCAACTCGCCGCCCTGTACGGTATGTGTCACTTCCGGATGAAACTGAACCGCGTAAAAACGACGGTCTTCGTCTGCCATACCGGCAATAGGACAATTATCGGTCGATGCCATTAGTGCAAAGCCCGGCGGCATGGCATTGACTTTGTCGCCATGACTCATCCATACCTTCAGCATGCCATGACCTTCGGCAGTAGTAAAATCGCTGATACCGCTCAATAAACGGGTATTACCACGAGCCCGTACTTCAGCGTAACCAAACTCACGCACAGTACCGGTTTGCACCTGGCCACCGAGTTGCTCTGCCATGGTTTGCATACCGTAGCAAATTCCCAAAACCGGCACACCGGCGTCAAATACGGCTTGTGGCGCACGCGGTGTATCACCCTCGGTCACGCTGTTCGGGCCGCCTGATAAAATTATGCCTGATGCACCATAATTGCGAATAAATTCATCGCTGACGTCATAAGGATAAACTTCTGAAAAAACACCCGAATCACGAACGCGGCGCGCAATTAATTGGGTAACCTGTGAACCAAAATCAAGGATCAGAATTTTTGAGTGCATGAGAATAACTTATCAAGATAAATCGGGCGCTGCAGGAACAACGCTGTTGAGTCCGGGGCTATGCAAAAAAAGCAGCGCCTGGCGGATCAGTTCAGATCAGGACAACCAGGCGCAACATAGTCAGACGACATTAATGCAGGAACTTACTCGGCGCGATAATTAGGCGCTTCTTTGGTGATTTGTACGTCATGAACATGCGACTCACGCATACCGGCAGACGTAATTTCCACAAATTCTGCTTTATTATGCAAGTCTTCAATCGTAGCGCAACCACAGTAACCCATGGATTGCTTTACGCCGCCAACCAACTGGAACAAGATGGCCAGCACGCTGCCTTTATAAGCAACGCGACCTTCAATACCTTCGGGTACCATTTTTTCTGTACTGGCATCGGCTTCCTGGAAATAACGATCAGCAGAACCGGCTGCCATCGCACCAAGACTACCCATACCACGGTAGGATTTATAACTACGTCCCTGGAATAAGATCACTTCGCCCGGGGCTTCTTCAGTACCGGCAAACATACTCCCCATCATGACCGTGGAAGCACCTGCGGCCAGCGCTTTGGATACATCACCGGAAAAACGCACACCACCATCAGCGATACACGGAACGCCTGTACCTTTTAATGCGTTAGCTACATTGGCAATTGCACTGATTTGCGGTACACCGACACCGGCAACAATACGGGTCGTACAAATAGAACCGGGGCCGATACCGACCTTAACACCATCGGCACCATGTTCTACCATAGCCAGTGCGGCTTCGGCAGTAGCAATATTTCCGCCAATAACATCTACTTGCGGATA
>CAIWPG010000046.1 GCA_903914535.1 uncultured Oxalobacteraceae bacterium
AACTTAGGGCATTTAATTTATTCCTGGCGGAGAAAGGGGGATTCGAACCCCCGGTAGGCTATGAACCTACACACGCTTTCCAGGCGTGCGACTTAAACCACTCATCCATCTCTCCTGTTTTCAGCTAAATACGGTACTTGCATACTGTATGCAGCGAAGTCGGCGATTATAGCAAATCTTTGGGATTAGTTCACGTTTTATTTCAAACTATTAACCATCAGGTTATTTTAATGAAAAAATGGGGCTTAAAATAATTAATTATTTCCCTGTGGAATTATTTTTTGCAAAAGTATTCAAGTTGGTAGCTGATGGTGTCGTTATAGGGAGTATGACAACCGGGAGATGATGATGGATTTATCAGGAGTTGCAAGTTCGACAACTAGCAGTATATCAGATGCAGGAACCAGTCAGGCAGTGGGTATTGCTGTTCTTAAAAAAGCCATTTCCTTGCAGGCGGATAGTGCTTCGGCATTGATTGCCGGGGTTTCGTCTAATACGGCGGCTCCTAATTTACCATCTAATTTGGGACAAAACATTAATACCACAGCATAAAACAGGGTACGACTTAGCTGTGTTTTACCGGTGGCAGACAGGGCGTGTCGGCTTGGTGGTGTATTTTTTAGCTGTGGCTATACGGCTACCCTGCCATCAGCAAATAAATAAGTAACAGGTTCAGCACGACCGAGGCTGCGGCAATGCTGCGCCAGAGTCGTGCCGGATCACGTTTTAGCAGCGCTTGAGCACGTGGTGCCGGGAGTGGTCTGCTTGCGCCGCGTTCTAAGGCCAGCAAAAATTCTTCTGCGGTTTCAAAGCGGTCGGGCGCATCCCGTGCGACGGCTTTTTTGAGTACGTTTTCCAGCCAAAGCGGTAAATCGGGGCGGTAACGGCTGGGTGGTGTCGGTTCGGTAAAGCGCGGATTTTGGAATGGCTCAATTTCGCCGTAAGGGTAATGGCGCGTCAGTAAATAATAGAGCGTCACGCCGGCAGCATAGACATCGGTTTGCCGGTTTGCCGGTGCGCCGGTGAATTGTTCCGGTGCTAAAAAAGAGGGCGTTCCTGCGCGGGAATGGGTGTCGGCATCCGGATCTTGCCAGCCTGATTGTGCCACACCCAGATCCAGCAGACGAATTTCACCGTCGTCACCCAAATGTACATTGGCAGGTTTAATGTCACGATGGATGATGCTGCGTCTGTGCAGCGCGCCTACCGCACGAATGAGTTTGCAGCCGTGTGCCGTAATTTCGGGAATGGTAAAGTGGACGTTATTATCTATTTTCTGCTGAAGTGAAAAGCCGGCGTGGTAGGTGGTTAAGTAGTACAAAAAATGTCGTTCCGGACGCGTAATCAGTTGCGGAAAAAATCGTGCTACCACACGTTTAGCCAGCCAGGCTTCATGAGAAAAAGCACTGCGCTCCAGCGAGTCTGTGCCGCGATCTTGTTGTAACGTTTTTAATACCAGCTGGCGCTGGTGTTGCTGATCGAAGACCCGATAGAGTATGGTCGCAGCGGAATTGTGAATAATCTCTTCTACCAGCAGACCGTCAATATATTGCCCGATAGCCAGTTTGGGTGGAACTGCCAGATCGGATAACTCTGCCAGCGCATCGCGCAGATCACCTTCCGGCAAGCTGACAACGTGGAGCAATACCGCACTGATATTATCTTGCGAACCACCAGCCAGCGCCTGCCGGCACATCTGCATTGCGGCATCTTCGGGTAAGGTGGGCGGTACATCACCGGACTGCGTGAGTGTGTTGCTAAGCGCGCTTTCAAGTTCAGTATTGGTAAAGCTGCTCCACAAGCCATCACTTGCTAATAAAAAAAGATCGCCTGCCTGTAATTGACCCATGCCATGGTCAATGGCAAGGCGCGTATCCAGACCGATTGCACGGGTAAGTACGTGCTGCATTTCCGGTCTGTCCCAGACATGATCCTGGGTGAGTCGCTGTAATTTTTTATCACGGTATAAATAGGCCCGGCTATCTCCGACATGGGCACTGTAATACATACGGCCGCGCAGTACCAGTGTGGTGAGTGTTGTTGCCATTCCTGCTACTTCACGGCGCAGCGAACCTTGCTGCTGTACCCAGCTGTTAATCGCGACCAGTACCTTTTCTAAGGCGGTGGTAATTTCCCATGTGTCCGGGGTGGCGTAGTAATCTGCCAGTAGCCCGCGTACCGTGTATTCTGAGGCAGCGCGACCGCCCTGGCTGCCGGAAACACCATCTGCCACGGCAGCCATTAATCCTTTGCTGGAAAATTCCGGTTCGTCTGGCGTGACCATACCAACAAAATCTTCGTTGTGCTCACGTAAGCCCGGAATGGAGGCATGGCTGGTGGTGATAACTAATGGCATGGGGCAGCTTTATCCGCTTAAATTTTAGCGCTGGTCATGGCAGCAGAGCCCCATGTGGTGCGCCAGCGTTGTTTGACCAGTGATAATCCAATCAGGGCAATCAGGGCCAGGCTGGCAAATATCAATAAGCCAAGCTGGTAGCTGCCGGTAATTTGTTTGGAGTATCCCATACTGGCCGCCAGATAAAAGCCGCCGACACCCCCAGCCATACCAACTAATCCTGTCATGACACCCATTTCTTTGCGAAAGCGCTGAGGTACCAACTGAAATACAGCACCATTACCTGTGCCTAAGGCCAGCATCGCGATGACAAAGACGATTACAGCAGGTAGTACAGTGGCGAATCCCATGCTGGCAACGAATAAGGCCAGACAGGCGATCACATAGGTGAATGACAGTGCTTTGATACCGCCGATACGATCAGCAATACGACCGCCCAGAGGGCGAACCAGAGAGCCTGCAAATACGCATGCCGCAGTCAGTGAACCTGCTGCGATTGGTGCGACATTGTATTGCGTATTAAAGTAAATGGTCAGCGTGGAGGCCAGACCGGAAAAGCCACCGAAGGTGACGCTGTAAAAAAACATAAACCACCATGCGTCTTTGTCTTTTAATACAGCCAGATATTCTGAAAATGCTTTTGGTGCCGGTGAGTCCGGGGCATCTTTGGCAAATGCCAGATAGACGACCAGTGCAATCGATAAGGGAATCATGGCAAGACCAAAAACATTGTGCCAGCCGTAAGCGATTGCCAGGGCAGGAGCAAACAGGGCGGCAAATGCCGTACCTGAGTTACCTGCACCTGCAATACCCAGCGCAGTACCCTGATGTTCCGGCGGATACCAGCGTGAGGCTAATGGTAATGCAACGGCAAATGCAGCACCGGCAAATCCGAGGACGACACCGAGCAGCAGCATTTCATGATAAGAGTGCAGATTGCCTTGCCATGCCCAGCTTAAGCCTGCCAGAACGATTACTTGTCCGATCAGACCTGCTTTTTTAGGTTTAAGGTGGTCTACCAGTAATCCCATTACGATACGCAGCAAGGCACCGGCCAGCAGTGGCGTTGCGACCATTAATCCTTTTTGTGCAGCAGTTAATCCAAGGTCCTTAGAGATTTGGATGCCGAGGGGACCTAATATTACCCACACCATAAAACTTAAATCAAAATATAAAAAGGCGGCTAACAAGGTCGGGGTATGCCCCACTTGCCAAAATGTTTTTTTCATAAAAATTCCAGGTTGAATTGCACATCAATACCATGTTGATGCGCAAAGATCGTGCCAGCTTATTTTTAGCCGGTGTCAGGGATAGATTGATCCGGTCTGGTGCGCTTTTCAGTGGAAATAAAAAATACGGGAAGCCCATTTCTGTGCGATGCACCAAACTATTTGGTGCATTATTCTGATTTGGTGCATTATTTTTCTAAGGTGTGGGTCAGTATGGTGAGGCTGAATTACTGTCATGGTATTTGCGTCCATGGTATACTGCGCGCCCTGCAATGCATCGAATCCGGCAAAGCTCCCCCCTCTTATCTTATGGTGTTGCTTATGCCTGTACCAGCTTCTATATATTCATCCACTGCACTGAATCATCCGCCGGTATGCACACTGGATATTAACGGTGTGCGCTATATGCACTTTGGTCAGACGAGCAGTGAGGCAGCGGCACTTCAGGGCGTGATGCGCATGGCGGTACCGGATCAGATTGAACTGGATTATGTGCAGCAAATGATGATGTGGATGCTGTTTAATCCAAACCCGACACATATGGTGCAATTGGGGCTTGGTACGGCAGCCCTCACTAAATTTTGTTACAGGCAGTTTCCCGATGCCCGGGTGAGTGCGGTTGAGCTCAATCCTTTTGTGATTGCAGCATGTCATGAGCAATTTAAATTGCCTGCTAATGATTTGCGTCTGAACGTTATGGAAATGGATGCGCTGGATTTTGTATTAAACCAGAAAAATCATGCCAGTATGGATGTGCTGCAAGTTGATTTGTATGATGCGCAGGCACAAGGCCCTGCACTCAGTAGCCCGGCATTTTACCAGGCGTGTGCCGACTGCCTGACAGAAGATGGCATGATGACGGTGAATTTGTTTTACGATGGTGAAAATGACGGCAGACATATCAGTGCCAGTCTGCAAGCGATTCAGGACGTATTCGATGCGGTAGTCTGGTTACCGGAGGTACACGATGCCAACGTGGTGGCGCTGGCATTTAAGCGCGCCCCGGCTATTGATTTTACCTTGTTGTATGAACGCGCTGCCGTCATACGCAACACCACCAAATTACCAGCCCCCTATTGGGTGAATGGCCTTAAAGAGTGGATGGCAGGCGGTGATTAAGGGAGCTGGTTTAATCACGCGGCACTAAACTTCCGTTAGAAACGCGAATGCGGTCGCCACTGCGCCAGCGCTGGACAGGCAGGATGAATCGTTGCCGGTTGCCGTTTTCCATTCTGACGATGACTTCATAATTTGTGCTGGCACCGGTATTTTTTTCTACTGCATTACCTGCCATGCCACCACCGATTACACCTGCCAGCGTGGCCAGTTTTTGGCCGTTACCACCGCCTACCTGATGTCCTAAAACACCACCAAGTAGTGCTCCGGTGACTGCACCAAGGCCGCTGGCTTGTCCCGGTTGTTCTATTGCCTGAACTGATTCAACTATGCCACAGTCCTGGCAAACAGGCGGTGCTGACGGAGCAGGGGGTGTAACGGATGCAACCGGCCCGGGCAATCGGGCGGGAGCTTGCGCATAATTTGTAGATGGGTAATTTTGTTGCTTTTGAGCCGGTTGGTGTCGTGGCGTAATTTTTTTAGGCACAGGTTTCTTGACTAAAGGTACTTCCGGAGGTGTCGGTTTTGCTGCTTCTGCTTTTTCAGTTATCGCTGCCACTGATGCTGCTGCAGCGATAACCGGAGTCACAGCAATGGCTGACGTGGCAGTGGATGGATTTATAATGACCGGTTCAGGGGCTGTGCTTTTGCCGGAATGGGAAAAAAGTCCCGCTAAACTGGCAATCCAGCTTAAGCATGCAAGAATGACAGCAATAGCTGCCGCCATAAAGACCGGATGAATTGCGGGGGGATTTTGTTTGGTTTCCATTGTCGTTCCATCTAAAAAAGGCCAACAAAGTGCGGGTTCTCACTGAATTATCCTTGTTGGTTCTTACCAGTTCTAGGCTGAGAATGTTTAAGCTGTAAGATAATGTAAATGCGTAATGTAAACACGCAATCTAAATCCGTAATGCTGATCCGTCATGTAAATTAACGGTGAAGAATTTTAAATTCAAGAAGCTAATTAATATAGAAATACTAACTTAATTTATGGAACAAAATCAAGCTCACTCCATTTTGCCGTCAGGTGCAGAACAAGTTACCCAAGCGCGTTTTTCAGCGGCGCGGTTTATTAAAGAAATTGGCCGTGGCAGCAAGGGAGCACGTAGTTTATCGCAATCTGATGCCAGAGAACTTTATGCTGCCATGTTGGATGGACGGGTCAGTGATCTGGAGTTGGGTGCTATTTTGCTGGCTATGCGGATTAAAGGTGAGTCGGTGTCTGAGATTGCCGGATTTATTGAGGCATCAGAACAATCGTTTAATTTGTTACAGGCTCCTGACAGTCCTTATGCGCCGGTTGTTATCCCCAGTTATAACGGCGCACGTCGTAGTGCTAATCTGACTCCGTTACTGGCATTGTTGCTCGCGCGTGAGGGGGTGCCGGTATTGGTGCATGGTGTTTTACAGGATGCCGGTCGTGTTACTACTGCCGAGATTTTTCAAGAGCTGGGGGTGCCAGTCAGTGTCGATTATCAACAGGCGCAACAGCAATTAGCGCAGGAAAAACTTGCGTTTATACCGGCTGAGATACTGGCACCAGGTCTGGCGGCTCAGCTGGCCTTGCGGTCTTTATTAGGTGTGCGGAATTCTGCGCATACGCTGATTAAAATAATTCAGCCCTTTGCGCAGCCCGCTTTAAGATTGTCTTCGTATACGCACCCTGAGTATTGCACTATGCTGACAGCCTATTTTAATCAATACGCAGACTCCACACGCGGTGATGTATTTTTAATGCGTGGTACCGAAGGTGAGACGGTGGCCAGTGTTAAAAAAGTACAAAAAATTGAGTGGTTTCATGCCGGAAGTTCTACTACGCTGACAGAAGCCTTGCCGGGTACCGATACAGTGTTGGCGATTCCGGCGGATGCTGCAGGTACGGCAGCCTGGATACGGGAAGTATTAGCCGGGCGTGAAGCTGTTCCTGATAATATCGCAGAACAAGTGAAGCATTGTGTGTCTGTCGCCAGACAGTTAGCGCAGAAATAGAGCGCTTATTTTAGTTCTGTCATATAAAAAAACGGATCAGGTATAAAACCCGATCCGTTTTTTTTATTTAGCTTAATTTAAAACTCGTCATGTGCAATCTGCATTGTGCATGACAGAGTTTATTAATTAAAACTTAACGCGCAAGCCTACAGCAACGCCATTGCGTGATGTTTCATTACCCAATGAATCCATTCCGAAGTTCGCAACGCTGTTGGCTTCAGCACCAACTTCGCCACCACTCAATGTGGTGTGATCAACGGTGAAGTAAACATCGGTACGTTTGGAGAATGCATAGTCAGCTACAACGTAAGCAGTAGCGATTTTACCGCTGTTACCAGCAGAAGAATCGTTGCTGACGGAATCAGTCATGTAGCCTGCAATGAAGCTCCATGCTGGTGTTGCCTGGAACAATGCGCCAACTGTCCATACGCTGTCAGTACGTTGCAGTGTATTACCTACGTTACCCATCAGGCTGGTGTTAGCCAATGCGCCGCCGCTGTTGCTGGCTGCTTTTGCAAATCCAGCGTCACGTTTAGCATTGAAGTAGTTCAAATACACAGTGGTCGGACCAGTAACAAATGAGCCGCCTGCGCCAGCTACGTTTAATTTGTTGGAGTTAGCATCAGTCGATTGCTGATCAATGACAGATACGCTCAACGGACCTTGTGCGTAAGTCAATGCTGCGCCGGTTGTGTTGCCAATGCTGCTAGAACCAGCTTGACCGCCGATTGAGTACTGAACTTCTGCAGTAACAGGACCCCATGTATTTGTGTATTTCAGGGTGTTGTCAAAACGCAGACCGTACAATACGGCTTCCCATGAGTTTTCGTTAAAGTTACCTACGCCCAATGGATCGTAGTTGCCGAGTACATCAAATGCGACGCCATATTGACGACCAGCATCTAATTCACCCAGTGATTTATCTTTCAAACCGACAAAGGCCTGACGACCAAAGAGTTGGCCTTGTTGATCCGAAGCACCGGTGTTGCTCAGAAAACCTGATTCTAATTTGAATACTGCAGCAGTACCGCCGCCTAAGTCTTCTTCACCTTTAAAGCCAACGCGCGGGCCTTGAAAGGCACCTTCCGTCATTGCTGTCTGGCTTTTGCCATTTGCTTCAGCAGTGGTCATACGTACGGCTGTGTCAACCAAGCCATATACTGTCACACTTGATTGTGCATAGGCGCTTGTAGCAGCTAATGCGGCGATCAGTACAACTAGATTCTTTTTATTCATGTTACTTCCCCGTTTATTTGGTTGTATTTAATGGTTAAACAAATTTAATTACTAGGCGCAACCCATTCCGGCCAGCTTTTCATTACAAAAATTACTTTGTAAGTAAATTTTGTCAGATCGGATTTACAACATAGTCATCCGTATGAACGGCCTGACAATGTGCATGCTTTTTTTTGTACTATTTTTAAGAACAATCAGCACTGCACGGTGAAATTTACAACAAATTCCATTTCGTTAATCATGATACCTGTAATAAAAAAATTGATTTAGATTAAATAACTAGCTGTTGTTTTTTTGTGACATTTTTGTGACGAAAATGGGCTTGTTTTTTGAGAGTTTTGATTGCTTTGCAGGGAGTTAAAATAAAACTCAAAATTTGCTTTGAGTCATAACAATAAAAATGAAAAAAATCAGACGCTGCAACATAATTTCATCGTATTTATTTAAGCTTATTTTTTCATTATTAAAAATAAACTTACTTAGCCAGCCGTTAATCAGTCTGTGCATGGAGAGACTATTAAAGTAGAAAAGTAGATGGTTATTTTTTTGTACCAGTCAGTGTGGGCGGATTGGAATCCGACGGTGCGGTGTATTATGTCGCCTTACTATCGGGTGATGGCATGCACACAGCTGGGCTGCCTAATTTTCATCCCGGTAATTTTTTAAAGTGATTCAAGCGTGATTAAACAAGTCGATGTGGTGGTAATAGGTGCCGGGGCAGCCGGGTTAATGTGTGCGGCTGTAGCAGGGCAGCGCGGGAAGCGCGTTGTATTGATTGATCATGCCAGTGTATTGGCAGAAAAAATTCGTATCTCTGGCGGTGGTCGCTGCAACTTCACTAATTTGTATGCCGGTCCGGCTAACTATTTATCTGACAATCCCCATTTTTGTAAGAGCGCATTAGCGCGCTATACCCCGCAGAATTTTTTGAGTTTAATGAAGCGTTATCATATTGCTTACCATGAGAAGCACAAGGGGCAATTATTTTGTACCGATTCAGCCGAGCAGATTATTCATATGTTGCGGGAAGAATGTCAGGCTGGCGGTGTTGATCTGAAGCTGTCTTGCCATATTAAGCAACTGTCGCGCCAGGAAGAGCTGTTCTGTATCAGTACTGATCAGGGTGAAATTCGTGCCGCGAGCCTTGTTATTGCTACCGGTGGTTTATCTATACCCAAAATTGGCGCAACTGACTTTGCCTTTCGTATCGCCAAACAGTTTGATCTGCCTGTAATAGCGCCGACACCGGCACTGGTCCCTCTGACCTTTGAATCGACAGACTGGCAAACCTTTGTGCCGCTGGCCGGAATTTCCCTGGAAGTGGATATAGAAACCGGCACGAAAAAGCAGCGCGGCTATTTCAGGGAAGATTTGCTGTTTACGCATCGCGGTTTATCTGGCCCTGCGGTGCTGCAAATTTCCAGTTACTGGCAGCAGGGTAGTGAAATTCGTATTAATTTGTTGCCTGAAGTCGGATTGGCCGAACAGTTGATACAAGAAAAAGCCAGTAGCCGGAAAAATCTGGGTAATGTTGTCGCGCAGTATTTGCCTGCCCGTCTGGCAGAAGGCTGGCTGCAATTGGGCGGCTATCAGGCGGATCAGCGTATTTCAGATATGCAGGATAAAACTTTACGCGCACTGGGCGACTCTGTGAATAACTGGAAAATTACCCCGAATGGTTCAGAAGGATACAGAAAAGCCGAGGTGACACGCGGCGGGGTGGATACCCGGACTTTGTCGCAGCAAACAATGATGGTGAAAGCCGTGCCGGGTTTATATTTTATCGGTGAATCGGTTGATGTAACCGGCTGGCTGGGCGGCTACAATTTTCAGTGGGCGTGGGCATCCGGTGTGGCCGCGGGGCAGTCGGTATAAAGACAGGTGTAGACGTGACAGACAGGGTGTTTTATGTGATGTGTGGTTTTTATTGGATTAATTTCTTGAGTTTATGCGCACTATTTAATCAAAGTACTTCCATTACGTAAGTAACCCTGCTAGAATCCTACTCTTCCTATAAATCCTTGGTTTGAGCTTACATGACCACCATTCGCCTTAAAGAAAACGAACCGTTCGAAGTCGCAATGCGACGCTTCAAGCGTACCATTGAAAAAACAGGTCTTTTGACTGAGTTGCGTGCACGCGAGTTTTACGAGAAGCCGACTGCTGAACGTAAGCGCAAGCTGGCAGCTGCAGTCAAGCGTCACTATAAACGTATTCGTAGTCAACAATTGCCTAAAAAGATGTACTAAGACGAGTGATGCTTGTCGGGTGTGCTGAATAATTAATTTGTAGATCATTATAAATTTGTTTATTCGTATTACTTAGTTAAGCAAAATTCATCAGTGCAGCTTGTGGCTAGCATGCCCGCTCCGGTTTTTCCGCGGCGGGTTTTGTCATTTTAACGTTCGTTGCTGTCGTAAGCGAATCTGCAAAAGCGGATGCAATGGCTGCTGCGGCGCTATACTAATACTGTTCATCTTACTTGGAGTATCCTCATGGGTTTAAAAGAGCAAATTACCGAAGACATGAAATCTGCCATGCGCGCTAAAGAAGCGGTCAAGCTCGGTACGATTCGTCTGATTACCTCAGCAATGAAGCAAAAAGAAGTCGATGAGCGCATCGAATTAAATGACACGATGGTGTTGGCGATTATTGAAAAAATGATCAAACAACGCAAAGATTCCATCAGTCAGTTTGAAGCCGGTGGCCGCCAGGATCTGGCTGATATTGAAAAAGCCGAACTGGTCGTTCTGACTGCTTACATGCCAGCGGCATTATCTGACGGTGAAGTTGCAGCAGAAGTGGCTGCCGCTGTAGCCGAAGTCAATCCGGCCGGGCCGCAAGATATGGGTAAAGTGATGGCACTGGTAAAAGCCAGACTGGCCGGACGTGCCGATATGACAGTGGTATCCGGCCTGGTTAAAGCAGCACTCATTAAATCGTAATCCCCGGTTTTTATAATTAATCGTGATTCCACAATCCTTTATTGCTGATTTACTGGCCCGTGTCGATATTGTCGATGTGGTGGGTCGCTACGTGCAGTTAAAAAAAGGTGGCGCAAATTACATGGGATTGTGCCCTTTCCATAATGAAAAATCGCCCAGTTTTACCGTCAGCCCCACCAAACAGTTTTACCATTGTTTTGGTTGTGGCGCGCACGGTACCTCTATCGGTTTTTTGATGGAATATGCCGGGCAGGGTTTTGTTGAAGCAGTAAAAGATCTGGCGCAAAGCCACGGTATGGTGGTGCCTGAAACCGACCATCTGGTGCCGGCAGTGCGTGAGGAAATGCAAGCTAAAAGCCTGGCATTAAGTGAGGCGATGACACAAGCTTGTGATTATTACCGGCGTCAGTTGCGTACGGCAGCACCGGCAGTTGCTTATTTGCAGGGGCGTGGCCTGAGTGGTGAAATCGCTGCTAAATTTGGCCTGGGTTATGCCCCTGACGGCTGGGACAGCTTGCGGCAGGTATTTCCTCATTATGACGATTCGGCATTGGTTGAAGCCGGACTGGTCATCGATAAAGAAGAGGGTGAGGGCGCCCGTCATAAACGTTATGATCGTTTTCGTGACCGCATCATGTTCCCTATTAAGAATACCAAAGGGCAGGTGATCGGGTTTGGCGGACGCGTGATGGGTAGCGGCGATCCTAAATATTTAAACTCGCCTGAAACGCCTCTGTTTCAGAAGGGGTATGAACTATATGGTTTGTTTGAAGCACGTCAGGCTATTCGGGATGCCGGTTATGTGCTGGTGACTGAAGGCTATATGGATGTGGTTGCTTTAGCGCAAATGGGTTTTCCACAGTCTGTGGCAACCTTGGGAACTGCTTGTACACCAACGCATGTACAAAAATTACTGCGCCAGACAGATCAGGTAATTTTTAGTTTTGATGGCGATGCGGCGGGTCGGCGTGCAGCACGGCGTGCACTGGATGCATGCATGCCACTGGTTAATGACAGCAAAACCATTAAATTTTTATTTTTGCCGGCCGAGCACGACCCCGATAGCTTTATTCGTGAATTTGGGGCGGATGCATTTCAGCAGGCGGTACAGGATGCGATGCCTTTATCGCAGTTTTTATTGAATCTGGTGAGTCAGGAGAATGATCTGAGCACGCCGGAAGGAAGGGCCCGTACTCAGTTTGAGGCTAAACCCTCGTTGCAGGCAATGTTGCCATCGGGTTTGCGTTTGCAAATTGTACGTGGTCTGGCACAGCTGACGCAGACTACGCCGATGGAAATTGAAGTCATGTTTGAGTTGGCTCAGCCGGTTGCTCGCATAAAAGTGGCTCCGCCCAGATCAAAACGCAGTGCTCCGCTTGGTTTGGAACGTCAGATGATGCGGATTATTTTAGCGTACCCGCAATTGGCCGAGTTGATGGATGCGGCGGCGCTGGCTGCTGCTGCCGAAATGGCGCCTGACGGTGCGCAAATGCTGACGCAACTGGTCGATGTTGCTCAATCTGTCGGGCAACCTGCACAATTTGCGGCGCTGGCCGAGCATTTGCGTAGTCAGAATGCCGATTTTGATGAACTGATTTTAGAGATATCAGGTCAAACCGAGACGGATGAACAGTTGATGCGGCTCGAATTAATCGGCGCTATCCGAAAACTTAAAACCCAGAAAATGGAAGCAGAGCAAAGGCAGTTAGCTAATTCCGGCCTGAAGAATGCAGACGATATGTCGCGTTACTATGAATTGAAAAAGCAATTGGATGAGTTGCGTCGCCAGAATTTGGAAGAAATTGCCTTGCGTTGAAGTCAGAAGCCTGCTACTGGAGAAAAGCCGCTGTGCGTGCTATAATTAAAGGCTAATGTTTTTGGTTGTACTTGTTGAATGGTTGAGCAAATAGTTGAGAAATTCGGTGAGCTTTTGGTTGGAAGACAGGCTCTTTTCGAGTAACCCTTGTTTTGATTCAATGGCTAAAGCATGAAGAGACCCGAAAAAATCCAGGTAGACTCCATAGTAAAGCAGGTTTCAGCAAAATCCGGTACATCGGCAGATGCTGCTGTTAATCCAAGCCCTCCGGCGGTCAAAAAGAAGACAGTAATTAAGTCAGCAACTAAGTCAGAAACTAAGTCAGCAAAAACTAAAGCAGTCAGTAGTAAAAAAAATAAGTCGACAGATGGTGAGGTTGATACAGCCCTGGCGCAGAAAGAAATCTCCGGGCAAGCAGGTCATATGTCTGGTAGCGAAGTTAAAAAAGTGGAACACGGTGCATCTCTGGCGACAGCCAGAAAAAATACATCGGGTTCTAAGCATCACGCGCCAGCAATTTCCAGCGTGCAAGTTAAAGCATCAGTGACAAAAAGCGATTCAAAGACAGTGATTAAGCCTACCAAGAGTTCAGCAAAAACTGAAAAAATGCAAGAGACCCCGGAACCGCGTAGTTCTTCAGCTCCGGTCGTCAATCAAACTACAGACGCTGCCGTACTAGCGGCTATTGATACGTCTGGTTATATTCTGCCAGGGGTAAAAGTGCCCGGACGTCGCGGTCGCAAACCGAAAGAGTATCAACCCGAAAACGAAGAAATTGCTGCATTAAATGCCGTAGAGCGTGCCGAGTTAAAAGCGGTTGATAAGGCGAAAGCTAAAGATCGCAAAGCAAAAGAAAAAGCATTGTTAAAAGATGCCTTTTCTACCGACACGGAAGCGACCGAAGAAGAGCTCGAGCGCCGTCGTCAAAAGCTGAAATCGCTGATTAAAATGGGTAAGGATCGCGGCTATTTAACCTATGCCGAAATCAACGATCATTTGCCTGAGAATATTGTCGATCCGGAAGCCATTGAAGGCATTATCGGTACATTCAATGACATGGGGATTGCGGTATACGAGCAAGCTCCGGATGCCGAAACATTACTCTTGTCCGATAATGTTGTTCAGGTTACCAGCGATGATGATGATGCCGAGGCGGCTGCCGAAGCGGCATTGTCTACCGTGGATTCGGATTTTGGCCGTACTACTGACCCTGTCCGCATGTACATGCGTGAAATGGGTTCGGTTGAGCTGCTTACCCGTGAGGGTGAGATTGTCATCGCCAAAAAAATCGAAGAAGGCCTGAAGGATATGATTCAGGCCATTTCTGCCTGTCCGACCACGATTGCAGAAATTCTCGCCGCAGCAGATCGTATTATTAACGATGAAATCAAAATTGATGAAATCGTTGATGGCCTGGTTGATCTGAATGCAGATGATGGTCCTGCCCCCGTCGTGGTCGTTGCCGCTGACGATGAAGAGACCGACGAAGACGAAGAGGAAGAAGAAGAGGAAGAAGAGGAAGAAGACGAAGGCGACAGTGTTGCCGGTGCTGCTGGCTATTCTTCCGAGCAACTGGAGCAATTGAAGCGCGATGCGCTGGCCAAGTTTGCCACTATTTCTGTTCAGTTCGATAAAATGCGTAAAGCCTTTGACAAAGAGGGTTACAACTCTAAGTCCTATGCTAAAGCGCAGGAAATCATTTCTCACGAATTGCTGGGCATGCGTTTTACTGCCAAAGTGGTCGAGAAACTGTGCGACACACTGCGCGGGCAAGTTGACGAAGTTCGTCACGTAGAGAAGCAAATTCTGGACGTGGTGGTTAATCGTTGCGGCATGTCACGCGCTCACTTTATTAAAGTGTTCCCCGGTAATGAAGTTAATCTGAACTGGGTAGAAGGCGAAGTCAATGCCGGTCATTCTTACAGCGCTATTTTGGGCCGTAATGTTCCTGCGATTCAGCAACTGCAACAAAAATTAATCGACCTGCAATTGCGCGTCGTATTACCTTTGCCGGATCTGCGCAGCATTAATAAAAAAATGTCTGCCGGTGAGATGAAGGCCCGTCGTGCCAAGCGTGAAATGACCGAAGCCAACTTGCGTCTGGTTATTTCTATCGCTAAAAAATACACCAACCGTGGTTTGCAATTCCTGGATCTGATCCAGGAGGGCAATATCGGTTTGATGAAAGCTGTCGATAAATTTGAATACCGTCGCGGTTACAAGTTTTCTACTTACGCTACATGGTGGATTCGTCAGGCAATCACCCGTTCGATCGCCGATCAGGCACGTACCATCCGTATTCCGGTACACATGATAGAAACGATCAACAAAATGAACCGTATCTCACGGCAAATTTTGCAAGAAACAGGTGTAGAGCCAGACCCGGCGACACTGGCAATTAAAATGGAAATGCCGGAAGATAAAATCCGCAAGATCATGAAAATTGCCAAAGAGCCGATCTCGATGGAAACACCAATCGGTGACGACGATGATTCTCACCTCGGTGACTTCATCGAAGACAACAATACACTGGCTCCGGCGGATGCGGCGCTGCATGCATCTATGCGTAATGTAGTTAAAGACGTACTTGACTCCCTCACGCCACGCGAAGCTAAAGTATTGCGCATGCGTTTTGGGGTAGAGATGTCAACCGACCACACTTTGGAAGAAGTTGGTAAGCAATTTGACGTGACACGGGAACGTATCCGGCAAATAGAAGCCAAAGCATTACGTAAATTACGTCATCCGTCCCGTTCAGACAAGCTAAAGAGCTTCCTGGAAGGTAATTAATCAGTTATAATGATCGCCGCTTTAAGGTGGTCATTATGCCTTTTTGATGTCTGAAATGCGCAGTGCCTGAAAAGGAATTGTGTGAGGCAGGCAGCAGTAAATAGGGCCTCTAGCTCATGTTGGTTAGAGCAGCGGACTCATAAGCTGTAACGAATTATAATAACATCGTTTAAAATCAATGACTTACGATTGATTTTAAATTGAAAAAG
>CAIWPG010000047.1 GCA_903914535.1 uncultured Oxalobacteraceae bacterium
ATTGCCGACCTGGACAAATTAGGTTTTCTCACAGAAAGTGAATTCCCTCCTCCCAAACTGTCCATGTCCGGGCCGCAATTCAGTCAGTCACTGCAACTCACCTTAGCAACAATAGCCGCTAAAGCAGAGCAATCTCCCCTGCGTAACAAGATGCAGTCCGGTCAGATCAGGCAGGAGCTCCTGCTTGGTTATGCTATTGAATATTTTCATTTGGCCTGCAATCTGCCACGATTAATGGCATCTGCATTAGCACACCGCTGCCCGGAGCCGGTGTATCGTGAGATCGCTTTATTATTTTCAGATGAATGCAATCGCGACAAAACAATGATTTCAGCACTGAGTGCGGTCGGACTAACAGAATCAGCCCTACGCGCCAGCGTGCCATTACCCTCTACCTTCGCGGTCTATGCCAGCATCGGAACTTTAGCGCGTCAGCATTTATTAAGTTTTATTTGTGCACTGGAGCTGACCGAAAATCCCTGCCCGGAATTTAATCATTTATTTGTGCAGGCGTCGCGCCAGTGCGGTTTACCCGATGGCTTTTGGCAACCGGTAGCCCGCTACGCCGAATTTGCTGACAATAACAATGAACACCGCGCTATTTCATCACGTCTGCTGAACCACTTCCCTGTCATTTCTGAGGAAGAATGCAATTTCATTACAACAAACATAACAGAATTACTGCAATCCATGCGCTGGATGGATGAACAGATTTGCCACTATTATGGCAAAGACAGCAAAGCAGACTCACCGTTATTGCTACTGCGCAATGTACATTAAAACATCTTACAATCCAAAAGCCAGCTCACGCGTCAGCTCTGCAGCTGCTTGCTCTTTACATCCGCTGGTGTTTTGCCCTGCCCACAACGGTGAAAAATCTCCGCTGCCACGACCCTCCGCTGCAGCACGCAGAGGCGTGATAGCAGATGTCGCTAATGGAAAAACAGGTACTGCCGCATTGATGGCGCCTTGCTCTTTTATAAAGCGATTGACAATAGCACGCGCCGGGCGACCGGTAAAAAGATTGGTGACTGTCGTGTGATGAGATGAGGCACTTTTTAGCGCAGCACGATGTACCTGACTGGTCGTTGCCTCCGGGCACAATAAATAAGCGGTACCAATCTGGACACCGGCGGCACCGAGCATCATTGCTGCGGCAACACCTTTTGCATCAGCGATACCACCGGCTGCAATAACCGGCACATTAACTGCACGTACAATCTGAGGCAAAAGTGCAAACGTTCCCATCTGGGTGCTCAGATCGTCCGACAAAAACAGACCACGGTGCCCTCCTGCCTCAACGCCCTGTGCAATAATGGCATCCACGCCCCGCATTTCCAGCCAGCGTGCTTCTTCAACCGTCGTTGCCGTCGAGATGATCTTTGCACCCCAGCTTCGCACGCGTGCCAGTAGCTCAGCAGAAGGCAAACCAAAATGAAAACTGACCACGGCCGGCTTAAATTCACTTAATAACTCAGCAGCTTCCGCACTAAATGGTGTACGCCCCGGCCCGGCAGGTATCGTACCGGCATCAATCCCGAACTCTGCATAATACGGTGCAAGCTTAGTCCGCCATTCTGCATCGCGCTGAACGTCTGGCTCAGGAGAGACATGGCTAAAAAAATTAACGTTAAACGGTTTGTCCGTTTGTGCTTTGATCGCAGCCAGTTCCTTGCGCACAGCATCTGAACTCAATAAGGCGCAAGGCAAAGAACCCAATCCGCCGGCATTAGATACCGCCACAGCCAATGCACTGCCCTGCACTCCTGCCATCGGTGCCTGAATAACAGGCAATGTTGTACCAAATAGCTGATTCAAAGTCATCATTTACATTCCAAATTATATGGCAATAGTAGAAACAAAGTTGACGTATCTTGCCACATAATAATTAGTCATACAACATCGATTAACAATCCGTCTAGTAGTGCGGTGGCCTGTCATGCGGCAAACCCGATTGCCCGGGCGCATTTACCGTCACTTCTTGTAAACGACGGGCTAACGCAGTACAAAGGTTCTCCAGTTCGGTCATTTTTTTTTGCTGCTGATAAACCAACTGATTTAAGGTATCCAGCAGATCTTCCTGCATGGTCAGTTTGATTTCTATATGTTCTAAGCGCTGTTCGGTCATCACTACATTCCTCTTAATGGCATTTCATCCGGGATTCTACCTGATGCAAAACCGCACAACCAATCAAATTCACGTTAATCGCGGATTAGTGTCACCGCGTACCATATTTAAACAAAGCCGGACAAAATTACTTTGCGGTGAGCTCTTTAAAGATGGTATCGACACACTCCAGTGACACTTTTTGCAATGACTGGTGAGGTACCGGTGCTGGCAATACCAGTTTCACATGACACTGCTGATGTGTTGCCTTACCCCACCTGACCGTAAGACTATTCAGTTTATCCAGCTGACGAGAAAAGACAGCTCCGCCCTGTGCCACCAGGCCCACTACCTGGCCATTTTTGGGATTGAGTACCGTCGCACCCAGCGGAATAGCTACGCCGCTGGTACGGGTCAGCATCAGCAAAACCGCCTTACCAACCGTGCTGGAAAAAGTGACTTTGGAAATAGCGCCGGCGCGCGGTATAACATGCTGCGCAGTACTGTCAATCTCAACATTCAGCGATGTTCCTTTGGGATCAATGCGCACTTCATTGCGCTGGTAAGGGGTCAGATACGGAACCACCGCATAACCGGACCGGCTGATAACACTGCTTTTTGATCCGTTGATCGTGGCACCCTCGCAATTTTTTGCTTCTACTAAAGCGATGGTATCTCCTAATCCGGCAGCAGCAATTAAACCACCTCCGTGAACAAGCAATGAGCCCGCCGCACTCAAACCGAACTGATGGTAATTCTCTCCCCGGCTGGCTGACGCAGAGGTATAGACCACGCCCGCATCATAATTACCCATAGCACCGATATTGACATCACGGGAACGTTGGGAATGCACCATTCTGGCACTGGTACTGTAATTAAACTGATCTCGCTGCCCGGCC
>CAIWPG010000048.1 GCA_903914535.1 uncultured Oxalobacteraceae bacterium
GCAAGACTTATGAGGAGAGTCTGGAATGCGATTTTTCATTCTCAATTCCTGGCCTGGCGCGTTTTCGTGTCAATGCGTTTAACCAGGAACGCGGTCCGGCGGCCGTGATGCGGACAATTCCTTCCAAGATTCTCTCATTGGAGCAATTGAATACGCCAAAAATTTTTGCAGACCTGGCACTCAAGCCGCGTGGTTTGGTATTGGTCACGGGACCTATGGGCTCAGGCAAGTCGACCACGCTTGCCGCGATGGTGAACCATCTCAATGAAAATGAATATGGCCATATTCTGACGGTTGAAGATCCCATTGAATTTGTCCACGAATCAAAAAAATGTCTGATCAATCAACGTGAAGTCGGACCGCACACAATGTCATTCCAAAATGCGCTCAAATCCGCGTTGCGTGAAGATCCTGATGCGATTTTGGTGGGTGAATTACGGGACCTGGAAACCATCCGCTTAGCTTTGACGGCGGCCGAAACCGGTCACTTAGTATTTGGTACTTTACATACCTCTTCCGCCGCAAAAACGATCGATCGTATCGTCGACGTTTTTCCGGCTGAAGAGAAAGAAATGGTGCGTTCAATGTTGTCTGAGTCTTTGCAGGCAGTCATCTCGCAGACCTTACTTAAAACCAAAGACGGCTCCGGGCGTGTGGCTGCACATGAAATCATGTTAGGAACACCAGCGATCCGAAATTTAATTCGTGAATCGAAAATTGCCCAGATGTATTCTGCTATTCAAACAGGTAGCAATCTTGGTATGCAAACACTGGATCAGAATCTGACTGACTTAGTACGACGCAACGTGATCTCAGTTGGCACTGCTCGCAGCGCGGCTAAAATTCCAGACAATTTCCCAGGCTAATCGCTAAATAGATTACCGGCCTTATTGAGCAAATAGGACAAAAACAACAATGGAACGCGATCAGGCAACCAAATTTATGCATGACTTGTTAAGACTCATGCTAACTAAGAATGGCTCAGATTTATTTATTACCGCTGATTTTCCGCCTGCTTTTAAGATTGATGGCAAAGTAACGCCCGTTTCTAATCAGCCGCTGACGCAAGCCCATACCGTCGATTTGGCACGTGCCATCATGAACGATAAGCAGGCTGCTGAATTTGAATCATCCAAAGAATGTAATTTCGCCATTAATCCTGCTGGCATGGGCCGTTTCCGTGTTTCTGCTTTTATGCAGCAAGGCCGGGTTGGTCTGGTGCTCAGAACTATTACGACTGCCATTCCTAAATTAGATGACTTAGGTCTGCCCGAACACTTAAAAGAAGTCGCGCTCACTAAGCGTGGTCTGGTAATTATCGTAGGCTCTACCGGCTCCGGTAAATCAACGACATTAGCAGCCATGATTGGCCATCGTAATAAAAATAGCTATGGTCATATTATTACGATAGAAGACCCCATTGAATACGTTCATCCGCATGGCAACTGCATCGTTACCCAGCGTGAAGTGGGTATTGATACCGAGGATTGGGGTTCTGCACTGAAAAATTCTTTACGTCAGGCACCTGATGTTATTCAAATCGGCGAGATCCGCGATCGTGAGACCATGGACTATGCGGTGGCATTTGCCGAAACTGGCCACCTTTGTCTGGCAACCTTACATGCCAACAGCGCCAATCAGGCGCTTGATCGCATCATTAACTTTTTCCCCGAAGAGCGCCGTGCACAATTATTGATGGACTTGTCCTTAAATCTGAAAGCGGTTATTTCTCAAC
>CAIWPG010000049.1 GCA_903914535.1 uncultured Oxalobacteraceae bacterium
CGCTGGCTCAACAGCAATAGAATAAAGCAAAGTAATTATCGCAAAAAAACCAGCCGCTATCAGATAGCGCCGTTCACGCGCCTGGCGTTGCTCCCAGAATTGCCCCAGATTATCGCTGAGCATTATCCATGTCGACTTCATTTATCGTTCCTCACTTGCCACGATTCCGAATTTATTTTTGTCAGGCTCAGTCCGCCGGAAGCTAAGAGTTGTCGCAATCGTTCCTGGTTCAGCGTGCCTTTTATTTTGACCAGTAAACCTTGTTTTTTATAATCGATTGCAACTATTTTTGGTACACCACCAACAGGAGAATCTGCCGCCAGTGTCCCCCACGCAGAGCCGAATTCACTCAGCATCAGCGTAAAATCATCCGCACCGGGCTGACCGGCACGGCGTTGCGCCAGATCGACATTTTTACGCATCTGCTCAAGCGGAAAAGGCACTATGGATTCTTTAGGAAAACTGGACCGGTAGGTTTGCGTCATTTGATGCTTTAATGCCTGCTCTTCGCGCTTTAAGCCCCAATATTCAATATTCAGACCCGTCAGATTAACCAGCAATATGCCAACAGCCAGTCCGAGCGGCCAGCGCCAGAGTTGCCATTGCATCCGGCTGGCACGCGCTACATTTAATCCGGCCATTAAATTCAGTGAAACACCTTTTCCGGACTGAAGCATCCCCTGCCAATCCGCTGTTTGCAAACTGAGCCGCGCTGCCCATTCAGGATGTGCCTGCAAAACACGCTGATATTCCGTCATTAACTGTTCCGACAATTGCAACGCGACCGGACCGCCTGGCACTAAAAGGCAAATTGTGGACAGGCAATTCGTCGCATCCTGTTGCTGTGGCATTAGCAGGCCGATACCCCGTTCCCTGTCAAAACGCAGCGCCAGATCGATATAAGTATCCGGCTTATCACTGCGTAAGCGGGCACTGACCTGACCATCCTGACAAGGCAGATAAAGCTGCTCCGGATAAGCTTTAATCTGGCGCGCACCAAGCGCAAATAAGGCGGCAGATAAATGCTGTAACCAGCTACGCTGAACGACGGCAACGGTTCGCTTATGCATGCCGGAACCGGTATCCTGCCTGTCCCGCGAACTAACCGGCGACTTAGCTTGCAAATTGTTTTTCGCCTTCTCCTGTGTCTCATCCCGTGAATATGCTCCCAGCAAAAACACGCAATCGGCAGGATCACACATCAGCCGGTCTTCCACCAGATTAGGCAAAGCCATTTTCAGTTTAGCTTCCGGCATAACCGGAACACTGACTTCCAACAAAGTAACATCAGCAGCGGCAATAAGCAGCACAATATCCGAGGTCGCAATTGTGCCGGCCAACTGTGCCAGCGTACTGAAGCCCTGACGGAGAATAGCACCGCCGGGTGCGCATAAAGCATAACTCAGCTCGCCATCAACCCCGGTGGCAGCATGTTTTGGTGGTATACGTAAATACAGTGTACTCAAAATAAGTGATCTTTATTAAATCGTCATCAATTTATATCAGCAAAATTTGCCGGCGTCTAAACCAGGAATCTGTCGGACTCCTGTGCGTTTAATTTTCCCGAATCCACACTACACGTGTGATCCCTGTCACAGGAGTACGTTCAATCAATGCGTCCACATCCAGGGCAGAACGGTTCAACCTGACTTTGCCATGGACGATAAAATAGTTTGTCTGTGTATTCACCACGGTACTATCCGGCGCTGCAGCATTGCTATAAACCCAACGTGCAGCAAAATCAGTCATACTTCTAAAATAGGCGCGATCACGTGAAGTTACCAGTTGCTGCGCATCCGACAAGGAAATACCGGGAATTTTAGCTGACATGACCTGCGCTGATGCCGTATTTACATTTATTGGCGTCGGTATCGGCAAGAATACCACTAACTCTTTCAGCCTAGCTATGGATTCAGGCGTAAATCCGGGAATCGACAATAAATCATCGACCTGCGTCATCGTCAGTGTCGTGGCTTTTCCATCTCCGTTATCCGAGCCACCCGCTCCCGGACTCTGCGTGACGGGTTCTTGCGTTGATGCAACCATGTTGGCAGTTAACACTGCCAGACCGGAATCCATACGCAATGCAAGCAACAAACGCTCAAATGCCTGCACTTCGGTTGGCACAAGCACGCCATTGGCAGCCAGATTGGTCAGATTAAGACGAGATTGGGCATCAGTAATGTAGCCGGACAAGGTCGCTTCGCTGGCATCATCACTGCCAAGACCATTATCCACATACTGATCCAGTTTGGTGTCTTCCAGCGGGACAGACCACGGCTCACCCAGATAATCCACCTGCGTCACTTTGGCATCTTCGCGCAGAATAAGCCGGGCCCAATCCAGGGCGCCGCGAATAACCCATTGTTTTTGTAGTTGAAAACGCTGATTTTCAATGGATCTGACCTGCACATTTTGCAGACCAAATAAACTCATGACTAAGGTAATCGCCAGTGCGGCCAGCAATAAGGCCGTCACAATCGCCACGCCCGTCTGCCTGCCTTGCAGCTGATACCGAAATTTTCTGCGAATATCCGGTTGCATCAGGCACCACCCAGGATAACAATCTTGACGATGCCCGAATCATGACCCTCTAATTGCAATGTCACTTCCAGACCTGTTGTTGTCTTGGATTGATTGGTAAAAACGGGGCTCGCAGAAACAGCATTAACCGGATTTGTGCTTGTACCTGTTCCGGCTGAATCACCGGCCACATAAGACAAATCAGGCCAGCCCCGAAAGCGCAGACTGCCGATATGTTTTTGCATAACAATCGCCATTTGCTGTTCAGGCGGATTTTTAGCCTGATCAAGCAGTGCAGACAATTGTGATAAATCACGTGTAGCAACAGACTCAAACCGGGTCAGATTTCCCTTCAGCAAACGGTAAGTCACTACCTGGACAGCCGGAGCATGGTCTTCTGTATTCACAGTACGAATTAAAATTAATTGCTCAGCATCAATCCATAGACTACGTCCTTCCGGTAAATTAGGATAAGTTGCCACGTTGATTGCCTGAGTACAATCACTTTGCAGTTGTGCAAATGTCAGTTGCAAGCTACGCGTTTGTTCCAGCTCAGCGGTCAGGGCTTCTCTGCTGCGCACGATACTATCCAAGCCACGCCACCCCAATACGGCGACTATCGCCAAAATACTGATAGCGACCAGTAATTCAATCAGAGTAAAGCCAGAAACCTGCCGGGAACTGCCGCGTGTGACGCGCAATCCGGCCAGACGATGCGGCACAGAATTAAAGTGCATTAGGCACAACCTGAGTTAGTTTAATAATGCGACGCTCCGGCATCCGTTCATCCACAACACTCACTTCAACCCGGCGAAACGACGGGTTAGGCGTTGCCAGGACTTCTTCTTTACACAACAAAGGCAAATCATCCTGTGGACAGGAAAAACTGCGTTGCCCGATGTCCGGCCATGTCGTCGACAAACGAATTTGTGACAGACGGTTTTCAGCAGACCAGGTCGCCATCATGGCAGCGCGTAAATACTGGCTGTTTTGCGTCAGGCTGCCTACCGCACGCAAACTGGCACCAAGAGCAACCCCGACAATAACAAGAGCAACCAGCACTTCCAGCAGGGTAAAGCCCTGCTGAGAAGAAAAAATGGGGGGACGCTTAACGAATGATTTCAATCCGGTTACCTTTAATTTACTGCCGACTTAACAACTACAATTAATACAAAGTGTTAACGCGATGCACGTTCATGAAAACGTCGGTTTATTCCGCCTCAAAGTGACCAATACCATCCGCATGAATACTGGCAGAAGCATCCTGATAAGAGAACGTTAATGTAAACGGTTTATCCACAGGCTCACGGCCAAAAATAATTTTAAGCGGTAATGCAGCCTGTGCAGGAGTCGGTTGCATTGTGACAAGCAAAGGAGCGTACTTAAAATCACGCTCCCGGAACAAATCATTGTCAGTCAGCAAATCCCAATTTTTTTCATTACGTATATAAAAGCGAAACTGAGCACTATCAAGTTCAAACGCAACCGGACGATTGCGCACGATGGCCTCTTCGCGAGCCAGCTGCAACAGTAATGCCACCCGCTGCGCCTCTTTTAATAAACTCTGTTGCTTATCCGGCATGGCGTTCATGGAGACCATGCCCAGCATAACACCAACCACGACCAGAACCACCAATAACTCCAGCAAGGTAAAGCCACGTGAGCGTTGTGGTGGTAAAGAATGAAAAACTGACTGGGCAGTATATTGCCTGCAACCGGTTTGCATTATAGTCACATGGTCAGTTATAAATCCCACGAACCAATATCGGCATTGATCCCTTCACCGCCCGGCTGACCATCTGCACCATACGAAAAAATATCAAATTCGCCTTTAATACCCGGGTTTAAATACATATAGGGATTTTGCCACGGATCTTTAGGTAATTTTTCCAGGTAACCATCGGATTTCCAGCCATTTGCCGGAGGGCCACTTTGGGGGCGGGTCACCAGTGCCTGCAGACCTTGCTCGGTAGTCGGATAACGTTGATTGTCCAGTTTATATAAAATCAGCGCCTGTTTTAAATTAGCAATGTCTTGCTTAGCCGCGGCAATTTTAGCGGTATCGGTATGCCCCACCAATTTAGGCACGACCACGGCCGCCATAATCCCCAAAATGGCGATCACGACCATAATTTCGATTAAGGTAAAGCCTCTCATCCATGTTTGCCGTGCCCGCTGAGCAAATGTCATTGAAGAAACTGTGTATCGCATATCAATCTATATCGGAATAAAGTAAAAGCCCATTGTATTGCATGTCGGCTGACTAGTGCATCCGGTATGGCAGAAAATGGCTATTTAGGATTATTTAGAACGACTACTCTATTCCAAAATATCAATGCCTTGTTTTATCAGATTCAGATTCGCAATAATCGTAAACCTGATTGCCTCAAGCAAAAACAAAAAAATCCATTTACCAATATCAATACTTGACCATGCACCAAGCTGCTTCGCATAAGTACAACACCGATACAACATTTATTTAACCGGTTGCACCGTCTCGCTTTTAACTCACATCACCATATTCTGTTACACATCAGCGCCCCATTAAATAACTCCACAGACAATAAGACCATAAGGCGAGAAATCAGCCTGTAACTTTCTTGCCTTAAATTAAGTCATCTAGATGTCACAACAGAGTCATATTCCGGATTTAGAATCGTTCTTCGTTGCAGCTGATATTTCAACCGTAATCTCTTTATCCGGAGTTTTCCATGCAGATTCGCCTTTCGCTCGTGAGCATCGCTGTTTTGTGTAGCACGTTTAGCCATATTGCCAGCGCAGACAGCAACTTAACTGTCTACACCGCATTAGAAGCCGATCAATTAAAAGCGTATCAACATCAGTTTGAAACTGAGTATCCTGATATCAAAATTCGCTGGGTTCGTGACTCAACAGGAATTATTACTGCCAAATTACTGGCAGAAAAAGCAGCGCCACAAGCCGATGTAGTAATGGGTGTCGCAGCAACATCCTTACTCGTATTGGAAAAAGAAGGCATGTTGCAGGCATATGCGCCTAAAGGTGTCGAAAAACTGAGTAAGCAATACGTAGACAGCCGCAATCCGCCAAGCTGGGTCGGTATGGACGTATGGGGTGCCACAGTCTGTTTTAACACCATAGAAGCCAATAAACTGGGCCTGAAAAAACCAGAAAGCTGGAAGGACTTGCTCAAGCCGGAATACAAAGGAAAAATCGTCATGGCCAATCCGGCTTCCAGCGGCACGGGCTACTTCGACGTAGCAGGCTGGCTGACGCAGTTCGGTGAAAAAGAAGGCTGGGAATACATGGATAAATTGCATGTCAATATTGCCCAGTACACCCACTCCGGTTCCAAACCCTGTAAGCAAGCTGCTGCCGGTGAATTCCCTATCGGCATCGCCTTTGAATACCGCGCTGCCAAACTGAAAGAAAGCGGCGCACCGATTGAACTGGTATTTCCAAAAGAAGGTCTGGGTTGGGACGTGGAAGCCACGGCAATTATGAAGGGCACAAAAAATCTGGATGCGGCACGCAAACTGGCAGATTGGTCAGCATCGCAATCCGGCAATGAACAATTTGCAAAAAACTTTGCGATTGTCGCATTACCGGGCATATCCAGGAAAAATGCATTTATCCCGGCCAATTATGAAGCCCTGCTCATCAAACAAGATCTGAACTGGTCATCTGTTAATCGTGAACGGATTCTGACTGAATGGACCAAACGTTACGATGGCAAATCCGAACCTAAATAAGGTGCACTATTTATCATGAAACTTTCCGTACAACATATTACCGAGCTATTTGAACATGCAGGCGCACATTTATATGGCGGGGAAGCAATTACCCACCGCCAGCACGCTCTGCAGGCTGTCTGGATGGCAGAACAGGCAAACGAAGACGATGCGCTGGTGATTGCCTGCCTTTTACATGATCTTGGTCATATGTTGTCTGGTCAGGGCAATGACGATCTGGCACGCGGCATTAATGACAGGCATGAACAAAAAATCGTTCCCTGCCTGTCTGAACTATTCTCAGAAGAAGTACTTGAACCGATACGCTGGCACGTTGATGCCAAACGCTATCTTTGTCATGTTGATCCACTCTACTACGCCACATTGTCTGAGGCATCAAAAATGAGTATGGTCTTACAGGGCGGCGCAATGAAGGAAGCAGAAGCACAGGTATTTATTGCACGCCCTTATGCACAAAAAACACTGGCGCTGCGTTATTACGATGATGCAGCCAAAGTACCTGATCTGATTGTTCCTGAATTCACCCATTATTTACCACGCCTTTTGGCAATAACAAAGGCGTAAACAACATGAAACCGGATACAGCGCATATATTAAACAATGCAGATCAGCAACACGATGATAAGTGGCTCAGTATCAATAACATCAATAAAAATTTTGGTAACTACGCGGCATTGCAGGACATCAATCTGCATATCAAAAAAGGCGAATTTCTTTGCTTGCTGGGTCCTTCCGGCTGTGGAAAAACAACCTTGTTGCGTATTATTGCAGGACTGGAAACACAAGAAACCGGCGGCATCGTCATGGCTGGCCGCGAGATTGGCCACCTCGCACCGGCACGACGCAACTACGGCATCGTATTTCAATCATATGCGTTGTTTCCCAATTTAACTGTCAGCGACAATGTCGGTTATGCGCTGAAATCCGGCCGTGCTGAAAAAGCCGCCAGAGTCAGTGAATTACTGGATATGGTCAGTCTGACAGGAACAGAACAGCGCTACCCTGCCCAGTTATCAGGCGGTCAGCAGCAACGTGTTGCATTAGCACGTGCGCTGGCAACATCACCCAGCCTGCTGTTACTTGATGAACCCCTGTCGGCACTGGATGCCAAGGTGCGAGAAAAAGTACGTCAGGAATTACGTCATTTACAGCGTAAGTTAGGAGTCACCACCATCATGGTGACACATGATCAGGATGAAGCAATGGAAATTGCCGATACGATTGCCGTCATGAACCAGGGGCGTATCGAACAGGTTGGCACACCGGAGCAAATCTACCGTGAACCGGGTTCCCGTTTTGTCGCCGGGTTTGTCGGACGCGCTAATTGGTTATCAGCTGAAATTAATGCAGACAAGCAGCTTAGCCTGGCAGGTCGCATCATCACTGCCGTACTCCCCGAATCACATACAAATTTAACAGGACAAACAACAGCAACGCTATTTTGCCGCCCGGAAGATGTCCGCATTGAAGAACACTGGCAAGCCGATTCATCTTCACTGATGGCAGAAGTTGAGCACGTTGAATTCCATAGCGGTCAGCGCCGCGCCGTCTTATCCCTGTGTGCCAACCGCACCATCCGGATTTTAGCGGATGTCGGGCCGAACGATGCCGGGTATGCCAGCCTGGAAGCAGGACGCCGTGTTCCGTTAACTTTACCGGAACATGCAATCCGTCTTTTCCCGCGGATTACATCATGAATAAACTCACTTTATTTTTTTCCGGCTCATCCGGTGTCTTGCGCAGCCGGGATGAACAGTTAGCCGGATGGCTGGCGTGTCTCATTGCTGCAATTTTACTGGTCTTTATAGGCTGGCCCGTGTTCACCATGCTGGGAATGACAGTTAAAAACTCCGGTGGTGATTTTATCGGACTGAGTAACTGGTCGTCGATGCTGGTGGAACCACGTCTGCTCAAGGCAACAAAAAACAGCGTTGTATTAGCACTGACTACGCTCCTTATCGTACTCCCCGTGGCACTTGCTTTTGCCTTTGCCCTGACCCGTACCACCATGGCAGGACGTACTGTTTTTCGGGTGCTGGCCTTATCCCCGATGCTGGCTCCCTCACTGATGCCTGCCATTTCACTGGTGTATTTATTCGGCAATCAGGGCTTACTTAAAAACTGGCTTGGCGACACTTCCATTTATGGATTTCCCGGCATTGTATCAGGCGAGATTTTTTACACATTTCCGCATGCTTTATTAATTTTAACGGCAGCTTTAAGCATCACCGATGCGCGTTTATACGAAGCCGCCGAAACGCTGGGTGCAAGTAAATTACGGCGTTTCTGGAGCATTACTTTACCCAATGCCCGATATGGCATTGTCTCAGCAGGTATGGTGGTATTTACCCTGGTGGTGACCGATTTCGGGGTTCCGAAAGTCATCGGCGGACAGATCAACGTACTGGCGCTGGAAGCCTACAAACAGGTTATCGGACAACAAAATTTTAGTAAAGGTGCGGTCGTCGGCGGCTTGCTGTTGCTGCCGGCTGTACTCAGCTTTGCTGTAGAACAATGGATTGCGCGTCGCCGCCCGGCACAAATGACCGGACGCTCTGTAGTCTACCAGCCTCGCCCCAGCTGGCTGCGCGACTTGCCCCTATGGCTGCTATGCCTTAGCGTCTCACTCTTTATTTTAAGTTTGCTGGGTGTGGCCATTGCCGCTTCATTTATTAAATTATGGCCGTATGACATGAGTCTGAGCTGGACACATTTTGATTTTGAAAAACTGGACGGCGGTGGCTGGCAATCATTTATCAATAGTGCACAATTAGCCTTTCTGACCACGATCTTTGGCACCAGTTTTATTTTTATCAGTGCCTATCTTGTGATCAAGATGCCGGTTCCGCGTATGGTGGCAAACATCATTCGCAGCCTGGCTATTTTACCGATGGCCGTTCCCGGCATGGTACTGGGTCTTGGGTTTATTTTTCTGTTTAATTCACCAGCCAACCCCTTACATTCTCTTTATGGAACCATGACCTTACTGGTCATTGCCACCATCGCACATTTCTATACCACAGCCTATATGACACTGGTGACTACTTTGCGCCAGCTGGATGCCGAAATGGAATCCGTTGCACGCAGCTTATGCCGCCCGTGGTGGTACACCATGTCACGCGTGACATTGCCTGTATGCCTGCCGGCATTACTGGATGTAGCCAGATACCTATTTGTCTCAGGTATGACAACGGTAAGTTGCGTCATTTTTTTATACACGCCGGATACAACGCTGGCAGCAGTTGCCGTGCTGAATATGGACGATGCCGGCGATACCGCCTCCGCCGCTGCCATGGCCAGCCTGATCGTCATCAGTTCCTTAGTCATCACCTTGCTGATGAATGCCTTGGGCTGGTGGATTAACCGGCATAAGCAAGCCTGGCGACTAAAGTAACTAAGCAAGCAAATAAGCAAGGGAAACCAAAGAAATACCAGCCACTTCACTCACATCCGAATTTAGCATCGGCTTCAAATTTTTTATATTTTAACGATAAACAATTAAATAAAATGCGCGATCCACTACTTCTCACTCCCGGTCCCTTAAGCACCTCACTTGCCACTAAAACCGCCATGTTGCATGACTGGGGTTCCTGGGACAATGACTTCAACATGCTGACTGCCAATGTGCGTCAGCGCCTGCTTGCCTTAATTGACGGACAAAATACCCATACCTGCATACCGCTACAGGGTTCCGGCACGTTTGCGGTTGAGGCGGCCGTCGGCACTCTCATGCCGCGCGATGGCAAACTACTGTGTCTGGTCAATGGCGCTTATGGCAAACGTATTGCGCAACTCACACAAATTATGGGGCGACGCGTCACGGTCTGCGACTTTGGCGAAACCATGCCGGTCAACCCGGCTGAAGTAAAAAAATGCCTGGAAAACGATCCGGATATTAGCCATGTCGCCGTCGTCTATTGTGAGACCAGCACCGGCATCTTAAATCCGCTGGAGCAAATCGCCGCTACCGTTGCATCGGCAGGTAAAAAACTCATCATTGATGCCATGAGTGCCTTCGGCGCATTACCTGTTTCAAGCCGCAACATCGCATTTGATGCGCTCATCGCTTCCGGCAATAAATGTCTGGAAGGTGTACCCGGAATGGGGTTTGTTTTAGCACGCATAGATGCACTAAAACAGTGTGCCGGTCAGGCACATTCCCTGTCGCTGGATTTATATGATCAATGGGTCTACATGGAGCGCACCGGACAATGGCGTTACACTCCGCCGACTCACGTCGTTGCCGCACTCTCCGCCGCACTGGATCAATACGATCAGCAAGGCGGGCAAACGGCCCGGCTGGCACGCTACAGCGACAACTGCCGGTATGTGATTCAGGAACTGAATAAACTGGGTTTACGGTCATTTTTAGCACCGGAAATCCAGGCGCCGATTATTGTGACAGTGCATGCGCCCGAACACCCCAACTGGCAGTTTTCTCACTTCTATCAACTGACCAAAGCACAGGGCGTTTTACTTTACCCCGGCAAATTAACGAGCGCTGAAACTTTCCGTATCGGTTGCATAGGTGTACTGGGACGGGCAGAAATGGCCATGGCAGTTGATGCCATGGCGCGTGCCTTACATCAGATGGGTATCCCCGTTAACGCAATTTAATCCGGTGCGCTGATTCACTCTTATCCATTTATTTTTATTTCATACAATTATCATGACTCCACATCTTCCTGACTATCGTTACTCCCGCCACTATCAGGGCCAGATACAGGCTGTTATTTTTGACTGGGCCGGTACACTGGTCGATTTCGGTTCATTTGCCCCGACCCGTATCCTGATTGATGCCTTTGCCGGATTTGACATCGCCATCACCCTGGACGAAGCACGCGTTCCGATGGGCTTAGGAAAATGGGATCACATAAAGGCACTGGGGCAGCAAACAGGTGTTGCCCAACGCTGGCAAGCCCGGTACCAGCGCGCCATGACGGATCAGGATGTAGATGCCATTTATGCTGCATTTTTGCCATTACAAACCGAACGTGTCGGTGACTGCTCGGATGTCATCCCCGGTGCACTTGAGGTGCTGACACAATTAGAAGAACGTGGCATTCGCCGGGGATCGTGCACCGGTTACCCGCGCATCGTCGTAGATAAATTACTGGAACATGCTACCCAAAAAGGCTTAATTCTTGAGCATACGGTAGCAACTGATGATTTACCACCCGGCGGCCGCCCCGGCCCATGGATGGCATTAGCCAACGTCATTGCTCTGGGTGTCACTGATGTGAGCGCCTGCATTAAAGTCGATGACACGATACCAGGTATTGAAGAAGGACTGTCTGCCGGAATGTGGACGGTGGGACTGGCTTTATCAGGAAATGAAACAGGTTTAACGCTGCAAGAAGTCGACAGCATGCCTGCCGCCGAAGTAGAACAAAAACGCGCAGCAGCCTATCAAAAACTGATGCAGGCAGGCGCGCATTTTGTCATCGACACCATCGCTGATTTACCTGCCATTATCGACCTGATCGAAAGCCGCATGATTAAAGGAGAACGCCCATGACCGGCTCAACGCATCGTGTTGCCATTATTGGTGCAGGCATCGTTGGTCTGGCGCATGCCTGGCTAGCCAGTTTGCGTGGCGATACAGTCACCGTATATGAACGTGACACGCAGGCCGCCGGCGCTTCGGTACGTAACTTCGGCTTTGGTCTGGCACTGGGACAAGCGCCGGGGGAATTGTATGAAATGGCGATACACAGTCGTGCTATGTGGCTGGAATTTTTTAGCGAAACCGATTGCTGGCATAAAACGGAAGGCAGCTTAACCGTCGCCAGAACACCGGCCGAACTGGCCGTCCTTGAGGCATTTCAGAGTGAATGCGGCGCGGCCTATGGCACCAGTTTAATGCATGGCAGTGCGGTAGCCGAACATCATGCAACGGGTTTGGGTGGTTTATTCAGCCGCACTGAGATTGGTATGGAATCACGCTACGCCATCGGCGTATTAGCGGACTGGCTGGCGGTACGACACGGTGTACGCTTTGAGTATGGCGTACAGATACAAAACATCGATTTACCCAAGCTGCATTCCAGTGCCGGTATCCGCTATGCAGATCAGGCCATTGTCTGCTCCGGACATGAATTTCAGACACTCTACCCGCAACACTATGCCGGACTAGGCATACAACGCTGCGCCTTACAAATGCTGCGTGTTGCCAACCCTGGCATACAATTAGCACCTACGCTGATGACAGGCTTATCCACCCTGCGCTACGAAGCGTTTACACAATGTCCGGCACTGGCCGCCCCCTTAGCGGCATTACGCGCCGAAGTCGGACAAAACACACCGGAACTGATAAAGCATGGCATTCATCTGATCGTTCAGCAAGTCGGTAAGCAAGGTGATTTACTCATTGGCGACTCACACCGGTATACTGATGCCGCCGACACCGTCAGCCCGTTTACCCGAAATGATATCGACCAGCTTATTCTGGATCTGGCCGAAGATTTGTTAGGTCGCCCACTGGCGGTACTGGAACGCTGGCAAGGTGTTTATGCGAGTGGCCCACATGCCTATGAATTAATTTATCCGGCAGAGAATGTATCGGGCGTCGTCATTACCGGCGGAACCGGCATGAGTATTGCGTTTGCTCTTGCCAAAAAAAATCTTTCTTAAGCTTTGCTTTGCACCACATTATATTATGACCAAAATTAACCGCAGTGCCGGAAACCTCATCTGGCGTCAAATTGAAGATGCACTGAGCGCCGATATACTGTCAGGCAGTCTGACGCACCGGCTGCCAAATGAAACGGCACTGGCCGAACGCTTCAGCGTTAACCGCCACACCGTAAGACAGGCAATCAAAGCACTGGCTGAACGCGGCATGGTGGATGTGGTACATGGCAGCGGCACCTTTGTCCGGGACAATGTGATTGACTATCAGGTCGGTCGCCGCACACGACTGGCGCATAGTCTGGCTAAGACACAAAGGGTAGGAAAAAGCCAGATACTCAATTGTTCAGTAATACAAGGCACAGAAGAAATCCTGGCTTTACTGGACTTACCCGAACTATCCAGTGTACTGGCAGTCGAATCGCTGGATATCGTCGATGGCAGCGTAATCAGCGTTTGTATGCAATATTTTCCGCTGCCACGCTTTGCAGGACTGGATGAAATTTACACCAAAACCGGCATCACGCATCTGGCACTGGCCGAATTTGGCGTACATACCTTCCAGCGCCGCATGAGCCGGGTATCCGCCAGATTGCCGGATAAAGAAGTCGCCCGCCAACTGGGCCAGCCCGGCACTTTCCCGATTTTATACGTTGAAACCGTCTACGCAGATGAAAATCAGCAAGCGATTGAATATGGTATTTCTCAGTTTAATAGTTCTGCGATACAGATTGTGATTGAGCCGGAGTAATGATGAAACTAAAAGAACTATTTATGAATAATAAGTTGGCTGGTGATTTTTTATGCCAATATTTACTTGGAATTTTTGTGTATAAATTCAAAATCAATAAGCAAAAAATATTGCTGGCGTACCGATTACAGCCGGACAAGTTTGTACCGCAAGAAATTGCGCTGCTCAGTTTAGGTTCGCATGAGAATTTTTACAGTGAAATGAAGCGGTAATAATCAAAGAAAAACACCCTGACACCATATTCACATGGAAGCTTCAGATAAATCCGGACACATGCCGGATACGGATCGCCAAAAACCAAAAAGGCTTACAAGAATGAACTTGTAAGCCTTCGGTATCTCTGGTGCGGCTGGCAGGAATCGAACCCACGACCCCTTGGTTCGTAGCCAAGTACTCTATCCAGCTGAGCTACAGCCGCGAAAG
>CAIWPG010000050.1 GCA_903914535.1 uncultured Oxalobacteraceae bacterium
CCATTCGGCCGGTTCGTCATCATTGTGATTTACATGGCGTTGTAAGTCGGTTTCAGTAATAGCTTCCAGCAGAGGAGTGGCGGTGATGGATTGATGTACTACATCGGCAAATTGCCGCAGAAACTGACTTATGCGCACAGAAGGTATGGTGCGAAATGCGCGCAGTTCTGCCATCGCAGCCTCCCAGCGCAGTAATAAGCCCAGGTTGCTGCCGTTATTTAAATCACGGGCGGCGGCCCAGCCCTCCGGCCATTCAGCCTGGACGGAGTAAGCATTCAGTGCGACCGGCAACCTGTACTGTGACAGTCGTTCCGTCAGATTGGGCGGAATTAACAGTGCACCGCAAAAGGAAGGGCCGGTCAGGAATTTAGAGCCGGTCAGCGCTACCATGAATCCTGCCCGCAGATAGGCATGTAAACTGCGTTCGGACAGGCGGAACTGGCAGGCATCTACTAAAATATCCAGGCCGTGCGGGTGACGTTGAAGTAATCCGGCCAGATAGTCCGGGCCGGGTGCCAGTAATCCGGTTTTGGAGATATCAATACTGATTAACAGCGTCGGCTGTCCCCGGTTTTCAGCTTCCTGAATGTATTGTTCGATTTCTTGATTGATTTCATGAATATCGCGTTTTTCACCTTCAGTACAGCGCAGGCGTATGCTGACGATTTCTGCCACTTGCGCACCTGCGACAGGCTGCATTGCCGGTACCGTGCTACCCAGCGCAGCGTAATTACTAAAGTGTTGTCCGTGTAGTGCCGGTACTACGCCGCTGCCTGTTTCAGCCGCATCCATCATGATGATGCGTAGTGGCAGTGCCGGTGTTGCAGTATTGGCCAGCAGCTGTGCAATGATTAAATGTAAATCAGTGCCGGATGCGGCAAAAATGGTGGCAATTCCCGGAAGGTCGGATAAACCGCACAGTTGAATCAATTCGTGGCGCAGGCGTTCCAGTTCTTCTTTATAAATGGCGGCAACTGAACATGTGTTCATGCGAGCTAAAACAGCCTGGTGTAAATGTTGTGCCGCAGCGAAGCCGCGTTCGGAGACCGGGGATGCCGTTGATGATCCGAAGGCCGCCAGCAGTGGCTCAGGATAGGCGCTGCAACCGTATTTGTTGACGCCCGAAACTGCATCCGGTGTCAGCCGGGCATCGCCCCCCGATATCAGCAGGTGCCCGGTCAGGTGACGTTGTTCTGTCAGAGTGGCTTGTTCCCTTTTCATGAAGATACGGTCATCCTGGTTTCCAGCATGTGTGTAAATCCGGCAAATAATTTGCGCATTTGGCCTTGCTTGTAAGGGAACTTAGCAGGGGAGTCCATATTGTGTACGATCATATTGCTGTCTACTTCAAAAATCAATAGCTGACCATCCGGAGTCTCTGCGCAATCGATACCCACATACTCCAGGCCGAGACTGGTATTAATGGATGCCAATGCCGTGGCATGCCGGACGGCGAAATCTGTATCAAAATGCTGCATGAAACAGGCTTCTTCTTCGCGGTTGGCCGGATTGTCCAGCATATCGGCATTCAGATAGTGCACCATCCAGCGTGCGGATACGGCCATGTGGCACGCAAAAGCAATGCCATCAATTAAAATAATGCGGTATTTGCGGAACTGACCGTCCTTGCTGCGGTAATCAATGAAGGGAGAAACAAAGAAAGCGGCTTCAGCAGACTCAGCTAAATAGGCCGTGAGTTCTTCAGCATGTTCAATTTTGCATAACTCTTTGCCTGCATGCGAGTC
>CAIWPG010000051.1 GCA_903914535.1 uncultured Oxalobacteraceae bacterium
ATTGTCCGTGTGCGAAATTTATTCACATGCTAGGTCTTGGTCTTCAGACTTAGGACTCCGTATTCTTCGTTCTTGCTCTTCATCGCCATGACTTGTCTTACTTTGTCTTCTTGGGGCTCCAGGTCGATGTCGGGTCCCCCTTTGGCCATCCTAATGTACCCCCGTTGTAGCTGTCGTGGGTTAGGGTTAAGGCTGGGAAGACGGATGCAGATGTCGGGCCCTTAGTCGAGGCCATGGAGCAGATGTAGAGTTGTGGGACCCAGTTGTGTTGGGTCGCTGATGCTGTTGAGGCGCTTATGCAGAGCTCTTTGTCTATGGAAACTTGAATGCAATCAGCACTGGAGATCACTTTATTATTACTTGGCGCTTCGGTATTGGGGGTGGTGGTATTTCGTATGCTGCATTTGCCACCTATGCTGGGCTATTTGGTGGTGGGCGCAGTTATCGGGCCATTCGGTCTGTCGCTGGCCGTTGATAGTACAGCGACACATGGTCTGGCCGAGTTCGGTGTTGTTTTTTTGATGTTTTCAATCGGGCTGGAGTTTTCACTGCCTCAATTGAAGTCCATGCGTAAGACGGTATTCGGCCTTGGCCTGGCACAGGTTTGCGTCACTATTGTTGTTGCAGTGGCGGTGGCCTGGCTGTGCGCTTATCTGGTGCCTGCGTGGCATATTGGCTGGCAAGCCGCCTTTGCTCTTGGCGGTGTGTTTTCTATGTCATCGACAGCGATTGTCTCCAAATTGCTGGCGGAACGTCTGGAACTGGAAACGGCGCACGGACGGCAGATTTTCGGTATTTTATTATTTCAGGATTTAGCTCTGGTTCCGTTGTTAATTATGGTTCCTGCATTGGCAACGAAAGATACCCATTTATTTCAGACACTGGCCTGGGCTGCGGCTAAAGCAGTTGTTGTGCTGGTATTGTTATTATTTGTGGGTAAAAAAATGATGCGCAGCTGGTTTCGTGTGGTGGTGCAGCGCCGCTCGCAAGAACTGTTTATGCTTAACTTATTGCTTATTACTTTAGGTGCGGCCTGGATTACCGAGCGTGCAGGCTTATCGCTGGCATTGGGTGCTTTTGTTGCTGGTATGTTAATTTCAGAAACACAGTATAAGCATCAGGTTGAAGAGGATATTAAATCGTTTCGCGATGTATTGCTGGGGCTGTTTTTTGTTACGATAGGTATGTTGTTAAATCTGGGGCTGGTGATATCCCATGCCTGGATGGTGTTGCTGCTATTACTGATTCCGATTACGTTCAAATGTGCTCTTGTTGTGATTCTGGCGAAATTATTTGGTAATTCCACCGGCGTGGCGCTGCGTACCGGTCTGGGCCTGGCACAGGCCGGTGAATTTGGTTTTGTGCTGTTGAGTCAGGCTGGCAGCCTGCAGTTGCTGGATCCGTTATTGACGCAGTTGGTGATGGCATCCATGGTGTTATCTATGTTGGCTGCACCGTTTATTTTGCAGCATATTGACGTTATTGCCATGAAATTGTCAGCAAATGACTGGATGCAGCAGTCGCTGACTTTAACCACTATCGCCAGCCGCTCTATGGGACAGGAAAATCATGTCATTATTGCCGGTTTTGGTCGCACGGGGCAAAGTCTGGCTACTTTGCTGATGGAAGAAAATATTGCATATCATGCGCTTGATCTGGATCCTGACAGGGTACAGGCTGCGCAGGCGGCAGGTGCGACGGTTTCGTATGGTGATGCCGCCCGCAGGGAGAGTCTGGTTGCTGCCGGTATACATCGGGCTGCTGCGCTGGTGGTCACGTATGCCAGTACGTCTTCAGCACTTAAATTATTACGTTTTGTTAAAGAAACGCATCCGACTCTGCCCGTTATTGTGCGTAGTTATGATGATACCGATTTAGATAAATTACGTGCTGCCGGCGCTACGGAAGTGGTGCCGGAAGTCATGGAGTGCAGTTTAATGCTGGCATCACATGCACTGGTTTTGTTAGGTGTGCCGGTGCGGCGCGTAGTGCACCGGGTACAGGCTGCGCGGGATGATCGTTATGAGTCGCTGCGTGGTTTTTTTTATGGTGCCAGTGATACCGGTAAAGATGGTGATAATGCGCAGATTCGTTTACAACCTGTGCGTGTCAGCGAGCGGGCCAAAGCGAATGGTATGGCGATTATTGATTTGAATCTGGCCGGATTGAGTGTGGATTTAGTTAGTATGCGTCGTGCTATGCGCGGGTTTAAATTTACCCCGCTGACTAAAATTCAGGCTGGTGATGTATTGGTATTGCGCGGTACTGCTCAGGCACTGGCGCTGGCAGAGGAGCGCTTGCTTGTTTAGTTCTCCGGCATACGTTCGGATTACATTAACCCCGGCAGCTTATTTATTTTGATTGATAACTTGCCGGGCGGTGATGCATATAACGAATGTATGAGAACGTACTAACTGGGTATTAGTATGGTGCACTGTTAATGCACTATTTTTCCGTTGAGGCCGAGTACGGTTATTTCAACAAATTTTGATCCGCTGTGGTTGCTTGCTGAGTAACTGACCGGGTAGCCGCCGATGTTGTGACTATGCATGTTTTCAAGCGTTTCTATTAATTTTTCCCGGGTCAGATTTCTTCCTGCCAGCCTGATTGCATCAATCAGTACCCTGGCATTCAGATAGGCTTCCATGCCGGTGTAGCTAAGGCCGCCGGCAAGTTCTGGTTTTTTACTGAGTTTTTGGTAATCGTGTATCAGCGGTAATGTGTCATCCCACAGGTAGGGCATGACTTCAGATACCATGATGCCGTGTGCGGCATCGCCCAGTTCTTTTGAAAAAATGACGGCGTCGATAGAGGAAAATGCAGACAAATAAGGATATAGCTCAGCCTCTCTTAATTTGTGTATCAGTGCACTGCTTGGTTTGAATAAGCTAATCATAATAATTTCTTGCGGGCGTACTTTACTGAAGGCTTGAATTGCCGGCTCTACATCGGTTGAGTTCGGTTCAATGGTGGCGATTACGCTGGGTTCAATGTGGTTTTTTTTGAGTGCTGCGGTAATGCCTTCCAGTCCGGCTTTTCCAAATCCGTCATTTTGGCAGAACACGCCAATATTGCTCAGACCGACCGAGAGTAATTGTCTGACGATAGCTTCTGCTTCTTCTGTGTAGCTTGCCCGTACATGGAACAGATAATGATTATTGGGTATCCGCAGTCCGGGTGCGCCGCTGACAGAGCCAATCAGGGGGACTTTTGCTGCAGTAAATACAGGTAACGCGGCTGTGGTTCCCGCTGTGCCGTAATACGAAGTGAGCGCGAATACTTCATGATCCTGCAGTAGTTTTTTTGTGTTGGTTGCGACACGTTGCGGCTCATAGCCATCGTCCAGTGCGACAAGTGTTAGTGTACGGCCATGAATTCCGCCATCTGCATTAATCTTATCAAAATAGGCTTCAATAGTACTTTTCATTTCAATGCCGTAATTGGCATTAATTCCTGTCAGTGGTATTGACATACCAATTTTGATATTTCTATTGCTTATGCCTGGTTCTGCATTGGCTGTGGTGATGCTGAGTACACTGGCGGACAAGAGTGAAAGCAAGAGTAAAAATGAAGAAAAAAAGAGTCGTGGGGTCGTCATGATAATTCCTGCGTTTTGTTGATGGTGCGCGTGCTTGAGCGGGCGTCAGCGCAACACCTGGCCGTTCTGACCGAGAATGGTGATGTCGACAAACTGTGATCCGTTATGGTTTGTCGGTGAGAAATTAATGGTGTAGCCGCCGATACTGTAATTGTGCATATGTTCAAGTGCATCAATCAATCGTTCACGGGTCAGGTTTTTCCCTGTCAGCCGGATGGCTTCTGCCAGCACTCTGGCATTAACATATGCTTCCAGACCTGTGTAGGTCAGTGCTTCTTTCATGCGTATTTTTTTAAAATCGTGCGTTATGGGTAAGGTATCGTCCCACAGATACGGCATAACTTCGGATACCATAATTCCACGGGATAAATCACCTAATTCTTTATTCAGAATGATGGCACCGATGGAGGAGTATGTGGCCAGGTACGGGTGCATATCAGCAGATTTTAATCTTCGTACAAAAGCGCTGGTTACTTTTTCCAGCGTAACCATGACAATAGCCTGTGGTTTAACTTTTTTGAATGCGGCGACAGCCGGATTTACATTAATCGTATTGGCATTAATGCCGGCAATCATACTGGCACGGATATTATGTTGTCTGAGCCCCAGAGTGAGGTCATTTAATCCGGCTTTACCAAAGCCGTCATTCTGATAAAAAATCCCGATATTGGTCAGGCCAAGAGCGAGTAATTGTTTGATGATTGCTTTTGTTTCATCTGAATAACTTGCCCGTGTGTGGAACAGGTAGTGATTGTTTGGCGTGCGCATGCTTTCGGCACCGCTGATTGTGCCTATTAATGGCGTCCGGGCTGCGGTCAATACCGGCAATGCCGCTATCGTGGCGGATGTACCGTTGAAGCAGGTGAGTGCGAATACGTTGTTTCGCTCTATTAATGCATTGGTATTTGCCGCAGCACGTTCAGCAAGATAAGCATCATCCATAGTGACCAGTGTTAACGTGCGGCCATTAATTCCGCCTGTTGTATTGAGTTGGCTGAAATAGGCGCTGATGACGGATTTTATTTCATTGCCAGATGTTGCATTCATGCCTGTCAGCGATGTCGACAGGCCGATTTTAATTGTTGAATCGCTTACACCCGGCTCGGCATTCGCTTTTGCCGTGCAAAAAAATGTGCTTAAGATGAGTAGTAAGGTACTTGTTATTACTGCCTTTGATAAATACATTATTTGTCTCGGTTGATAAGACGGACACAGGGAACGACTTTCGTACACCGCTCGTGTGGTGAGTCCGGTCTGTGACGTACTACAAATAATGTTGTCCTTTGTTGCCATCTCAGATTAATGCCGTATTCTGCTGCATTGCCCGGAAACTCTGGTATCAGTACATGTTGAGTCGCTTGGGATTGTCCGTTGAAATTTTCACTTTAGTTCATTTTGGTGAGTTGAACTGTCAGACTTTGACCACACCGGGAGATTATCCGGCGTAATGTGCTGTTCAATTCGTAAGCGGGTGTAGTGCTGTGACGGGGGAATCTGAAGGATTAACCGGTGTGCTAAACGATTTTTTACAGAAGCCGGGTGCCATTTCTGTCATTACTGACTGGCACCCGGTATTGGTGAGTTTACTGATAATTATGTTAGTACATTACACCAGTAATGGCGATAGATAATGGCCTGTTACGCTGGCGGGATTAGTTGCCACTTGTTCTGGTGTTCCGGTGGCAATAATCTGCCCCCCGCCTGCGCCGCCTTCCGGTCCCAGATCGATCAGCCAGTCTGCTGTTTTAATAACATCCAGGTTGTGTTCAATAATGACGACCGTGTTGCCCTGATTGCGTAAGCGCTGGATGACTTTAAGCAGCAAATCAATATCGTGGAAATGCAGACCCGTGGTTGGTTCATCCAGTATGTATAGCGTGCGGCCTGTGTCGCGTTTAGATAATTCCAGTGATAGCTTGACGCGCTGCGCCTCACCGCCGGATAAGGTTGTCGCGCTTTGCCCCAGCCGGATGTAACCGAGCCCTACATCCAGCAAGGTATGTAATTTACGCGCAATCAGCGGTACAGCACTAAAAAATACATGTGCTTCTTCTACCGTCATCCCTAAAACTTCATGGATGTTTTTCCCTTTATATTGTACTTCCAGTGTTTCACGGTTGTAGCGCTTGCCGTGGCAGACATCGCAGGGTACATAGACATCCGGCAGGAAATGCATTTCAACTTTAATGACGCCGTCGCCCTGGCAGGATTCGCAGCGGCCACCTTTTACATTAAAGGAAAAACGTCCGGCATTGTAACCGCGTTCTTTTGCGGTTGGTACGGTAGAAAACAGGTCGCGTATCGGGGTAAATAAGCCGGTATAGGTGGCCGGATTGGAGCGTGGTGTACGGCCTATCGGTGCCTGATCGACCGAAATGACTTTATCAAAATGCTCGAATCCGGTCATGCTTTCGTGCGCGGCCGGTTCGGCGTGTGAGCCGTAGATATGGTGTGCGGTAGCCAGGTATAAGGTGTCATTAACCAGCGTGGATTTTCCTGAGCCGGACACGCCTGTTACGCAGGTGAGCAGACCTACCGGTAACTCCATCGTGACATTTTTCAGGTTGTTGCCGCTGGCACCACGGATGGTAAATAATTTATCCGGATTAAATGGTGTGCGCTCTTTGGGGACTTCAATTTTTTTGGTGCCGTTTAAATACTGTGCCGTGAGTGAACGCGGATTGCTTAAAATATCGTCCAGGGTTCCGGCTGCAATGACTTCGCCGCCATGTACTCCGGCACCCAGGCCCATATCAATGACATAATCGGCACAACGTATCGCATCTTCGTCGTGTTCTACCACAAGTACACTGTTGCCGATGTCGCGCAGGTGCTGCAAAGTACCGATCAGCCGGTCGTTGTCGCGCTGGTGCAGGCCGATGGATGGCTCGTCCAGTACGTACATGACGCCAGTCAGTCCGGAGCCGATCTGGGATGCCAGGCGGATGCGTTGTGCCTCGCCGCCGGACAGCGTGTCAGAACTGCGGTCTAATGATAAATAATCGAGGCCGACATTGTTTAAAAAGCGCAGGCGCGAAGAAATTTCTTTAATGATGCGGTCGGCAATTTCTTTCTTTGCTCCGGTCAGTTCCAGCGATTCGAAAAAAGCCAGTGCTTTACGTAAGGGCAGGGCACTGATTTCGTAGATGGAACTTTCTTGTTCGCCTGTGCCGACTTTGACAAAGCGTGCTTCAACACGCAGGCGTGCACCGTGGCAGGCAGGGCATTCTTTTTCATTGATAAATTTGGCTAACTCTTCTTTGACTGCCATCGAATCTGTTTCGCGATAGCGGCGTTGCAGGTTAACGATTACCCCTTCAAATGCATGTTCGCGAACGACCGTTTTGCCGCGCTCATTGATGTAGGTGAAAGGGATTTGCTGTTTTCCTGAGCCATGTAAAATGACATTGCGGGCTACATCAGGCAGTTGCTCAAATGGTGTTTCAATATCGAATTCATAAAAAGCGGCAAGGTTGGATAACATCTGGAAGTAAAACTGGTTACGTTTATCCCATCCTTTAACTGCGCCGGAAGCCAGCGATAAATTCGGGAAAGCGACTACCCGTTTCGGATCAAAAAATTCAATATGCCCCAGGCCATCGCATTCCGGGCAAGCTCCCATCGGATTATTGAACGAAAACAGACGTGGTTCAAGTTCCTGTAATGAATAGCCGCAGGTCGGACAGGCGAATTTATTTGAAAATAAATATTCTTTGTCGCCATCCATTTCGGCTGCCAGCGCACGTCCGTCAGCCAGGCGCAGCGCCGTCTCAAAGGATTCAGCCAGGCGTTGTTTAATTTCGGGGTTAACTTTGACCCGGTCTACGACAACGGCAATAGTGTGTTTTTCTGTTTTTTTGAGTTTTGGTAAATCATCCACATCCACAATACGTGCCGCCGCCGTGCCGCTCTGGATGCGGAAGCGCACAAAACCCTGTGCCTGCATTTGTTCAAATAAGTCGACATGCTCACCCTTGCGGTTGGCTACTACCGGCGCCAGGATCATCAGCTTGGTGTTTTCCGGCATAGCCAATACTAAATCCACCATTTGCGCTACCGACTGCGCTGCCAGAGGTTTTTCCGGATGATCCGGACAATATGGCGTACCTACCCGTGCATATAACAAGCGCAAATAGTCATGAATTTCGGTGACAGTGCCGACGGTAGAGCGCGGATTATGCGAAGTGGCTTTTTGTTCTATCGAAATGGCAGGCGATAAGCCTTCAATTAAATCGACGTCCGGCTTTTCCATTAACTGTAAAAATTGCCGTGCGTAAGCAGAGAGTGATTCTACATAGCGTCGCTGTCCTTCAGCATACAGCGTATCAAAGGCCAGAGATGATTTCCCTGAACCGGATAGTCCGGTAATGACCACCAACTGGTTGCGGGGCAGATCGAGGCTGATGTTTTTCAGGTTGTGGGTACGGGCACCGCGAATACGGATTTGGTCGTGACCTGTCTTTGATTCGCTCGGATGCTCTTTTTTTGCACTGATTTTTTGACTTGCTGGGCTGTTCATTTGGCTGCTCATTGGACTACTCGTTGGATTGCTTGTTTGACTACTCGTTTGACTGCGCACTGTGCTGCCTACCGGATTACTTGCTTTATTGCATGTTTGGCTGCTGATTTGACATCAATTCTGAGTCTTATTACTATTAAATAACTCTTTAATCAGCGTGCCAACTAATTTGTTCATGCCTGTTCTTCGCGTTTTGTGTGGCCAAACTTAGCCAACCTGATACTATATCGGGTTTTGAATCCCTTCACAGAAGACTTTGTCAAGCTATGGCATCCTCCGCTCCGTTATCCTCCCGGTCTTCCTCCCGGTCTGCCACCGCATCACGCATGTTGCCGGAAGAAATTCGCGCCAGCATCGTCTTAGCGCTGCTCTTTGCCTTGCGTATGCTGGGCTTATTTTTGATACTGCCGGTATTTTCGATTTATGCCAAAACCCTGAACGGCGGAAACCAGGCATGGCTGGTCGGGCTTGCTCTTGGCATGTATGGATTAACAAATGCAGTAGGGCAAATTCCGCTGGGTATTGCATCGGATAAATATGGGCGTCGGCCGGTGATTCTGACCGGATTACTTGTTTTTGCGCTGGGCGCCGTGATTGCAGCCATGACCGATGACATTGTCTGGGTAATCGTCGGTCGTGCCTTACAAGGCAGCGGTGCGATTTCTGCCGCTATTACCGCCTGGATTGCTGATGCGACCCGTGAGGAGCATCGTACCAAAGCGATGGCGATGGTGGGTGGTTCCATCGGACTGACCTTTGCTGCATCGATGGTGGCCGCTCCGTTGTTGTTTAGTGCGATTGGCATGAAAGGTATTTTTATGCTGACCGGCGTATTGCCTTTACTGGCTATTTTGGTGGTGATGTTTTTATTGCCTAAAGTGCCGCTCACTCCTATGCCGCGTGTGCCATTGACGACTATTTTGAAAAATCGTGAGTTAATGCGTCTGAATTACGGTGTTTTTGCCCTGCATTTAACCCAATCTGCCATGTTTGCCGTCGTGCCATCGGTATTGGTACATTCGTTAAATTTACCTGTTGCGGGTCATTGGAAGGTGTATCTTCCGGTGGTACTGTTGTCGTTTTTTGGTATGTTGCCACTGATTTATGTTGCTGAGAAATACGGTAAAACCAAACAGATTTTTATGGCGGCTATCGGCTTATTGTTTTTAGTGCAATTGGGTTTTTGGGAATTTTTGACGCAACCGGTAATGTTGGTTGTGTTGTTATTTGGCTTCTTTCTGGCATTCAATGTGTTGGAAGCCAGTCAGCCATCCATGGTGTCGCGCATAGCACCACCTGCGGCTAAAGGCGCTGCGTTGGGTGTCTACAACACAGTACAATCACTGGGTTTATTCACCGGTTCCCTCTTGGGTGCGTGGATGAGTATCCACGTTGGCCAGTCGTCAGTATTCGCTTTTTCCGGATTTTTATGTGTGGTGTGGCTTATAATCGCATTCAATATGAATAATTTACCGCGTCGTGGTCAGCAGCCAGTGGCTGATGCCGCCAGCGTCGCGGCAGCTCAATAAAGGAAATTTATGGCATCTGTTAATAAAGTCATCATTTTAGGTAATCTGGGTCGTGATCCGGAAACGCGCTACATGCCTAGCGGTGATGCAATGACCACGATTTCTATTGCTACAACAGATAGCTGGAAAGACAAATCAAGCGGCGAGAAAAAAGAAAGCACGGAATGGCATCGTGTTACCTTTTTTGGTAAATTGGCTGAAATTGCTGGTCAGTATCTCAAAAAAGGTTCATCCGTTTACGTTGAAGGTAGCTTGCGCACACGTAAATACACCGATAAAGATGGTGTAGAGAAATATGCGACAGATATTCGTGCCGACAGTATGCAAATGCTGGGCGGTCGTCCGGCTGCCGGTGGCGGCGCATCCATGGATGATGGCTACGGTTACGACGCTCCGCCATCCCAGCAGTATCAGGCTCCGGCACAACAGCAACGTCCTGGTGCCCCGCAAGCTCAGGCACCACGCCCGGCAGCACGTCCGGCACCGAATTTCTCGGATATGGATGACGATATTCCGTTCTAGCGAGAACTTTTATTAATTTGTAATTAGCAAGCCCGTGAGCCTATGGCCACGGGCTTTTTCTTTATCAACACAGAAACGTTAAAGTCCCAAACTGAAATCAGTTGTGTTTATATATTTTCAATAATTGCGAATATGTTTGACTGCCATGAATTAGTAAATCGCGCATGATTAACAACGACCACTTATCACCAAGTACATCAAGGCCAGAACTGATCGGATACACAGAACGCCAACCAATATTTCCGTCCTATTTATAACGGAGTAAATTTGATTGAAATATCTTTAAATGCTAAAATATTGAAGTTATGCACTTTATATAGAGATAACTTCAGAATGTTGGATTTTACATTTGCAACGCCATCCGAACTCTGCAAGGAAATAGCGTGGCGTATCAAAGCGCAACGCATGCGTCTGGAGCTCTCCCAGCCTGAACTCGCGCAGCGTGCGGGCGTCGGATTGGGCACTGTGTCTGGGTTTGAAAAGACCGGTAAGGCTACACTTGAAACTTTGCTGCGCCTCATCGTTGCCCTGGGTCTGACAAAAGAACTCGAACAGCTCTTTTTGCAGAAGCCGACGTCGATCAAAGAACTTGAAGAGGCCAGCAGGCCTGTTCGTCAACGTGTCCCTCGAAAAAATAAGAGAGTTTTATGAAAAAGCTCAACATCAATTTTTGCGGATGGGGGCAAAACTGGCACCTCGGTACCCTTGCACATGCAGGGCGTGCTCTGCTATTTGAATACTCGGATGAGGCACTTCAGCGGGGCGTGGAGTTATCGCCGATTTATTTAAAGCTGCGTAAAGTGGCCTATTCAGGTTTTCCCGGCACTCAAGACAACTTGCCGGGTTTGCTCGCTGATGCCTTGCCTGACGGCTGGGGTCGGCTCCTGATGGACCGTTTCTTCCAAAAAAATGGGCGTGATCTGGCTAGCATTTCGCCGCTGGACCGACTAGCGTTCATCAGTGATCGTGCGATGGGCGCCCTGGTTTTTACTCCTCCCGATGAGTTGAGCCGCGACGCCGAATATCAAGAATTACGGGTGCTGGCGGAGGGTGCGCAGGCGGTTTTGGCCGGTCAGGATACGGCTATCCTTCAGCAGCTTGCCCTCGCCGGTGGTTCGCCCAACGGCGCGCGGCCAAAGGTTCTCGTTCAGTACAACGCCGCCACAGGGCAGGTCAGCACCGACCAGGCGGCACCAGGCGCGGCGTGGCTTGTCAAATTTCAGGCCCAGGGTGAAGCGAAGGAAGTCTGTGCCATCGAGATGTTTTACGCCACCATGGCGGAGAAGTGCGGTCTGGACATGCCCGCCACGAAATACTTTGACTTGACCCCGAAGTTGGCCGGTTTCGGGATCGGGCGCTTTGACCGTAAATGCGGCATGCGGGTGCCGGCCTTGAGCCTTGCCGCGCTGCTTGATGACAATTTTCGTTTGCCGACGCGGGACTATGAAGTGTTCCTGAGGGCGACAAGAACGCTGACCAGAGACGACCGGCAGGTGAAGAAGGCTTTCGAGCGATGCGTGTTCAATGTCGTCTTCAACAACCGTGATGACCACACCAAGAATTTTGCTTACGTGATGAACCAATCAATGCAGTGGGAGCTGGCACCGTGCTACGACCTGACGTACAACGTCGGCGTTGGTGGTGAGCACCGGATGACGATCAGCGGTGAAGGTCGTCACCCGGGGGCCAAACACCTGCTGGCCCTGGCCACCGCGGCCGATTTGCCTGATGCATGGGCGCGCCAGACGATTGAGCGTATCACTACTGTGGCGGGGACCTTAGCCACTCATGCAAGGGGTGTTGGTATTAAGCCAGCCACGCTGACTATCATCAAAAACGTCATCGAAGCTAACCGGAAGAGAATGGTGTAGCCGCTGCGGCGGCTACGTAAATACGATCAGCCCAGATGATCTAATAATTCCGGCCCGAAGACTTCCCGGTGCAAGCGACTGGCGGGGACGCCTGCTTCAAGGAGTGCGCGCCATTGCGTTTGCATAAACGTCGTTGGTCCGCAGAGATAGACATTGGTATCGCCGAGCGGCCATGCCGGTAATTTTGCGACTTCCATACGGCCGCTATGGATAGTGTCGTCGTTGACTTCTTCTGACATCTCTTCATAAAAAATAGCGGTTTGCAGACGTGGCATGATTTTTTTTGCGGCGCTGATATCGGCACGATGAGCGTGGTGGCTGATGCCTCTGGCAGCATGGGCAAAGACGACGTGACGTTCCGGATTGGTTTGCGCGATGTGATTGAGTACCGAGATCATCGGGGTAATACCGACACCGGCAGATAACACGACGATAGGTGCATCCGATTCGGTATCCGGATTGAAATCGCCAAACGGGTGGGTAAGCTGAAGGATGCTGCCGGGGACTATCTGCTCATGCATCCAGTTGGATACGCGACCAGCCAGTTTGTCGCCGTCTGCTTTTTCCCGTTTAACCGAAATCGTCAGGTGGCCGGCGGATGGGGCATCGGACAAGCTGTATTGGCGCAGTTGCGTTGTGCCATCGCTGAAGGTGACCGATACGCTCACATACTGCCCCGGTTTAAATTCGGGTACGGGCTGATCATTGGTGGATTCAAGAACAAAGGATTTGATGTCTTCGCTTTCGGTGCGGATGGCGGTGACGCGCAAATCGCGTAATTGTCCCGGTGTTGTTTCTGCCTGCGCATACAATGCTTTTTCTGCCGCAATCAGTACGGTGGCCAGCTCGGTATAGGCTTCATCCCATGCGGAGATTAAGGCTGGTGTGGCGGCATCGCCTAAAACTTCCTGGATAGCGCCCAGTAAATGACGGCCGACGATAGGATAGTGTTCTTCTTTGATGCCGACGGAGGCGTGTTTATGCGCGATACGGGTGGCGACCGGAGCCAGTGCAGCGGCATTATCGATGTTAGCGGCGTAGGCAAATAAAGCGGCAGCAAGTGATTGTTGCTGAACGCCGCTGGCCTGATTTCCCATATTAAAGATATTGCTTAATTCGGGATGGGCAGCAAACATATTGCGGTAAAACGTAGCTGTGATGGTAAGTCCGTGCTCGCGTAATACAGGTACGCTGGCATCGATATAAGGGCGGGCTACTGCGGAAACCATAATTTCTCCATAAAAGTAAAAATAAACGCTGACATCAGGTTGGTCTGACGATTTTCTTTATTTATTTTAACATACATAATAAATACATGTTTAAGGAGAGCGGATTACCCGGACGTAAAGAGCATGTCAGTCGGGTCAGAATTCAGTTTGTTTTGATGAGGGTATTAGCGGTGGCTGATCACAGAAATAAGTCGATATATTTAACTGGATTAACTGCATTTTTTTGATAATGAGCAATAAAAAACGGCGCCAGTAATAAAACTGACACCGTTTTTTATTGAGTGAAGCCAGATAATTGATTCAGATTAAACCGAAGTTGTTACCTGACCCCAGTCTGAATTACTTAGCAGCAGGAGCGGCTGGAGCTGCAGCAGCTGCGTCAGCGGCAGGAGCGGCTGCTTTTTTAGCTGCTTTTTTATGTTTTTTAACTTTTTTAACAGCTGGAGCAGCAGGTGCAGCAGCAGCGGCTGGAGCAGCAGCAGGTGCAGCAGGAGCTGCAGGAGCGTCAGCAGCGAAAGCGGAAACAGCAAACAAACTAGCAACTAAAGCGGCGATAAGTGATTTCATGTTAGATCCTATTAAGTTTTTTAATGTAAATTGAATTAAATTACGTTACCCACGCTCCAATAACGCGCCTTAGGGGATGTGGTTGACAGTTATTTTACGAAATTTAAATTTTATTTAAATTAATCGTACATTCCTCATTGATTTTGATGCGGTGTTATTTTTTTGGGTGCTGCTGATCCCGGTAAACGCCAAGGCAAACCGGGCAAAAGCAGCTTGCTGTGCCTGAATCAGGAGTGCTTGCCGGTGGTGCAGAGGAGGTAGCGCAGGCCAGAGTCGGAACAGGCAGGCGGGGATGCTGGTCTGGCGCATTGCACCAGCATGGTAAGCCGGTCTGGTCTGCCATAGCGCAGGTAAACGTGATTGCGCAGCGTGGACAGATACTCATGAATGACCTCCCGTATAACAGCTACGCCGGGAGGTGTTATTGTAATGGCGGTATATAGGCATGAGACGGTTTATGTTGTAAGCAGTTATTCTTTATCTACGGGGAACTTGCGCATGGCAGCGCGGATTATGTCCATTTGCCCGCTAAAATTGCTGCATGCCTGGCACATTAGTAAGTGTAGTCGCATGCCGGTTTTTTCTGATAGTGTCAGCTTGCGATCCATTTTTTCAGAAATTAAGCGGTGAACTTCCTTGCAGTTGGGGTTAAGTTTCATGCGGCAGTCTTTCCTTCCGGTGTCCCGGAAAACCAGTTCAGATCAAGGCACTCTCGCAGACGTAGTCTGGCGCGGTACAAAACAACCCAGAGGTTGGAAGTGCTCAGATTTAATTCTTGGCTAATTTCGCTGGTTTCAAGATCCAGCCATTCCCGCATCATAAATACCCTGGCATGTTGTGCCGGTAGTTTTTCCAGACATACTTCCATTACCCTGAAAAAATCATGTTGCTCCAGAGTGGCATCCGGGTTGCCCCAGTGACGTGGCGGGCTTATTGTATGCCCGTTCGCTGAAAATAGCTGGTCAATCACATCGTCTTCCGATTGATCCGGTTCGGTCTCAAACTGGCATGTACGACCGGCGATACGCAAATTATCGATGATTTTATACTTGAGTATACCTATCACATAGGTGCGCAGACTGGATGCCCCGGAAAAATTGGCCGGTTTTTCCAGTACGGCCACTAAAGCATCCTGTACCGAATCTTCAGCTAATTCTATGTTTCTTAATTGCAATAAAGCAAACCGCACCAGCGCTGGCCGCATGTTTTCGAGTTGCTGAAAGAGAGTAGTGGAGGTCATTTGGGGGCTAGCGTAGCGGATTCATCGGGTGATTACAAGAAATTCATCTGATTCAGCGGCATTTGCCTGTAAAATCTCAACGATAATTTTATTGGATTTGACATGACTGATCTATCTTCTACTGTGCCCCCGGCATTGCCGCCGGTATTGCCTACTGTTGACGAGCTTGCTACGGGTGCAATACCTGCTCAGATGACAGCCCAAATGAAAGCGGAAATGCTGGCCGAAGCGCTGCCGTATATCCGTAAATTTCATGGTAAAACGATTATTGTTAAATACGGCGGTAATGCGATGACTGAGGAACGCTTAAAGCACAGCTTTGCGCGTGACGTTATTCTGCTGAAACTGGTTGGTATGAACCCGGTTGTAGTGCATGGCGGCGGACCGCAAATTGATAATGCTTTACGTAAAGTGGGTAAACAAGGTTCGTTTGTGCAGGGTATGCGCATTACCGATGAAGAAACCATGGAAGTGGTGGAATGGGTGTTGGGCGGTGAGGTTCAGCAAGATATCGTTATGCTGATCAATCATTACGGCGGACAGGCAGTTGGTCTGACCGGTAAAGACGGAGGTTTGATCCGCGCACGCAGAATGGCGATGCCGGATCGTGAGAATCCGGGTAAGTTTTTAGATATCGGTTTTGTCGGCGAAATTGAAGCAATTAATCCTGCTGTGGTTAAAGCCCTGCAAAACGATGCATTTATTCCAATTATTTCTCCTATCGGCTTTGGTGATGATGGTCAGGCCTATAATATCAACGCTGATGTGGTGGCAGGAAAAATCGCCGAGATTCTGAAAGCCGAAAAACTTATCCTGATGACCAATATTCCGGGTGTGCTGGATAAAGAGGGTAATCTGGTGACTGATTTGACGGCACGCGAAATTGACGAAATGTTTGCAGACGGAACCATCTCTGGCGGTATGTTGCCTAAAATATCTTCTGCATTGGATGCGGCCAAGTCGGGTGTGAATACCGTCCACATTATTGATGGACGTATTGAGCATTCGCTGTTGCTGGAAGTGTTGACTGAGCAAGCGTTTGGTACCATGATTCGCAGCCATTAACGTAGTGACACGCGCACTGAAGCCTCCGCTAACCTGGTTAGTGGATCTGGATAATACCCTGCATAATGCCAGTCACGCTATTTTTCCTGCCATTAACGCCAATATGAATACGTATATGGCGCGTTTGCTGGGAGAGAATGGCGGACTGGCCGATGCGGTTACGGTGAATGAGGCGCGTCAGGCATATTGGCAAAAATATGGTGCTACTTTATTGGGTCTGGTGAATCATCATGCGGTTAATCAGGCCGAATTTCTGCATGAGGCGCATCAGTTTGCTAATCTGAGCACTATGTTGCGGTATGAAACAGGTTTAAAGCATTTATTGAAGCGATTGCCAGGTAGAAAAATTCTGCTGACTAATGCGCCGCGCCAGTATTCAAAGCAGGTATTGCGACAGTTGGGTTTGCATCGTTGTTTTACCTCGCACATTCCTATTGAAGCCATGCGCGTCCATGGGCGGTTGCGCCCTAAGCCGGCTCGCTGTTTGCTGCAAAAAATTCTGACCAGACAGAAATTAAGAGCACAACGTTGTATTTTAATTGAAGATACACGTGATAATTTGCGGACTGCCAGGCAGTTAGGTATTAAAACGGTGTGGGTTACCCAGTATTTGAAGGACAATAAGCACTTTGCGCGAGGACATTTTGTTGATGTTAAAGTCCATTCCGTAAAACAGGTACCAGCGTATTTATCAAGGCTGTCATTTTAAAGTCAGAGTAGCACCAGAATAGAAGCAGAAAATATGGCCACTTCCAAATCAGGCGAAAAAAAGCATCAAATCTTACAAACACTAGCCACCATGCTGGAAAACCCTAAAGGGGAAAAAATCACGACAGCGGCGCTGGCTGCCCGGATTGGTGTGTCTGAAGCTGCCTTATACCGGCACTTTGCCAGTAAAGCGCAAATGTTTGAAGGCTTGATTGAATTTATTGAGACCTCCGTATTTAGTCTGATCAATCAAATTACCGAGCAGCAGGATGACGGCTTGTTGCAGGCGCAAGAAATGGTCCTGATGTTGCTGGGCTTTTCTTCCCGTAATCCTGGCATGACTAAAGTAATGACGGGTGATGCTCTGGTTAATGAAGATGAGCGTTTACAGTTACGTATGAATCAATTCACCGATCGTATTGAATTGGCAATTAAGCAAGCATTGCGGTTGGCTGTGCTGACAGGGCAGGTCAATGAAGCAGATGTGGCTGTGCGTGCTAATCTGATCGTTTCTGCCGTGTTGGGGCGCTGGTTACGTTTTGTTAAAACATCGTTTAAGAGTGATCCGCTGGAAAATTCAACACAACAAATTAGTCTTCTATTGCGTTAAAGTTTGCTTTCTATGGTAACTAGCTTTGCTTTGCTGGATGATGGTAATGCCAGTGCAGAATCTCCGCGTTCGCGTTTATATACCGGCTTGCAGCAGGTGCTGAGTTGTTCTGATGCCAGTCAGTTTGATTGCATGATGGAACAAATGCAAGTTGCATTGCAGCAAGGTTTTTACGCTGTAAGTGTACTCACTTACGAGCTGGGTGTTGTATTGCAAGGTTTGCAGGCATCCACAACGCAAGCTTCTACAGTGCTGATTTACCGGTCATGTCAAAAAATGAGCCGGGAGCAGGTGGCTGACTGGTTACAAGAACAGGTAAGGGCAACAAATTGCGGTGTCAGCGCGGATGAAGCTGGCCCGGCCGGTATCGCTGCACAGACCGCCAGCGTTGATCAGTTGCAGTTTGATCAGGCAATAAATCAAATACGGGCCTATATTAAGGCAGGTGATGCCTATCAGGTCAATTACACTTACCGCATTCATATTGACGTGTATGGTTCCTTGCATGCGCTCTATCAGCAATTGCGTGAGCGCCAGCCTGTTCCCTTTGGCGCAATGATCGTATTACCGGACGCTTCTGCCATCTTATCCCTGTCACCTGAGTTATTTATCCGGCACGAACAAGGCCGGTTAACGGCGTGTCCTATGAAAGGCACTGCCGCAGCCAGTCAGGATGACACGATTAATGTACAACGTGCCGCTGCATTGGCAGCAGATCCAAAAAATCGTGCAGAAAATGTCATGATTGTCGATTTACTGCGTAATGATCTGGGGCGAATTGCCTGTTCCGGTTCGGTGCAGGTTCCGGATCTGTTCAATGTACAGCGTTATTCCGGCGTATTGCAAATGACATCCAGGGTGACCGCGCAATTGCGTGAAGAGGTGACGCTATCCGAATTACTGCGTTCCCTGTATCCGTGTGGTTCGATTACCGGAGCACCCAAATTTCGTACTATGCAACTGATTTCTGAGCTGGAAACACAAGACCGTGGTGTTTATACCGGTGCCATAGGCTGGTTTGACCCGCCAGCCCTGCAAGTACCTGCTGTTGTCAGTCTGCCGGATTTTTGTTTATCTGTGCCGATACGTACTCTGCATGTGCAAGCTCCCGGTGAAGCCGGGCTGCGGCGTGCGGTATTGGGGGTTGGTGCCGGTATTGTGTTTGACAGTGTAGCCGGTGAGGAATATCAGGAGTGTCAGTTAAAAGCACAATTTTTAACCGGATTAAAACCACAGTTCTCTTTGTTTGAGACGATGTATGCCAGCCGCGATGCCGGTTGCCGGCATCTGGAGCGGCATTTACAGCGTTTATCTGCCAGTGCAGCTTATTTTGGCGTGGTGCCGGATCTGGCTTCAATACGGCAGCAACTGGATCTGGTTTGTGCGGGACTTGCCGGTAATGAAGCTTATCGCATGAAGCTGAGTGTGGATGGCACAGGCCGGGTGCAGATTCAGCATGCCGTTCTGGCACCTCTTACATCATCAGTGTGTTTAATGGTTTCTCCTGTTGTCCGTCAGTCGGCCAGTTTATGGTTACGCCATAAAACATCCGTGCGTCATATTTACGATCAGGCATGGCAAGAGGCGGAACGGCATGGCGCCTTCGATATGTTGTTTTTTAACGAGCATGAGGCATTAACAGAAGGTGGACGGTGTAATGTGTTGCTGAAGCTTGACGGCCGCTGGTACACCCCGCCCCTGATTGCAGGAGTGTTGCCTGGTGTTATGCGTTCGGTACTTATGGCGGATACGCAGTGGGCCGTTACCGAGCGCAATTTATCCCGCTATGATTTACATAATGCTCAAGAATTAGCTGTGTGCAATGCCTTACGTGGCGTGTTGCCGGCAAAACTGCTTGATTAATTTTTTTAAGTACGTAGATTTTCCTCTTTCTTTTTTGCTTTTCGTATTTTTGATGGAAATAGTTTATTTTTTTTATAATTTCTATTAAAAATAGCATCATTTTCCGAATTAATGATGAAATCAGGGCAAATTTCTATTTTTAATCTGAAAGAAATGCTGTTTCTTTCGTCTTTTATCCAAAAAATAACCATAGTACAGCGAAATACTTGCTTTTTATCAATAATAAATTTTACATATTGATGCTGATATGTTACTTTTAAGTATGTCCGATTTTTCTTTGTTGCCTCAATTTGCAACAATTTTGTGGTTTATTTTGTTTCTGTTTTAGTAAAACTTTAATTTCTTTTAATAAAAAATGAATGGCCGTGAGGTCAGAAAGAAGAGGGTTTTGTGGATTTAACAGTTTCATTAATCGTGTTGATGTTTGCTGTAGCGGTCTCCGGCTCGTCTGGGTGGTGGCTGGGACGGCGTTATCAGCAACAACACAAAAACCGGCATATTGATGATTTTATCTCCAGCCTTGACACGGTATCCGGCGAACTTCCTCCTATTTGGTCTGCGCAAATTGAATCATCACGGGTGCAGATGGAAAATTCAATTATCGCACTGACTGAACAATTTTCTTCCATTGTTCATAATCTTGATGCCGCTCTTGATAGTTCGGTTTCTTCTTCAGGGAAAATCGGCAATGATCCGTTTGACCTGAGCCGCACCAGGCTGGCACTGGTGGTAGAAAATCTTTCACTGGTATTCCAGGCGCAAAGTCAGGTACTGAATGAAGTACGTACCCTTATGGCCTACACCACGCAAATGGAAGAAATGGCCGAGGATGTTGCCCGTATTGCTAACCAAACTAATTTACTGGCTATTAATGCGGCGATAGAAGCCGCCCGTGCAGGTGAATCCGGTCGTGGTTTTGCGGTGGTTGCCAGTGAAGTACGTAAGCTCTCGATGCAGTCTGCTGATACCGGACGCCGGATTACCCAAAAAGTCCGTGAAATCAGCACGGCTATTACGATGGCTTGCAACATGACGGAAAAATCGGCAGTCAATGAAAAAAATGCGATGGCGGATTCCGAATTAAAAATTCAGGGAGTTCTCGACGAATTGCATCAGATTTTTACAAAAAATAAACAGTCGACGACGGAATTGGAAGATGCTGCCTTTTCTATTAAGCAGCAGATTGCTGAGTCATTGGTGCAATTTCAATTTCAGGATCGTGTCGGGCAGACTCTGGAGCATGTGCGCAATAGTATTAATCAGTTTCCTGAGCATATTCAGGCATGTACCGGTAACGCCGACCTCCCTGTTATTGACAGTGAGGCATTAAAAAATTGCTTAATTCAGTCTTATACCATGCAAACCGAGCACGATACGCATGGTACGGGTAAAACCGTTGACGTCGTTAAATCTGAAGTGACTTTTTTTTAAAAAATTTTACTTACCGTGCGGGGGAATAAATGAGTAAAACTATTTTGGTGGTGGATGATTCTGCTTCAGTACGTCAGGTAGTGAACATTGCGCTGAAAGGAGCCGGGTATACGGTGCTTGAGGCGGTAGACGGACGGGATGCATTAAGGCAGCTGAACGGGCAAAAAATTCACTTGATGATTTCTGATGTGAACATGCCCAATATGGATGGAATTACGCTGGTACAGGAAACGAAAAAACTGGCGGCGTACCGTTTTACTCCCATCATTATGCTGACTACGGAATCGCAGGAAAATAAAAAATTGCAGGGGCAGGCCGCAGGTGCTAAGGCATGGGTGGTTAAGCCATTTCAACCCGCACAAATGCTGGCTGCCGTCTCTAAATTGATTTTGCCGTAGGAGATATCTATGCCCGCATACGATATTGTCGGAGAGCTGACCATTTATACTGCCGCAACCGAAAAAGAACGGTTGCTGGCGTATTTTCAAGCGCAGTTAAGCGATAGCGGGCCTATGGAGATTAATCTGGCTCAGGTCAGTGAGTTGGATTGTGCCGGGTTACAGCTCTTAATTATGGCTAAAAGGAAGGCAGAAACACAAAATAAAAGCATGCAATTGGTCAATCATAGTAAAGCGGTATTGGACGTGCTTGAAATGACAAGGCTGGTTAATTTTTTTGGCGATCCGGTTGTGTTGACCCGACATGAAGAGAGTAAAGCATGAGTCTGGATGAAGAAATGGCAGGCGCACTGGCGACTTTTTTTACGGAAAGCAGGGAGCTATTGCAAGACATGGAGGATGGTTTGTTGGGGCTGGAAAAGAACGACGACCAGGCAGAAACCATCAATGCCATTTTTCGTGCAGCGCATACCATTAAAGGGTCAGCAGGCTTGTTTGGTATGAATCATATTGTCCGGTTTACTCATGTGCTGGAAAGTGTGCTGGATTTATTGCGGAATGGCGAAATCCCGGTCAATTCTGAGTTGATTTCTGCATTATTTCCCTGCCGTGATCATATTTCTGCTCTGATCGATGCCGTGGCAGCGGGTCACAGTGAAGAAAATGAACAGCAGCGTGGCATCGGTGACCGGCTAATGGCACGTCTGCAGGTATTTTTGCAGCAGGCAGACATAATTTCTGATAACGATGTCGCCACTCCGGTGGAAACGGCAGGTAACTGGGTAACCGGGCCGCTGGACGAAACGCAATCCAGTGGCCCGCGTGTGCTGGATGCGGGGAACTGGCATTTATCATTACGGTTTGGTTCTGAGTGTTTTAAAAATGGCATGGACCCGCTGTCCTTTATTCATTACCTTAGCAAGATGGGGGAAATAACCCATCTTGAAACGGTCATCGATTTCTTACCCGGGCTTGCTGATGCCGATGCTGAAAGTTGTTTTTTAGGGTTTGAAATTAATATAAAAACAGAAGCAGATAAGGCTGCTCTGGATAATATATTTGAATTTGTCCGGGAAGACAGCGTCATCGTTATTTTTCCACTGCCCGGAAAATTTGATGAGTTGATGAATACGATCAAATCTTTACCTATGGATGAAGAACGGATCGGTGAAATTTTAGTAAAAAGCGGTACGATCACACAGCGTGAATTGCAGGAAGGCCTGACTTTGCAGGATGTCGGCCATGATCCGGCGGAACGGCAAACTCCCATTGGCCAGATTTTGGTGGGAGAGAAAATGCTCCCGGTTCCGCTGTTGAATGCTGCACTGGAAAAGCAGCAGCAGGGAAAAGATTTCCGGGCACAGGAAAAGCAAAGTATCCGGGTAGATGCCGACCGGCTGGACCGGTTGATTGACCTGGTTGGTGAGCTTGTGATTGCCGGAGCCGGAGCCAATTTGCAGTCATCCCGTTTTAAGGATGCCGCCTTGTCTGAATCCACCAGCGAAGTTATGCGCCTGGTAGAAGAAGTGAGGGACAGCTCATTACAGCTGCGCATGGTAGCGATAGGCAATACCTTTAACCGGTTTCAGCGGGTAGTGCGGGATGTCAGTCTGGAACTGGGCAAGGATATCAGCCTGGTTATTACCGGGGGTGAAACAGAGGTCGATAAATCAGTCATAGAAAAAATAGGCGACCCGTTAATGCATCTGGTGCGGAATGCTATGGATCACGGTATTGAAGCTGCCAGTGTACGTATTGCAAAAGGCAAGCCAGCCAGAGGAGTGCTGAGTTTAAATGCCTATCATGAGTCCGGCATTATTGTGATTGAAGTGAGCGACGATGGCGGCGGTTTAAACCGGGAACGGATACTGGCTAAGGCGATTGAAAAGGGCTTGATCCAGTCTGGCGATATATTGAGCGACCAGGAAGTGTATGCATTGATATTCGAGCCAGGGTTTTCCACTGCTGATGAGGTATCTAATCTGTCCGGACGTGGTGTCGGAATGGATGTAGTCAAGCGTAATGTGGTAGGGCTGCGCGGAACAATAGATATACAAAGTCAGCCTGGTTCAGGCAGCAAAATCCGGATTCGTCTGCCGCTGACACTGGCGATTATTGATGGGTTTCTGGTCGAAGTCGGTGAGTCATCTTTCGTCATTCCCTTAGTTCATGTGATTGAATGTGTCGAGATGCCGCGTAAAAATATCTCCGTCCCTGAACATACTGGTGCCGATTTTATGGATTTGCGTGGTGAGGTATTGCCGTTTATACGGTTACGTAAATTATTTGATGTTGCCGGGCCTAAAGTCAGACGTGAAAATGTGGTGGTAGTCGGGTGTAATGGCGTAAAAGCAGGTCTGGTTGTCGACCGGTTGCTGGGTGAATTTCAAACGGTAATTAAGCCGCTGGGTGCTTTATTCAATCATGTGCAGGGCATTGGCGGCTCTACAATTTTGGGAAGTGGTGAGGTAGCTCTTATTCTGGGGGTACCCGCATTAATACAACATTACGGGCATTACAGTAATGAGCAATTGTACAAAAAAGGGCAACTGGCTTAGTTAGTCTGGCCAGTCTGAGATCACCGGCTACTAAATTACTATCTCGATAAAATCAACAAAGGGTACCACTATGCTGAATAACTTAACGATAAAGAACCGTATCACCGGAATCATCTTGTTGCTGGCAGTGATTTTGCTGGTTGCAGGATTAAGCGGGTTAAGTGGTATGCAAAGGAGTACCCAAAGTTTTGATGCCATTTATGGCGGCAGAATGGTGCCGTTAGCACAGTTAAAAACAATTTCCGATCTGGTGTCGGTTAACATCGTTACTACCGCAAATAAAGTCAGGAATGGCACCATGTCCTGGTCGGAGGGCAGCGCTAATGTCGACGTGGCAAGCAAAAAAATGGATGCTGCATGGCAGAAGTTTTTGTCGTCGGGTGTGAGCGATGAGGATAAGAAAAATGCGGAAGAAATTCATCCGATGATCGATAAAGTGCTTGCCAGTGCCGGTGTATTGCAAGATATTTTAAAATCGAAGGACGATAAACAAATAGCGAATTATGTGACCAGTGAGCTTTATCCGGTGACTGATCCCTTATTTGCAAAAATCGATGTGCTGACTTCATCGGTGCAGGCCGGTGCAGCAGGAAAATACACAGCAACCATGGCAGATTATCAACAGCAGAGATTCTTTATCCTGATGCTTGTTGTTATCGGCATTCTGGCCGCATTGGCCATGGGCTACAGTCTGATTGCCCTTGTGCTTAGACCCATGTCGATACTGCAAGGATATTTGCAGCAAATATTGAATGGTAATCTGAATAACACCATTGTGGCTGACCGGAACGATGAAGCCGGAAAAATGATGAAATCGCTGGAGCTGATGCAAAATAAATTACGTTCGGATGCGCAGGAAGCAAAGCGTATCCTGGATGAAAACAGTCGCATACATGTTGCGTTGGATAACGTAGGTGCCAATGTGATGGTTGCCGATAACGACAGAAACATTGTGTATGTTAATAAATCGGTGCAGGCGATGTTGCGTCGTGCTGAAGCTGATATTCGTCTGAAATTGCCTAATTTCAATGCTAATCAGTTAATCAACAGTAATATTGATCAATTTCATGCCAATCCCAGCCATCAGCGCAATTTATTAGCTACATTTACCACTAACTTTAAAGCAGAAATTAAATTGGGGCCGCGTGTCTTTGGTTTGTCGGCGAATCCGATTATTAATACGGCAGGTGACCGGCTTGGCAGTGTGGTGGAGTGGAATGACCGGACTGAAGAAGCAGCAACAGAAGCAGAAATGGCGGGTATTGTCGCAGCCGCAGTGCGGGGTGACTTTACCTTGCGTGCCAGCGAAACGGATAAAACCGGTTTCTTTAAAAACCTGAGCGTTGATATTAATCGCTTGATGAATACCAGTGAAGTGGGTCTGAATGAAGTATTACGTGTATTGGATGCACTGGCACATGGTGATTTAACACAAACTATTGTTAAACAGTATGACGGTACGTTTGGCCTGTTGAAAAATGCCTGTAACGGCAGCATGGAAAAATTAGCGTATACCATGACGGAAGTTATTACTGCGACCGATGCTTTATCCAACGCGGCCGAACAGGTGAGCGCGACTTCCCAGGCTTTATCGCAAGCAGCCAGTGAACAGGCTGCCAGCGTAGAGCAAACCAGCTCCAGCATAGAGCAAATGGCAGCCGGAATCAGCCAGAATGCAGAAAATGCCAAAGTAACGGATGGTATGGCCGGTAAAGCCGCCAAAGAAGCACAGGAAGGTGGTATCGCGGTAAAACAAACCGTGAATGCGATGAAAGAAATTGCAACAAAAATTGGCATTATTGATGATATTGCTTATCAGACGAATATGCTGGCGCTGAATGCCGCGATTGAAGCTGCCCGTGCCGGTGAGCATGGTAAAGGCTTTGCCGTAGTGGCAGCGGAGGTACGTAAGCTGGCAGAGCGCAGTCAGGTAGCGGCTAAGGAAATCGGTGATCTGGCCAGTGGCAGTGTCAAAACGGCGGAACGTGCCGGTGAACTGATTGATGAAATCGTACCGGGAATTGGTAAAACATCGGACCTGGTACAAGAAATTGCGGCTGCTTCGCAAGAGCAATCGGCCGGGGTAGGCCAAATTAATACGGCGATGGGGCAGATGAATCAGATCACCCAACAAAATGCGTCTTCAAGTGAAGAGCTGGCAGCAACCGCAGAAGAAATGACCGGGCAGGCCGAGCAGTTACTTGAATTGGTGCGGTTTTTTCAGATTCCCGGTGACTTGCAGTCAGGGCGCGGAATTCCGTCTGAGCATAAAAAAACGGTACGCAGCAGTAAAAACGGACTTTCTTCATTTAATAAGCGTGCCGGTGCCGGTAATGGCGCAGGAAAATTCAGTTTTGACGAAGCAAAATTTGAACGATTTTAGGGAACGATATGCATGCCATGACTGTTCCTGTGACAGCGAGATTTGCTGAGGAAGAACGCAGCGATAAAATAGGGCAATACCTGACTTTTATGCTCGGCGGGGAGGTATATGGTTTGGCCATTTTAGCCATTAAGGAAATCATTCAATACGGTGCGATGACAATGGTGCCGATGATGCCCGATTTTATTCGCGGAGTTATTAATTTGCGGGGGCGGGTGGTGCCGGTGGTGGATCTTTGCGCAAGGCTCGGACGTGGCAGTATTCAGGTTGCACGCCGCACCAGTATTATCATTGTTGAAGTGGGTGATGGTGTCAGTGATAAGCAGACAGAAATTGGCATGATGGTGGATGCGGTGAATGAAGTGGTCGATATTTCCGAGCCGGATATTGAACCAGCCCCGCTGTTTGGCGCACATATCAGGACTGAATTTATTCAGTCCATGGCCAGACATCGGGGGCAGTTTATGATTGTACTTAACCTGGAACGTGTTTTATCTATGGACGAGTTATCGGCAGTTGGGCATCCTGGCAGAGAACAGGGCAAAATCGGTGAAACGCGTGCCTGATACCCGTCGGTCAGAATCTGGTTCGGCCGGCTTTGTAACGCAAGCCGTTTTGGGCGCCGGTGAATTTGCCTGGATTTGCCAGTTTTTGTATCAGCGCACCGGTATTTTGCTTGTCGACGGAAAACAGGCTCTGGTAACAGGGCGTTTGGATAAGCGGCTCAGAAAATATGGTTTGAGCAGTTATGGTACTTATTTTGAACGGCTTGGTTTACCGGGGAACGAGCAGGAAATCCAGACCGTGATTGATTTACTGACGACCAATGAAACGTATTTTTTCAGGGAGCCGGCTCACTTTGATTTTATTCAGCAGCACGTGTTACGGTCCTGGTCTCCCACCCGTCGTATGCGGGTATGGAGTGCTGCCAGTTCCAGCGGTGAAGAGGCGTATTCGGTTGCGATGCTGCTGGCAGAACATTGCCCGTCAAAACAATGGGAAATAGTGGGAACCGATATTTCTACCCGCGTGATAGAAAAAGCCAGATATGGTTTATATCCGCTTATGGCAGCAGAAAAAATACCGAAGACTTTTTTAAAGAAATATTGCCTGAAAGGACGCGAAGAATATCAGGATTTTTTTCTGATCAATAGTGAGTTGCGTTCCAGAGTACATTTTCACGTACTAAATTTATTGGAGATGTGGCCCGCAGATATTGGAAATTTTGATATTATATTTTTACGCAATGTGATGATTTATTTCGATGTACCGACCAAGCAACGGCTGCTTAAGCGTCTCGCGGAGCGCCTGCTGCCCGGTGGTTATTTTGTGGTCAGTCACTCGGAAAGCCTGAATGGTCTGTCAACTGAGTTAAGCCTGGTCCGGTCCTCAGTTTATTGCAAGCCGCTATAACGCCCTCATAAGGTTCGCATGATTTCCGATAATTATGAAAAAGATATTTTTTTGCAGCCGGGAGAGTTGCATTTCGGCCAGCACGATACGCGGATACGCACGTTGCTCGGCTCCTGCATTGCGATCACTTTATGGCATCCCGCTAAAAGAATTGGCGGCATGTGCCACTACATGTTACCGGAAAAACTAAGCAATAATACATCCGCACTGGATGGCCGCTACGCTAAAGATGTTTTGCAATTGTTTATGAAAGAGCTGGAAAAAAACGGTACATTTCCTTATCAATATGAAGTAAAAATTATTGGGGGTGGCAGCCAGTTTCCCTCGCAGGGCGAGTCAGGTGTGCCTGACCGGAATATTGATATTGGCCGTCAATTACTGGCTAAATATGGGTTCAGTATAAAAGTGGAGCATCTTGGCGGACAGGGGCATCGCAGTGTTATTTTTGATGTGTCAAACGGGGATGTATGGATTAAGCATGTTGAGGAAAGACTGGATATCTCTTACTAGTTTAAGTTAAGTATCAGGAATCAAATGAATCGTATCAAGGTCCTTATTGTGGATGATTCGGCGGTCGTTCGTCAGGTCATGAGCGCCATGCTGTCACGTGATCCGGCGATTGAGGTGATTGGTGTCGCACCAGATCCGATTTTTGCTATGGATAAAATGAACAGACAGTGGCCCGATGTGGTGCTGCTGGATGTGGAAATGCCGCGTATGGATGGCATTACCTTCTTAAAAAAAATTATGTCGGTTCGTCCGACTGCGGTAGTTATCTGCTCCACGCTTACAGAAAAAGGCGCAGAAACTTCGGTGCAGGCCATGTGCGCCGGTGCGCTGGCGCTGGTAGAAAAACCTAAATCAGGATTACGGGAGTTTTTGCAGGGCGATACGGGAGAGATTGTTGCTGCCATCAAAGCGGCGGCACAGGTGGATATGAGTCGCATCAGTGCACGCTCCCCGGCATTGCAGAATATGTCCCGGCCTAAATTATCCGCGGATGCCGTGCTGGCTGCTTCAGACGGAGGAGCCATGTCAGTAACGACGGACAGGCTGGTCGCTATTGGTACTTCTACCGGAGGTACGCTTGCGTTGGAAGAGGTATTGCTGGCACTTAGCCCTGTATCACCCGGCATTGTGATTGTGCAGCATATGCCGGAAAAATTTACTGCTGCATTTGCCGCCAGGCTAAACAGTATTTGTGAAATGAATGTGTTGGAAGCAAAGCAGGGTGACCGGGTTTTATCGGGGCGTGCCCTGATTGCGCCGGGCGGACGGCATATGGTCGTCAGGCGTAGCGGAGCACACTATTACGTCGATATTGTTGATGCTCCTCCTGTTAACCGGCATCGTCCTTCGGTTGATGTCTTGTTTCGCTCCGTGGCTAAATGCGCAGGAAGAAATGCGCTGGGTATCATCATGACCGGTATGGGAGATGATGGTGCACTGGGTATGAAAGAAATGTGTGATGCGGGAGCTGCAACACTGGCGCAGGATGAAAAAAGCTGTGTGGTCTACGGCATGCCGAAAGAAGCAGTGTTGCTGGGTGGCGTAAAAAAAATTATCCCGTTATCAGGCATTGCCGGTGCAATTGGTTTGTACGGTCGCGGCTAAACCGCTGCTAAATCGCCGCAAACTGTGCAATGCGGATTGCGTGCAGCCTGAATGGAATGCCATTCCATGTTGCGTGCATCCAGCAGCAACAGGCGCCCGGCCAGCGATACACCGATACCCATCAGTAGTTTTAATGCTTCTGCTGCCTGCATTGTGCCAATGATGCCGACCAGTGGTGCAAATACCCCCATTGTTGAGCAGTGTGCTTCTTCGAAATGCATTTCCGGCGGAAAAATACAGGCATAGCACGGCGCGTCTTCCTTGCGGTGATCGAAGACGCTGCATTGTCCGTCAAAGCCGATGGATGCTCCGGAAACTAATGGCACGCGGTGCATTACGCAGGCGCGATTAACCGCGTGCCGGGTTGCAAAATTATCGCTGCAATCCAGTACGACATCGGCTGCACTGATGAGTTGCTGCAAGCGGTCTGCATCTGCCCGCTCGCACAGGGCATTGATCTGAATGCCGGTATTGAGCTGTTCCAGGGTGAGTTTGGCCGAGTCTGCCTTGTTACTGCCAATACGCTGTTCGGTGTGTAAAATCTGGCGTTGCAGATTGGTCAGATCGACCTGATCATGATCGACCAGTGTGATGTGACCGACCCCGGCAGAAGTCAGATAAAAAGCTGCGGGTGAACCCAGTCCACCCGCGCCGATAATCAACGCTTTTGCCGTTAATAGTTTGCTTTGTCCTTCAATACCGATTTCATCCAACAGAATATGACGGGAATATCGAAGGAGTTGTTGGTCATTCACTAAAAGGTTCCGATACGATTACTTTTGAATTTCAGGTGCTTTATCTGCCGGTGCCGGCGCAGACGGTGTTGCTGGTTTATGCCCTTTACTATCTGATTTATTATCGGCTTTAGGATCGGTTTTAGACTCTACTTTAGCCAATTGTACCGGCAAACCTTTTAAGTGATTCAGCGCCTGAATCAGCTGGAAATCATTCGCGCTGCCGTATTCCAGCGGTTTGAGTGTTTTTTCCAGTTCCATTGCCCGTTTTTCTTCTTCCGCTTCATCGCGTTTTCCTGCAATAGCCGAGCTGTCCTTGTCATTGCTTAAATGTTTTTGCAAATCGGACTCGCGCAGACGCAGACTATTAATGCCATCGTTTTCTGCTGTTTCTTCCACATTCAGGTCTGGCGTAATGCCTTTAGCCTGAATAGAACGGCCGTTTGGTGTGTAATAACGTGCTGTAGTGAGTTTAACTGCGGTATCGGCGCTTAATTGCCGTATGGTTTGCACTGACCCTTTACCAAAAGTTTGTGTTCCCATAATAACGGCACGTTTATAGTCTTGCAGCGCCCCTGCAACGATTTCAGAGGCAGAAGCTGAACCGGTATTAACCAAGACAACCATAGGCACATTTTTAATGGCTTCCGGTAATTTGGCCAGCGGGTCAGGCCCGCTGCGTGTGGCGTAAAATTCGCGTTTGGCAGTGAAATTGGCTTTTGAATCAGGAATTTGACCGTTGGTTGTGACTACGGTTACATTCTTAGGCAAAAATATAGCAGACACACCGACAGCACCAGGCAAGATTCCGCCCGGATCATTACGTAAATCCAGCACCAGTCCTTTGATTTTCGGATCTTGTGTATAGATAGCGGTAATTTTTTTAACTAAATCATCGACAGTCGGTTCCTGAAATTGTGAAACGCGTAACCAGGCATAACCGGGTTCGATGATTTTGCCTTTGACGCTCTGCGTTTTAATGACTTCACGGTTAACGGTGACGATGACCGGTTTATCGACATTTTTACGTGCAATAGTCAGTGTGATTTTGGTATTCGGCTCGCCGCGCATACGTTTGACGGCTTCTTCCAGCGTCAGGCCCTTGACCTGGGTTGAGTCCAGACGGGTAATTAAATCACCCGCTTTTATCCCTGCGCGGTAAGCCGGAGAGTCTTCAATCGGGGAAATGACTTTAACGTAGCCATCTTCCATACCGACTTCAATGCCAAGTCCGACAAATTTGCCCTGGGTAGATTCTTGTAATTCTTTAAATGCGACTTTATCCAGATACGCCGAATGCGGGTCAAGTGAGGCCACCATACCGGAAATTGCTTCGGAGATTAATTTGTTATCCTGAACGGGTTCTACGTAATCGGATTTGATTAGCCCAAATACATCGGCCAGTTGCCGAAGTTCTTCGATGGGCAATGGTTCCGCAACATTTTTTTGTGCCATCGCGGAAAATTGTAAGGATGCAGCTACTCCGGCAATCATTCCCAAACTGATTAATCCAAAATTCTTAATTTTATTGCCCATTTTCTCGCCTGATTATTTTATGCTGATCCAGCTTAACGGATCAAATGCGCGGCCCTGATGCCGCAACTCAAAGTATAAACCCGATTGTTCATTGCCGCCGCTATTTCCTGCGCTGGCAATCTGGTCACCGGCCTTAACCTGGTCACCTGCCTGCTTTAATACTGCCTGATTATTTCCATAAATACTCATATATTGATTACCATGGTCAAGAATAATCAAATTTCCAAAACCACGTAACCATTCAGAAAAAATCACTTTTCCTGGTGCAATAGCTTTAATGGCTGTTCCTTCACCGGCACGAATGAAAATTCCTTTCCATGTAGTACCTTCGCCACGCTGACTACCAAATTTTGCTGTCAGTTCGCCTTTGACCGGCAGCCGTAACCGTCCGCGCAACTGAGCAAATTGTCCCGTATCGGTGTCAGGTTCCGGCGTTTCGGTTACCTGAACAGGTACCGGTACCGGTGCCGGTTTGATTATACGGGCAGTTGTCGTTACGGACACTGCCGGTATATCTTTTGTTCTGGTTTTATTTGCCATAGCCTGGCGTCTGGCATTTTCTTCCTGAATCAGTTTATCTGCACGCGCTTTCTGTTGTCGCAGCGCGTCGGCCTTACGCTGACTTTCAATAAGCTGGTTTAAGCGCTCTACCAGGCTTGCCAAACGTGATTCATTTTTTTGTAACTGACCAGCTTGTTTGCGTTGTTCACTGAGTTTGCTGGATAAATTGTGCAACAGTCTGCTGCGCTTGGCCTGTTCAGTGACGAGATTTGCTCTTTCCTGACTTTGTTCTTTGCTGATGTCATCCAGGTCAGTTTTAGTTTGCAGCGTTGCCAATTTATTTTGTTCAACTGCATCCAGATTGGTACGCAGGTCGGTAATCAACTGATTTTGGCTTTGTGATAAATAGCCAAGATACTGTAGTTCACGATTAATACGATTCGGATTATCACCGGACAGTAACAGCTTGATCCGGTCGGTACTGCCGGTTTGGTATTGCTGGCGTAGCAGGGTAGAAAAATTCTTTTGCTGTTGCCGGACTTGTTGAGTTAATTTTTCTTGTTTTTGTGTTAGTTCTTCAAGTTTTTGTTCTGTATCTTTTTGTTCTTGTTCTAAATCGTGCAATCTTCGGTTTGCATTTGAAATGGCAGATTCGGATTCTGCCAGCTCATCTTGTGCGAGCTGTGTTGCCGATTCGGTCTTAATGATGTCTTGTTTTAGTTCGGATAATTTTTGGTGCAGCTGAGCGTGCTCAGCCTCTGCATTGCGTTTTTGTGCATCGCGTTCCGGACTGGCGGACCAGCCTGGTGCGGGCCAGACCAGCATAAGGAGTAAACCCGCAAGCAGGGCCGCCGTGTTACGCACGGGCAGACCTGCTGGCAGAGTAAACTGACTGATGCCGGGTTTGCGGTTCAATTATTTGGCCTTACCCTGGCCGGCTACTGCCGCCAGCGCAGCGGCGATTGCTTCCTGATCACCCAGGTAGTAATGGCGGATCGGCTTTAAGTCAGCATCTAATTCATAAACCAGAGGCTGGCCGTTGGGAATGTTCAGTCCGACAATATCCTGGTCGCTGACACCATCAAGCATTTTGATCAGCGCACGCAAGCTATTGCCGTGCGCAGAAATCAATACCCGTTTTCCCGATAAAATAGCCGGTGCAATTTGTTCGTTCCATGCCGGAATAACACGTGCTACAGTGTCTTTCAGACATTCGGTCAGCGGGATCTGGCTGGCGTTAAGTTGTGCATAGCGCGGATTATTGAAATCGGTGCGGGTATCGTCTTTGGATAATGGATCAGGCGGTGTGTCATAGCTGCGGCGCCATACCATGACCTGCTCTTCACCATATTGTGCTGCTGTTTCTGCTTTATTCAGACCTTGCAAAGCACCATAGTGACGTTCATTGAGTCTCCAGTCATGCTGAACCGGCAGCCACATGGCATCCATTGTGTCCAGTGTATTCCATAAAGTGCGTATGGCACGTTTGAGCACGGAGGTAAAGGCGATATCAAAATCAAAGCCGGATGATTTCAGCAATTCGCCGGCAGCTCTTGCTTCTGCAACGCCCTTTTCGGTCAGATCAACGTCAGTCCAGCCGGTAAAGCGGTTATCAAGGTTCCATGTGGATTCGCCGTGGCGCATTAAGACAAGTTTATACATAAATTTTTGCGTAAAATATAAATAAATGAGTAGTGTCAAAGTCTATCGGATTTATGCCGGAATCGCTTGCAAAATGAATAGAGAATGCGCATAGAATATGTGGAGAATGGCTTTTTCATCAAAAAAAGAGGATAAAATCCGGTAGCTGGCCGGACAAAGCCGGAAAATCGTGTTTATTTTTGCGTGAACCTGCTTACACGGGCAAGCAGCCGCGACATTCTCCGGGTATCTATTTTATAATGCCCGGATTAACTTAACACATTGGATACGCGTGAAATTTTTTATTGATAACATATGGTTAATCGGACTGATTCTTGTTTCGGGCGGTATATTGGTTGTTCCGGTGTTACAGCGACGTGGTGCCAAAGTTTCTTTGCATCAGGCCACTCAACTGATGAATCAGAGCAAAGCCACCGTGTTGGACGTGCGTCAGGATGCTGAATTTGCAGCCGGGCATATTAACGGTGCCAAACATATTCCTTTAGCCGACCTGGCAAATCGCCTCAAAGAACTGGAAAAACAAAAAGCGCACCCGGTTGTGGTAGTGTGTGCCAGTGGTGCCCGATCAGCGACTGCAGTGGCGATGCTGACTAAATTTGGTTTTGTTAATGCAGTCAGTATGGAAGGCGGAATGTCGGCGTGGCAAGCACAGGGTTTGCCTGTTATAAAGTAATCAAAGAATGATTTTGGAGTTGTAACATGACTGTGCAAGTAAAAATGTATAGCACCGGGGTGTGCCCTTATTGTGTCATGGCCGAGCGCTTATTGCAGGCTAAGGGCGTTGACCAGATCGAAAAAATCCGGGTCGATTTGCTTCCGGAACAGCGTGAACTGATGATGCAGAAAACAGGACGTCGTACCGTACCGCAAATTTATATCGGTGATACGCATGTCGGTGGTTTTGATGATTTAACCGTACTTGACCGTAACGGACAATTGGACGCATTGCTTAATCCTGCGTAACAATGAAAAACTTGGCCGCCGGTCTTGATAAGTGTAAAGTTGACCTCAGTTAGCGCTTCGTTATAGGATCATTCTTTTCAGGTTATTGTTCTTCGCTCATGTAGTTTGCTTATTAAGTTTCCCATCTAATTTATAGAAAGTGTTTCATGTCAGAAGAAAATTTGCAGCCAGTATTTCAAATTCAACGCGTTTATTTGAAAGATTTGTCCTTAGAGCAACCTAACTCCCCGGCAATTTTTCTTGAGCAAGACGCGCCAGCAATTGAAGTATCTATTGATGTCGGGGCAGAACCACTTGCTGATGGCGTGTATGAATCTACTGTAACAGTAACGGTAACTGCCAAAATCAAAGATAAAGTTGCATTTTTGGTTGAAGGTAAACAAGCGGGTATTTTTGAAGCACGTAATATCCCTGCGGATCAACTCGGTTCATTGCTGGGTATCGGTTGCCCTACAATTATTTATCCGTATTTGCGTTCTAACATTGCTGA
>CAIWPG010000052.1 GCA_903914535.1 uncultured Oxalobacteraceae bacterium
ATAAACCCAGTAAATTAACGCAGAAATAAATACATTTAAGACAGGCTTGCAATTTTTGCCAATAACTCTTGCGGAACGATAGGTTTAATCAAATAATCACACGCTCCCTGACGCAAGCCCCAAATGCGGTCTGTTTCCTGATTTTTGCTGGTACACATAATCACCGGAATATCTTTAGTTTCCGGATTACGTGCAATGGCACGTGTAACCTGAAAACCATTCTGGCCCGGCATAACAACATCCATCAAAATCAGCTGCGGTTTATCGGCTTTAATTTTTAACAGCGCTTCTTCTCCATGTTCGGCAGTCGATACCAAAAAACCATTTTTAACCAAAATATCCGTTAAAAAATAACGTTCGGTCGGCGAATCATCGACGATCAGAATTTTTTTTATGGTCATGGCTGCTTTCCTAAAACACAGTTAATGACACACCAAAACAGCGTCAGGTAAAAATGACTTCTACGTGGTATGTATAGCGTATTTACTTACCGCCTTAAGTAAAGTGTCTTTAGTGAATGGCTTGGTCAGATAATCATCCGAGCCAACAATGGTTCCCCGCGCGCGATCAAATAAGCCATCCCTGGAGGAAAGCATGATGACGGGGGTATGGCGAAATTTAGCGCTCTTTTTTATCAGGGCACACGTCTGATAACCGTCCAGACGTGGCATCAAAATATCGCAGAAAATTAAATCAGGCTGGTTATCATGGATTTTTGCCAAAGCATCAAAACCATCGTCCGCCAGAATAACCTGATAGCCAACTTGTCCTAAAAAAATTTCTGCTGAACGGCGAATCGTGCTGCTATCGTCAATCACCATAATCTTTAATGCATTCTTTTTTTCCAGCATAGTCATAAAATATCTCGACACCATTTCAATTGAAGCTCTTCACCTACCCTCTTCAAATAGTATAGCCAACGGCAAAAAATTACCGGAATAAAGACCAATAAATCGGCAAAAACGGAACAGATTAATTTAATTTCAATGAAAATTTTCCTCTATGCAATCAGAGTGTAATCAGACTGGAATCAGAGTATTAACTGCTTAATTTCTTGCCTAAAAATCAGGGAAATTTGATCTGTAAGCACGCAAAAAGGAATACCCCTGAGACTGGCTTTTTACCATCAGTCAAAATGTGGCTTAGTAAGAAATGGCGGAGGAGAGTGATAAAAAAGGAGAGAAGGGACAAAGCCAGGACTATCAAGAAAGCTGCCCGCCACGTGATATCACTCTGGCGGGGGCTTATCTTACAGCAACGTTATCAGTGCCGTGTCTTGCTCATTGTCATAGTTACATTTTACAGCGCGACCATTTCAAAATCTTCTTTGCGTGCGCCACATTCCGGACATGTCCAGTTCATGGGTACATCTGCCCACAGGGTACCTGCCGGGATTCCTTCTTCCGGTAAACCGGCTTGCTCGTCATATATCCAGCCGCAAATCAGGCACATCAAGGTTTTATATTCAATTTTTGCGCTTAATTTGTCGGGGGAGTTCGTTCCATTATTATTACTCACAGCATTTGTCCTTCAATCTAGTAAAATACAAAGTCCCATATCTTAATCTACCGGACGTGCAAAACCAAATTTCTCCCCTAATTTTAAGTTTCGGTGGTTCCGACCCGCTCGGCGCCATCGGTATTCAAGCCGATCTTGGCAGCTTTGCTGCCATGGGTTGCCATGGTTTAACCGTAATAACAGCCATTTTGGTGGGCGACACCACCCAAATTAACGAAATTGAAGCGATTGATGCAGACATTCTCGTCGAACAGGCTCGCACCATACTGGAAGATGTCCCTGTCGCCGCATTCAAGCTAGGCACTATCGGCAGTATCGAAAATGTGAGTGCAATTGCCGAAATTGTTTCTGACTACCCTGAGGTTCCGCTCATTTTTGATCCGTTTTCAACCGGAATTCCAGATCAGGGCCAGGATAGTGAAGATATTTACCTCGCTGCCAGCGAGCTAATTATCCCACAAACTACATTGTTGCTTGCTTCTGTTGTGGAAATAACACGGCTAGCAGAAACCTGGCGCGAACCGTCGACCGAAGATACGCTGGCTCTGGATGTACAACGGCTGATTGAATCAGGTTGCGAATACGTTTTAGTAACCGGTACCAGCAATGCTCCCAATGAAGTAGCCAACAGCCTGTTTGATCAGTCCGGTATTATCCGGCATGATAGCTGGCCGCGCCAGACCGGTTCCTATCTTGGAGCCGGCGCCACCCTTTCTGCCGCTATTGCAGCACTGATTGCGAATGGATTGGATGTCAACGAGGCCGTATTAGAAGCTCAGGAGTTTACAAATGCCGCACTGACGCATGCACAACGCTTTGGTATGGGCAAACTAGTGCCGGATCGTTATTTCTGGGCACGTGAGTCAGAAGAAATACGTGATCTTGATCAACCCGAAGCTGATGTGAGTGCATAAATACGATTTTTATTATTATAATGACCAGATAATGAATAAGTACTTACTGCTAAGTTGCGGCTTAATTAGGGATTAACAAGCAATGCTGGTCAAGCTTACTTATATTACCGGCCTGTTTTTACAAACTCGCTTTAAAAACTCATTTTACAGACGCGTTTTACAGACTAATAACGGTGGCCAGACAGTCACCAGATAACCATAAAACAACCATTATTATGCGAAATACAGAACTCTTTGACCGTGCTCAGCTGACTACACCCGGTGGCGTCAATTCACCGGTACGTGCTTTTCGTTCCGTCGGCGGCACTCCGCGCTTCATCAAACGTGCTGAAGGTCCCTATTTTTGGGATGCCGAAGATACACGCTACATTGATTATATCGGCTCATGGGGTCCGGCAATTGTCGGACATGCTCACCCTGAAGTAGTACAGGCCGTACAAACCGCAGCCAGTATGGGGCTGAGTTTTGGTGCGCCGACCGAAGGTGAAATCCTGATGGCGGAAGAAATATGTAAATTAGTCCCCTCCATAGAACAGGTACGTCTGGTCTCTTCCGGAACAGAAGCCACAATGAGTGCCCTGCGTCTGGCCCGCGGTGCCACAGGTCGTGACAAAATCATCAAATTTGAAGGCTGTTATCACGGCCATGCTGACGCCTTGCTGGTCAAAGCCGGCAGCGGTCTGCTCACCCTGGGCAATCCCAGCTCATCAGGCGTTCCGGCCGATTTCACCAAGCACACACTGGTACTCGACTATAACAATACACAGCAACTGGAAGATACCTTCAGCAGCATCGGTGACCAGATTGCCTGCATTATTGTAGAACCGGTTGCCGGCAATATGAACCTGATCAAAGCGACGCCCGAATTTTTACAAACCATGCGCCGCTTATGTACCCAATACGGTGCCATCCTGATTTTTGATGAAGTCATGTGCGGCTTCCGTGTTGCCCTCGGCGGTGCGCAAAGCCTGTACAACATCAAGCCTGATCTGACCGCACTGGGTAAAGTTATCGGCGGCGGTTTACCGGTAGCCGCCTTTGGTGGCCGCGCAGACCTGATGGCGCACATGGCGCCTCTGGGCGGCGTTTATCAGGCGGGTACCCTGTCAGGTAATCCTGTCGCCGTCGCCGCCGGATTAACCACACTAAAACTGATACAGGCACCTGGTTTCTATGAAAATCTTGGCGCACAAACCAGCAAGTTAGCGCAAGGGATGACCGCACTGGCAAAACAAGCCGGCGTCAGTTTTTGCGCCGATTCTATTGGCGGTATGTTCGGTTTGTATTTTGCCAATCAGGTTCCGTCCACCTTTGCCGCCATGATGCAGACAGATAAAGACCAATTTAACCGTCTGTTCCATCTCATGCTGGACGGCGGGGTTTACCTTGCCCCATCGGCATTTGAAGCCGGTTTTGTTTCGGCACAACATGACGATGCAATTATTGCCGCCACACGGGATGTCGCCAGACATGCTTTTGCACAACTGGCAGCGTAATAAAGTCTGAGCTGAACTGAGCTCTGTCCATTTAAAAATAAATGAACAGGCTCACCCGGTTTATAAAAAAACCCCGTCCTGCCAGAGGCAAAACGGGGTTTTTTACGTGCAACTAAACAACTGAAATAAGCACAGATAAATTATTTTTTACGGGCCGGAGGCAAATCAGTACATACGCCTTCAACTACTTCCGCTGCCATACCAATCGATTCACCCAGGGTAGGATGCGGATGTATGGTTTTACCGATATCAACCGCATCGGCACCCATTTCAATTGCCAGTGCAATTTCACCTATCATGTCACCGGCATGGGTACCTACAATACCGCCGCCAACAACACGATGTGTTTCAGCATCAAACAATAATTTGGTGAAACCTTCATCACGGCCATTCGCTACAGCACGACCGGAAGCTGCCCACGGGAAGTGACCTTTTTCCAGTTTAATGCCCTTGGCTTTAGCTTCATCTTCGGTAATACCTACCCATGCAACTTCCGGATCGGTATACGCAACAGACGGGATAACTTTGGCATCAAAATGCGTTTTATGTCCGGCGGCAGCTTCGGCGGCCACATGTGCTTCATGTACGGCTTTATGTGCCAGCATAGGCTGACCGACCAGATCACCAATCGCAAAAATATGCGGTACATTGGTGCGCATCTGACTATCCACGTTAATAAAACCACGGTCAGTCACCGCAACGCCAGCTTTGTCAGCCGCAATTTTTTTACCGTTAGGGCTACGGCCGACAGCAACCAGAACCAAATCGTACAATTGCGGTTCCGGTGCCACTCCGGCCGGATCAGCCGCTTCAAAACTCACTTTAATACCTTCAGGCAGGGCTTCTACCGCGACTGTCTTGGTTTTTAACATGATGTTATCAAAGCGCTTTTCATTAAACTTTTGCCAGACTTTGACCATATCACGGTCAGCACCCTGCATCAGACCATCCAGCATTTCGACCACATCAATCCGGGCGCCGAGTGTTGAGTACACTGTTGCCATTTCCAGACCGATAATACCGCCGCCAATCACCAGCATACGTTTTGGAATAGTACGCAGTTCCAGCGCACCGGTAGAATCCACGATACGCGGATCAGCCGGAACAAAAGGCAGATTCACGACAGAAGAACCGGCAGCAATAATCGCCTGCTTGAATTGTACTGTTTTTTTACTGCCATCAGCAGCAGTGACTTCAATGTGATTCGGGCCAAGGAACTGACCTGTACCCTGCACCACATTAACCTTACGCGCTTTAGCCATGCCGGCCAGACCGCCAGTCATTTTGCTGATCACTTTTTCTTTGTAATCGCGCAGCTTGCCGATATCAATTTCCGGCTTGCCGAATGTCACGCCATGCGCTGCCTGCGCTGCTGTTTCATCAATCACAGCAGCAACATGTAACAAGGCTTTGGAAGGAATACAACCAACATTCAGGCAAACACCGCCCAGCGTGGAATAACGCTCAACCAATACCGTAACCAGACCCAGATCCGCACTGCGGAACGCGGCTGAATAACCACCGGGACCGGCACCCAGCACCATCATATCGCATTCCACATCAACGACACCGGCATATGCCGCCGCATTAACAACGGGAGCAGCAACTGCCGGTGCCGGTGTTGCCGCAACCGCTGCCGTGGCAGGAGCTGTAACAGCCGCAGCAGAAGGGGCAGAAACAGGAGCAGCGGATGCATCTGACGCTTCCAGTATCAGCAATAAGGAACCTTCCGCTACTTTGTCGCCGATATTGATTTTCAATTCTTTAACAACACCAGCGTGGCTGGATGGAATTTCCATACTGGCCTTGTCGGATTCAACAGTAATCAACGATTGATCCACCTTGACTGTATCGCCGATATTAACCAGCAACTCAATCACTTCGACTTCTTTAAAATCACCGATATCCGGTACTTTTACTTCGATAGTTGTCATGTCCGGCTCCGTTATTACAGTAAGATCTTACGTAAATCAGCTAAAACATCGGCTAAATACGCCGTGAATTTAGCAGCCATAGCACCATCAACCACACGATGATCGTAGGACAGTGAAAGCGGCAACATCAGACGCGGAATAAATGTGCTGCCATCCCATACCGGCTTCATCGCCGATTTGGACAAGCCCAGAATAGCCACTTCCGGCGCATTGATAATCGGCGTAAATGCCGTACCACCGATACCGCCCAGAGAGGAAATAGTGAAGGTAGCACCCTGCATGTCGGCCGGTTTCAATTTACCGTCGCGTGCCTGGGCAGACAAGTCACCCATTTCTTGCGCGATCTGAGACAAACTTTTCTTATCGGCGTTTTTAATAACAGGAACAACCAGGCCATTTGGCGTATCTGCCGCAAAACCAATGTTGTAGTATTGTTTCAAAATCAGATTTTCACCCTTAGCATCCAGAGATGAATTAAAAGCAGGGAATTTCTGTAATGCAGAAACGCTGGCTTTAATCACAAAGGCGAGCATAGTCAGTTTCACGCCTGATTTAGCCATAGATGCATTACTGGTTTTTCTGAACTCTTCCAGGCTGCTAATATCGGCTTCATCAAACTGGGTAACATGCGGAATCATGACCCAGTTACGATGCAGATTCGGACCGCTGAGTTTTTTAATACGCGACAATGCGACGACTTCAGTCGTACCGAATTTACTGAAATCCAGTGAAGGCCATGGTAACAAATTCATACCAGAGCCATTTGATGCAGGGGCACTGGCCGCAACCACAACCGGCGGTGCCAGCATGACACCCTTCACAAAGTTCTGGACGTCTTCCATCGTGATACGTGATTTTTGGCCTGAACCGGCGATCCGGGTTAAATCAACACCAAGTTCACGGGCAAATTTACGAATGGAAGGTGAGGCATGTGATTTACCATCTGACACAGCGGCAACTACCGGAGCAGCAGAGACAGGGGCAACTACGGGAGAAACAGCAGCCAACGGAGCCGGGGCGGACACTGCAGCAACAGGTGCAGCAAGCGGTGCGGCAACTGCTGCGGGTGCAGCAGCCGGAACCGGAACAGCGGCAGCACCGGCAGCTTCCACGACCAGAATCAGTGAACCTTCAGCGACTTTATCGCCTACGTTGACTTTAATTTCTTTAACTATACCGGCGTGGCTGGATGGAATTTCCATACTGGCCTTATCCGATTCCACCGTCAGCACGGACTGATCCACTTTAATGGTATCACCCACATTAATCATTAATTCAATTACTTCTACTTCTTTAAAGTCGCCAATATCCGGGACTTTGATCTCAATTGTACTCATCGCGTTAGCTCCGTTCACTTTCCCCAAACGCAGGCTGAGGAAAGCGCTAATAGTAAATAGTCGTTGGAAATTACACTGTCACTGGATTTGGTTTATCTGCATTGATACCGTATTTATTAATCGCCTGTGCCACAACAGAGGCAGATAACACGCCTTCATCGACCAGCGATTTTAACGCAGCAATCACCACAAAATACCGGTTCACTTCAAAGAATTCCCGCAATTTTGCACGGCTATCCGAACGACCGAAGCCATCAGTACCCAAGACTTTATAACGACGTCCGTGAGGTACAAATGCGCGTATCTGTTCAGCAAAGGTACGCATATAATCAGTAGAAACAACAATCGGACCTACCGAGTTTTGCAGACATTCCGTCACATAAGCAATCCGTGGTGTTTCACTTGGATGCAACATATTCCAACGCTCTACATCTTGTCCGTCACGCGCTAACAAGGTAAAGGACGGTGCCGACCAGACATCAGCGGCAATGCCCCAGTCTTCCTGCAACAAGGCTGCACCGGCAATCACTTCGCGCAAAATGGTGCCTGAGCCCATCAACTGAACCCGGTGCTTGCTGGCAGATTCGTCTTTTTGCAGCAAATACAGACCCTTGACGATGCCTTCTTCCTGGCCCGGTTTAATACCAGGATGACTGTAATTTTCATTCATCAGGGTGATGTAATAGAACACATCTTCCTGTTCTGTAATCATACGGCGCAAACCATCGTGCATAATCACAGCAACTTCATGCGCAAATGTCGGATCGTATGGTACGCAGTTAGGAATCGTTGAGGCCAATACATGGCTGTGTCCGTCTTCGTGCTGCAAACCCTCGCCATTCAATGTGGTACGACCGGCAGTACCGCCAAGCAAAAAGCCGCGAGCGCGCATATCACCGGCAGCCCAGGCCAGATCACCAATCCGTTGCAGACCAAACATGGAGTAGTAGGTATAGAACGGAATCATGACGCGGTTATTGGTGGAGTACGAAGTTGCTGCTGCAATCCACGAACTCATACCGCCTGCTTCATTAATACCTTCCTGTAAAATCTGACCGGCTTTGTCTTCACGGTAGTACATCACCTGATCTTTATCGACCGGTTCATACAATTGACCGACCTGACTGAAAATACCAATCTGACGGAACAAACCTTCCATACCAAAGGTATGTGATTCATCCACCATAATAGGTACAACACGCTGACCCAGACTAGGATCACGCAATAAGGTCGTCAGAATACGAACGTAAGCTGCCGTAGTCGAAATTTCACGACCTTCAGCAGTCGGGTCCAGAACTGCTTTAAATGCAGACAATTCAGGCACGACCAAGGCTTCATCGGCTTTTTGACGACGTTGCGGCAAATACCCGCCCAAAGCTTCGCGGCGGGCATGCAGATACTTCATTTCCGGCGTATCGTCAGCAGGCTTAAAGAATGGAATTGCGGGTAATTGCTCATCAGAGATAGGCAATTGGAAACGATCACGCATGGCTTTGATCGCTTCATCATCCAGTTTTTTGGTGTTGTGTGCCGTATTGCGTGCTTCACCCGATTTACCAAAACCGTAACCCTTGATACTCTTAACCAGCAATACAGTAGGCTGATCTTTATGTTCCTGTGCAATTTTAAATGCAGAGTAAATTTTATGCGGATCATGACCGCCACGGGTCAGACGCCAGATATCGTCATCCGACATTTTGCTGACCATTTCCAGCAATTTCGGATGTTTTCCAAAGAAATTAGCGCGCACAAATGCGCCGTCTTTTGCTTTGTAGTTCTGATATTCGCCATCGACGGTTTCCATCATGACGCGTTGCAAAATACCGTCTTTATCTTTAGCCAGCAACTCATCCCAGCCACTACCCCAGATAACTTTAACCACGTTCCAGCCAGCACCGCGGAAGTCGGATTCCAGTTCCTGAATAATTTTGCCATTGCCGCGTACCGGGCCATCCAGACGTTGCAAATTACAATTAACAACGATCACCAGATTGTCCAGCTTCTCTCTGCCGGCCATACCGATAGCACCCATGGATTCCGGTTCATCCATCTCACCATCACCACAGAAAGCCCATACTTTACGATTCGCGGTGTCGGCAATGCTGCGGGCGTGCAAATACTTCAGGAAACGCGCCTGATAAATCGCCATCAGCGGGCCAAGACCCATAGACACAGTAGGGAACTGCCAGAAATCCGGCATCAGTTTAGGATGCGGGTACGAGGACAAACCATTGCCATCGACTTCACGACGGTAATGGACCAACTGGTCTTCAGTCAGACGACCTTCCAAATAAGCACGGGCATAAATACCAGGGGAAGAATGGCCTTGCAGATACAATAAATCACCGCCGTGATTTTCTGTCGGGGCATGCCAGAAATGGTTGAAACCAATTCCCAGCATGTTTGCCAGCGAAGCAAAACTGGATAAATGACCACCCAAATCACCATCAACGCGATTCGCCTTAACCACCATCGCCATCGCATTCCAGCGCATCATGGAACGTAATTTTTCTTCGATTACTAAGTCGCCCGGACAATGTTCGCCAACATCAGCAGGAATCGTATTAACGTAAGCGGTATTACTTGAAAATGGGATATGCGCACCACGACGACGCGCCAGATCAACCATACGCTCCATCAAATAATGTGCCCGTTCCGGGCCTTCATTTTCAATTACTGATTCAAGAGCATCCAACCACTCTTTCGTTTCCATCAAATCTGGGTCGTTCACGGCTTGCGCCAATACGTTATCTAACTGGTCCGACATGCTGAATCTCCTTTTACGTACCCGGGCTGGAATTTATGGATCGCAGGCCAGATTATTCTTAAGTTACACATGAGTTGATTTATGCCAAATAGATTTAGCGTGCCAAGTGTAGCAGGAGTTTTTCATTTTTCAAATAGCGATAATCAATATCACATTATGAAATAATGATGCATAGCAATATAATTTACATCATATTTATAAAAAACCGAGCTGACATGCCATTTTTGTTTAATGTGCAACGCAACATAAAAACCGGCTATGGTCAGTTTTTATTCACTATAAGTAGTTTTTAATAACAATAAAAAAATTAAATATAAAAAAAAATACAACAACGCAACTTCTGAAAACAGTTAAGTAAGACTTATGTAAAATTATTCCGTCAAAATTGACCACAGCAAACCACACACACCATCATTGATGTAATTTTGTGTAAATCTCGCTAAGTAACAATCTAGCATGAGAATTGGTACGGCATGCAGATTGATTTACGTTTAGCATGGCTAAGTCGCGCAGACCGTCAGTGGCACGTTATAATTCTGCTTTGCACAATTTTGCACTCGTTTTTGCACCAATTTCCCTTAAGGCTCCCATGACTGCGCAACTAATCGACGGTATACAACTCTCTCAACACCTACGCACCGAAGTAAAGCTGCGTGCTGCTGCATTGACTGCGCAAGGTAAAACCGCAGGACTGGCTGTTATTCTGGTCGGTGAAAATCCGGCTTCGCAGGTCTATGTGCGCAATAAAGTCAAAGCATGCGAAGATTGCGGCATTTACTCCATACTAGATAAACAACCGGCAGATTTAAGCGAAGCAGCTTTGCTGGATCGTATCAGTGCACTCAACGCAGACCCCAAAATTCACGGCATTTTGGTGCAATTACCTTTACCTGCACACATAGACACCCATAAAGTGCTGGAAGCCATTGCCTTAGAAAAAGACGTTGATGGCTTCCATATCACCAATGCCGGCTTACTGATGACAGGCCAGCCCCTGTTCCGCCCCTGCACACCTTACGGCGTCATGAAAATGCTGGAGTCAATCGACTACCCCTTACGCGGTGCACATGCCGTCGTCGTCGGAGCCTCCAACATTGTAGGAAAACCACAAGCCATGCTGCTATTACAGGCCGGGGCCACCGTCACGATCTGCAACTCAAAAACACGTGATCTTGGCTTACATACCCGCATGGCAGATGTTCTCGTTGTCGCAACAGGAAAACGTAATCTGGTCACTGCCGATATGGTTAAACCCGGCGCAGTAGTGCTTGACGTCGGCATGAATCGGGATGATGCTGGCAAATTATGCGGCGATGTCGACTTTGCCGCCACCAAAGAAGTAGCGGCTTACATCACACCGGTGCCAGGCGGCGTCGGCCCCATGACAATTACCATGCTGCTAGTCAATACCATCGAAGCAGCGGAAAGAATTTAATGAGCACATCAACGACGATAGCCCACATCACACCACTACAGGATTTTAGTGACCTGCCGCGCTTTGATGCCATTACGGCGAGCGATGTCACCCCTGCCCTGTCAGCCTTGCTTGAACACAGTCAGTCCGTGGTTCATGAACTGGAAAGCAGTACTGCGCCATCTACGTGGGAAAACGTCGTTGAACCACTGGAAAATGCGACTGAACAACTCAGTCGCGCCTGGGGTGTAGTCAATCACCTGAATGCGGTATGTGACACGCCGGAACTGCGTGCTGCTTACAATGAAAATCAGCCTAAAATCACTGAATTTTTTACGGCGCTGGGACAAAACCTGATTCTGTTTAAGAAATACCAGGCTTTACTGCTCAGTCCTGAGTTTACCGGCTACTCCGCAGCACGTCAGAAAATTATCCGCAATGCGGTACGCGACTTTAAACTGTCCGGTGCGGAACTGGCTGATGATAAAAAATCCCGCTTTGCGGCCATTCAGGAAGAGCTGGCGGCACTGTCCACCCGCTTTTCAGAAAATGTGCTGGATGCAACCAATGCCTACGCCCTTCACATTGACTCGGAACAGGCACTGGCAGGACTACCGGAAGACGCCCTGCTGGCAGCACGTACCAAAGCAGAACAGGCAGGCCAGACCGGTTATCTGTTTGGTTTACATTTTCCTTCCTTTTACCCCGTCCTGCAATACGCAAATGACCGGGCATTGCGCGCCACCATTTACCGGGCCAACACAACAAAAGCCTCTGAATTAGGCGACAATCCCCTATGGGATAACTCGGCTATCATTGATTCGATGCTGAAACTGCGTCATGAAGAAGCACAAATGTTGGGCTACAACAATTTTGCCGAGATTTCGCTGGTGTCAAAAATGGCAGAAAGCAGTGAACAGGTCAGTAAGTTTTTACTGGATCTGGCTGCGCGGGCACGCCCTTATGCCGAGCAGGATTTAGCACAATTACAGGCATTTGCCAAAGAAACACTGGGACTGGATGAACTGCAATCGCACGACATCGCCTACGCATCAGAAAAACTACGTGAACAACGCTATGCGTTTTCCGAACAGGAAGTAAAGCAGTATTTCCCTGAACCGCAAGTTATTCTGGGATTGTTTAGTATTACCCGTACCTTGTTTAATGTCGAGATCAAACCAGACCATACCAGCGTCTGGCATCCCGATGTCAGTTTTTTCCGGATTGAGCGTGACGGCAAACTGATCGGTCAGTTTTATCTGGATTTATATGCACGCGATGGCAAACGTGGTGGTGCCTGGATGGATGATGCACGCGGCCGACGTAAAATCACTAACGGCATCCAAACCCCGGCTGCTTATCTGACATGTAATTTTACGCCGCCATCCGCAGGTAAACCCGCTTACTTTACCCATGATGAAGTTATTACCTTATTCCACGAATTTGGCCACGGCTTGCATCACATGCTCACACAAGTGGAAGAACTGGGTGTTTCGGGTATCTCCGGTGTTGAATGGGATGCCGTTGAACTTCCGTCCCAATTTATGGAAAACTTTTGCTGGGAATGGGAAGTACTGCAACAAATGAGTGCACACAGCACCACGGGCCAGCCTTTACCGCGTAGTCTCTATGACAAAATGCTGGCGGCTAAAAACTTCCAGTCAGGTCTGCAAACATTGCGCCAGGTCGAATTTTCATTATTTGACATGCGCCTGCACGATGGTTATCTTGAGCAACAGCAATTAACAGTGCAAACCTTGTTAAATCAGATAAGAGCACAGGTTTCCGTCATAAAAACACCGGAATTCAATCGTTTTCAACATGCCTTCAGCCATATTTTTTCAGGCGGCTATGCAGCCGGGTATTTTAGTTACAAATGGGCTGAGGTATTATCGGCAGATGCCTACGCCGCATTTGAAGAAGCTGGAAATAACGCTCTGGTTGGCATAAAATTCCAGAATGAGATACTGGCGGTTGGCGGTTCTCGTCCTGCACTGGAATCATTCATCGCATTCCGTGGCCGCCCCCCTGAAATTGATGCACTGTTGCGACACAGCGGTATGTCGGCGTAATTGCCGGTATTTAAATGGCCCGGGTTGGTGATATGAAATCCATTTTGTTTTTAGCATTGTTTCTTAGCATTACCGCCCATGCCGAACTGTATAAATGGGTAGATGCCAGTGGCATGGTGAACTACAGCGATAGTCCGCCGCCAGCCTCAGTAAAAAAAGTAGCATCAAAAAACTACGCGGCAGAAAATCCCGGCTTAGTGCTGCCGTTTGAGCTGGCTAAAGCAGCAAGCGATAATCCGGTCACATTGTATGTGTCGGAAAATTGTGTGCCATGCTCAGACGGAAGAACTTTCCTAAAAGAAAATGGCATTCCTTTTTCCGAAAAAACAATTGTCACCAATGAAGATATTGACAAGTTAAAACAGGTCGGCGGCAATACCCAGCTACCGTTATTTATCGTAGGCAGCATTCAACTTCATGGCTTTGAAGCAAATCAGTGGCGTACCAACTTAACGCAGGCCGGTTATCCGGAAAAAAACCTCCTGCCGAAAGAATATCTCTACCCGGCACCGCAACCTGCCGCCCCTGTTACTGCAAACAAAGAGCCTGAACGAAAAAATAAGATAAAACCTTCTGTCCCCACCACCACTAATCGTGACCCTAACGGCTTCCAATTTTAATGACCACAACCCGAATTGATTTTCATAGCAACGTCAGCGAGCAACTCATTTACAGTTGCCGGCTGATACGCAAAGCACTGGCAGCTCAGTGCAAGGTTGTCGTACGCCATCAGGATAGCGAACAGCAATCTCAGCTGGATCAATTACTTTGGGGATTTTCCGATGCCGATTTTTTGCCACATGTTGTGGTCGATGACAACGGCTCGCACCCTCTGGCAAAACACACACCGGTCTTATTATGTCTGCATGATCAAATTTATCCGGTGGCACTGCCCCATCATCAGATTTTGCTCAATCTGTCGACTACTGTCCCGGCCAATTTTGCCCAATTTGAACGACTCATTGAAATCGTCCCTCAGCAAACAGCAGCAACTCAGGCTGGCAGGGAACGCTACCGTTTTTATCAGCAACAAGGCTATCCACTCAACCACATTACCGCCAAATGATTCCCTCGACTTCCACTGACGATACCATTCCGATTCTTACCGAAATTATTACGTCAGAAACCATACCCAATTTCACCCCGCGTAGTAATGATTCCAAGCCCGCAAATTCTTTTTTTCATTCTGCTGCTGACGAAAAAAATACTGCTCCGGCTACCGCTACGCCAGCAGCACCTGCCAATTTATCAACCACAATCACCGCAGAGGCCGATTGGCTACTAATTGAAAAAACATTACAGGAAAACATATTAAATCAACTTCTCCTGCGTATTGATACGATATTGGAGCACAGAATACGCGATAGTCTGGCCGATGCAATACAAGCTGCAACAGATCACATGACGACAGAAATCAGACAGGGTCTGAGCAACACCCTCAGCGATGTTATCAACAGGGCGATCAAGCAGGAAATAAACAAACTTCATCCAAAAAAATAGACCTGTACAAAAACAGGCTTTATTTTTTCATACAGCACACCGCCTCCCCGCTAAAATTAACTAAAAATAAATAAATTCATTGCCATGCCCGTGCCATGGCAATCACTAAATGGCCTGGCAGGACGGATTCTCAAAACATGTTCCCTGCTTCATTTTTCAATTCAATCCTATTTCAGCAGTAGCAGGCTCAATACTATTTATTTATGAAAAATTTTATATATAATTTTTCATAAATAAACAAAATTAGCTTATTTATGTATTTTAATAAAATTAAATACACCATATTTGAACACCCAAACAGACAATATTTTTTTACAATTTAGCCTATTCAATTGAGGAGCAGTTATGAAGGTTATCGTATTAGGCGCAGGTATTATTGGCACAGCTTCAGCATGGTTTTTGCACAAATCAGGGCATGATGTCACGGTGATTGACCGTCAACCCGGTGCCGCACAGGAAACCAGTTTTGCCAATGGTTGCCAAATTTCGGTATCGCATGCTGAACCTTGGGCAAACCCGGCAGCCCCGTTAAAAGTACTAAAATGGCTGGGTCAGGAAGATGCGCCGCTGCTGTATCGTTTTCGTCCTGAATGGCTGCAATGGAAATGGGCAGTCAATTTTTTACGTGAATGTACACCAGGCCGCACTGCAGAAAATATCCGGCAAATTGTCGCCATCGCAGAATACAGCCGCCAGACATTGCAGGCTGTACGTGCCGACACCGGTGTAGATTATGATTGCCTGACCAAAGGTATTTTGCATTTCTATACCGATAAAAAAGATTTTGAAGAATCCTTGCCGGCAGCAAAACTGATGCGTGATCTTGGTTGCCCGCGCGACTCCATCAGTGCCGAAGAAGTATTACGCATAGAACCATCCTTATCCAGTATCCGCGACAAAATCGTTGGTGGTGATTTTACCGCCACAGATGAATCAGGTGATGTGTTTAAATTCACAACAGGTCTGGCACAGAAAGCGGCTGATGGCGGCGTTAATTTCCAATACAACACTTCTGTTACCCGTCTGATTACGACAGGCACAGGTAGCGCAGCTAAAATCACAGGCGTCGAAGTTATTCACCCTAACGGCCGTCATGAAGTGTTGTACGCCGATGCATTTGTGGTCGCGATGGGCAGCTTCTCTGTACCGCTGCTGGAACCGCTCGGTATTAATTTAATGATTTATCCGGGCAAAGGTTACTCTGCAACCTATGCGGTCACCAATCCGGATGCAGCACCAACAATCTCTCTGACGGATGACGGCTATAAATTAGTTACATCACGCCTGGGCGATCGTCTGCGGGTTGCCGGCACCTGCGAACTTAACGGCTACACCCGTGAACTCAACGACACGCGTTGTCAGGCAATTACCCAACGTACACGGGAACTCTTCCCTGATGCATGTGATTATGAAAATCCGGTTTACTGGACAGGCCTGCGCCCGCTCACCCCATCCAATGTTCCTTACATCGGAAAAACCAAATTCAGCAATTTATTCCTGAATACCGGTCACGGCACTCTGGGTTGGACCATGGGTTGCGGTTCTGGGCGCGCTATTGCTGACATAGTGTCAGGCCGCCGCCCTGAAGTTGATTTTGCATTTACAGGTATGGCACGCTAATTGCGTAGTATGGATATGGTGAGTATTTTATGCAGTTGCTCACCATTTCTGTGCAACTGATACGCAAGCTGAGCCGACTTCACCAATATTATCTGAGTTTGTTTTCTTTTTTGCGTATTTCCGGTGCAGAAGTAGTTTTATAGTTTTCGGACAAAAACTTCGGCGGCTTTTTCATCAAAGCCGATTCGGGTTGAAAATTTGGCGCATTTCATCGGGAAGCGAGAGTGAAAATGTTTGACGTTACCAGAACCTGAAATGACTTTACGAACAAACTGGTAATACGCATCCATATCGATTACATGCACTACGACAAAATAATCATACTCACCTGAAACAAAGTAACACTGAGTAACCTGAGATTCTTTTGCCATATCTTGCTCAAATGAACTCATGCATTCTTCGCTTTGATTTATTAACGATATTTCCAGAAAGGCTAACATACCGTAACCAAGTGCAAACGTATCCACAATTGCCACATCAGCACTAATGACACCGGCTTGACGCAGATCACGAATCCGGCGCAAACAGGTGGGTTGAGAAATATGTATTTTGTCAGCCAAAATTCGCGTTGAAACTTGATTATTTTTTTGCAATAAATTGAGTATCTTACGATCGACTTTATCAAGAATGTGTTGTTTTGACATATTTAATTAATACAATTAATAGAATTTGTGGGTAAAACTAACAATAAGCACTTTGCTAAAAAATTTTTCTGCTGTACCTTACTATTTGTTTTGGAATAAGAGTTTTTTCTCACAAAGAATTAACTATTTTCAAAACAAAATAAAAACTAAATAAACCAAATAATTTATAACCCATTTTGGAGATCTGCATGTTATTTAAATCAAAAATAATACCCCTGGTTGCTGCAATTGCCTGTGCTTTTGCCGGTTCCACATATGCTGCTGATGAACTGATCGTTAAAATCGGTCACGTAGGCCCAATCTCCGGTGCCATCGCTCACTTAGGCAAAGACAATGAAAACGGCGCCAAAATGGCGATCGAAGAATTGAATGCCCAAGGTACCATGATCGGTGGAAAAAAAGCTAAATTTGAATTACTCGCAGAAGACGACGGCGGCGATCCAAAACAGGGTACTGCTGCTGCACAAAAATTAGTCGATGCTAAAGTCAACGGCGTTGTTGGCCATTTAAACTCAGGTACGTCTATTCCTGCATCCAAAATTTATCACGATGCTGGTATTCCACAAATTTCTCCTTCAGCAACAGCAACTGCTTACACATTACAAGGTTATAAATCAACCTTCCGTGTAGTTGCCAATGACGGTCAATTGGGTGGCACACTGGGTCGCTACGCGGTTCAAATCAATAAAGCTAAACGCGTTGCTATCATTGATGATCGTACCGCGTATGGACAAGGCGTTGCTGCCGAGTTCAAAAAAGGCGCCAAGGCTAAGAATAAAGACGTTGAAATTGTTTCCGAACAATTTACCAACGACAAAGCCACGGATTTTAACTCCATCCTGACTGCAATTAAAGCTAAAAAACCAGATGTTATTTTCTTTGGCGGTATGGACGCTGTAGCAGGTCCTATGCTGCGTCAAATGAAAGCACTGGGAATTACAGCTAAATTCATGGGTGGCGATGGTATCTGTACTGCTAAACTGGCCGAACTGGCTGGTGATGCAATGGCAGACGGTCAGGTTATCTGCGCTGAAGCCGGTGGTGTTATCGATGCTCAGAAAAAAGCTTCGGATGATTTCCGTGCTGCTTACATGAAAAAATTCGGCGTCGAAGTTCAGATCTATGCTCCGTATGTTTATGATTCCGTCATGACATTGGTTGATGCAATGAAACAAGCTAAATCATCCGATCCAGCTGTCTATTTGCCATTCCTGCAAAAAATCCATCACAAAGGTATTACTGGCGATATCGCATTTGATGAACATGGCGATATTAAAAACGGTACGCTGACTTTGTTCACATTCAAAGGCGGTAAACGTGAATTGATGACAGTAACTAAGTAACTACTTAGCAGTCTGCGGGCTAAGAAAACCAGTTAGAGAGTAAGTCAGGCGGGAGGCAATGTGTTTGTTGTACCTGCCCCCTGACAAAAACAAAACGAAAGCCCGATAAAAAAGCACCCTAGGGTGCTTTTTTGTTTTGATCATACATGATAAACACGGATAATCATTTATGGTATGGTACAAAAAACATACCACACATATTTTTTACAACTTATTTCAAGCTAAGAACCCATTTAACCAACGTGCGCGCTTCTGCTTCAGTAACCTGTGTATTTGCCGGCATTGGAATAGCACCCCAACTACCGCTACCGCCTTTAAGCACTTTTTGCACTAATTTTTCTTCTGCATCTTTTTGACCAGCATATTTTTTAGCAACATCTTTATAGGCAGGGCCAAGTACTTTGACATCGACTGAATGACAAGCTAAACAGTTTTTTGATTTAGCTAATTCCAGACTTGCCATCGCAGCGCTGGATGCGCATAGCGACAAAATTACACAGACTAAACGTTTCATAACTATCTCTCCATTGAATTGTGTGTGTATTTTACCGCGTTTCGAGCAAGATTATTACTATTTAGAACAATGCAGAAGCAAATAGTATACTTTACAGATTAAGGCAAAAACAAAGGACCAGGTCCATGATTCTAGTTTTAATGACAACAATACTGACAATATTAAAATTACTAAACGTCACTCCGCTGGCAGAACTTTCCTGGTGGTGGGTAGCCGGTCTTTTTGCTGTCACGTTACTCTGGTTTGAATATATTGAAAGACTGATTGGCTGGGATAAGAAAAATAATACCGATCCGCTTGAGTCAATACGTCAGGCACGAATCAAAAAATATTTTAAAAATCGCAAATAAGCTTAAAAAATCCTGCAATAAACTACACAGACCGGTTCCGGTTACGTGATACTCATTCGGTGCTATTTCTAAATAGCATTTCTGGAACAAGGGCTGAATATCAGTCCGGCACCTTGCTAATACCCCTTTATTAAATATATGATCGCATCATTATTGATATGATCCGTATATGATTACCATCCCCAATATCGATTTACGCCAATTGCGCTATTTCATTGCCGTTGCTGAAGAACAGCATGTGGGCCGTGCAGCACAACGTCTGCACATGACGCAACCGCCGCTTTCCCAATCTATTCAGGCACTGGAAGCTGCACTTGGTGCAGAACTTTTTATCCGCCAAAAACGCGGTATTACCATCAGTGCAGCAGGTACTGCCCTGCTGCCGGAAGCACGCCGCCTGATCAGAGATGCACAAGCCCTGCCTGAATTAGTACGCTGCGCAGCACAGGGAGAAACCGGACACTTATCACTGGCATTTGTCTCTACTGCAGATTACAACCTGCTCCCGCCCCTGCTGCGCGACTTCAGAAGCCACTATCCCAAAGTCCAGATCAGCCTGCGTGAAGCAACCAGTGACGTTCAGCTGGAAGCATTACGACTGGGACAAATTGATTTAGGGATCATGATTCCACCCTTACCGGAAAAATCAGGGGAATTACTGCATTACCGTCCGATTTTATCCGAACCATTAGTATTGGCTGCACCCAGCGAATCGACATGGCCGGAACTCAGTCAAAGTAAAAAACAACTCAGCCTGCAATGCTGTCAGGGACAACCCTTAATCATTTTTCCGCGTGCAATTGCCCCTGCCTTTTACGACATTATTCTGGGTTATTTTCAGCGAGCCGGCATTACTCCCACCATCGGACAGGAAGCGATACAAATGCAAACAATTATTGGTCTGGTTTCTGCTGGCATGGGAATCGCACTTGTGCCACAATCCGTCTCGAACCTGAAGCGACCCGGAGTAACTTACCACTCACTTCCGGATGCAGCACCGCAAGTTGAAACCGGATTAGCATGGCGGCGGGACAATTATTCCCCCGTACTGCAGGCATTTCTCAAACTGATTCCTGTTCCGCATTAGCCATTTGTAATTGGTCACTGGCAGTTAATAGCGCTCAGTCCTGTCGCTACTTCGCCTGACCGGCATGAACCGACTATGAACTACTACGAAAGATTAACTTTATGTTGATACACCCGCTCCCTGATCCGGTTGCCTTTGCAATCGGCCCGCTTGCTGTGCACTGGTATGGCCTGATGTATATGCTTGCCTTTATCCTGTTTCTCCTTATCGGGAAAATCCGTCTGAAGCAGGCACATATTTACCGGGCCGGCTGGCGCTTTGAACATTTGGAGGATATGTTATTTTACGGTGTCCTTGGCGTCGTACTGGGAGGACGGTTGGGCGAAGTATTTTTCTATCACCCAGTCTATTACGCACAGCACCCGCTCGATATATTCGCAGTCTGGAAAGGTGGAATGTCATTTCATGGCGGATTTTTAGGCGTCATTCTCGCGCTGGCAATCTGGGCTAAAAAAGCCAATCGCAATGTATTGGATGTGTATGATCTGATCGCCCCACTGGTACCGCTGGGGTACGCCTGCGGACGCATAGGTAACTTCATCAATGCAGAATTGTGGGGCCGTGTCGCCGATGCCAGCCTGCCCTGGGCTATGATCTGGCCCAACGTTGACCAACTGCCGCGTCATCCGTCGCCGATTTACCAGGCTTTGGTGGATGGCGTACTGGTATTCATTTTACTCTGGCTATACGCCCGTAAACAACGTCCGCGCCTGGCAACCGGTGCCATGTTTGCGCTCTTGTATGGCTGCGCCCGCTTCTTTACCGAATATTACCGCACCCCGGACTGGAGCATTGATGTTATCGGCGTTCCCGTCTCTGCCGGCCAGCTACTTTCAGTACCTATGATTATTTTTGGTATTATCGCGTTAGTATTCGCGTATCGCGCACCTCCGGCACTACTCCGGCAAGGTCAGTGATATGCCTGATCGCACACATAAAAAACGGTAAAAAAAAACGACTGATATATCAGTCGTTTTAAATTAAATCCCCGCCAGTGCCGCTGTGCCGGCATCCTGAACCAAAGCGGTCCAAGTTGGCTGCGGTCAGTTCAATTTCGGGTTCATCGGACAAAGCGACGCTCACACCTATTAAACGATTTCCACAGCCTATGCATATAAATGGTTCAAGGAATATATGACAATGGCGAACACGGCAGGGAAGTTAATATTACCCTAATCTATCGTTTCATGTAATAAATTTTTCTATTTATTTTCACGAAACTCATAGCAATAAAAATTAAAAAATATGATAAGTCAGTAATAATTACGCCACCGGGGCAAATTACCGGGCACCGGTTAAAATAAATTTTCTTGCGGAGTGAGCGCAGCGTCAAGCACATCATTCATGCGATGAATTTCCTGCTTAATTTCAGCCATCCCCAAATCCGACAAAGGACCTACCGGTGATTTAATCGCCAAAAACTCAGCTGCAATGGACAAGGCAGCCATAACAGCAATGCGATCGTTTCCCCGCACTTTTGTTGTATCACGCAATACGATCATTTTTTCATCAAGATATGCTGCTGCTTGCAGCAAAGCGATCTGACCCCCGCGTTTACAGGTCAGTTTATAAACCTGCCCCATAATGGTGACATCAATCTGTATCATTCCGATTCCTGTTCTTCCTGTGGCAATTGTTCTAGTAATGCAGTAACCCGGTCATGCGCTGTTTTCATGCGTGCAGTCAAACCCGCATTGGATTCAGTCAAGTCGGCAATCTGAAGACGCAAACCTGCGTTCTCACGCCGCATGGCCTGTGCTAACGCCGCCAACTGGTCGACTTTTTGGGATAGTTGTTTAAATTCTGAGCTCATCTCAATACTATAGTAGTGGGGTTCATTTACAGTCAATACCTTCGCGAAAATGGTATCACGTTCCGGCGTCATCAATTGGCTAAAATTACTTTAACCAATATGGAATAGCCGATTAAGGAATCTGATAAAGAAAACCAGCCGGGAAAACCGATAAAATAATGTAATCAGACCGACAGATTAAACTCACTGCAGGTAAGCATAAATCTGCACAATAAATATCAACAATGTATGCGCTTAAAATAAAATTAACGGGCAATTCACACTTTTTTGAAAAATGGGGTATCATGCGGATTCCTTACCAACAAAAATCCCGATGCGCGGTTTGCGTTGAGGACTATGCGAACCCGAATCGGGATCGAACATTCAGGGCACACCATTAACGTGCCAGGTAACGATAAAATACCCTTTACTTCACCGACTTTATTAACTCCCCTCACTCCGAGGAATCCATGAGCGAAAATATCAAACACATTACCGACGCATCCTTCGAACAGGACGTACTGAAATCCGATAAACCTGTACTGGTTGATTTCTGGGCAGAATGGTGTGGTCCATGCAAAATGATCGCCCCTATCCTGGAAGAAGTCGCCAAAGAATACGATGGCAAAGTTATTATTGCCAAAATGGACGTCGACTCCAATCAGGATACGCCTGCCAAATTTGGCGTACGCGGCATCCCGACTCTCATTTTATTTAAAAATGGTGTTGTCGCAAATCAAAAAGTTGGGGCTTTAGCTAAAGGCCAATTAACAGCATTCATTGACAGTAACCTGTAACAGGCTAGAATGAAGGACGGCGATACCGTCTTTCATTTGCAAATCAGTTAAGCATCGCACTCTGTTTTTTGCTTCGCTTAACTTTGCGCAGCTTATTTTCACTTTACTATTTCTCACCACGCCGTCCACACCCCCATCACTACTCCCGTCTCGGGACACTCAACATGCATTTATCTGAATTAAAGGCGCTACATGTCTCCGCTCTGCTAGAAATGGCGATCGGACTTGACATTGACAACGCAGCTCGTATGCGCAAACAAGAACTTATGTTTGCGATCCTTAAAAAACGCGCCAAGTCAGGCGAACAAATTTTTGGCGATGGCGCACTGGAAGTCTTACCAGATGGTTTTGGCTTTTTGCGCTCGCCGGATGCCAGTTATATGGCATCCACCGACGATATTTATATCTCCCCTTCACAAATTCGCCGCTTCAATCTGCACACAGGTGATTCAATTGAAGGCGAAGTACGTACCCCGAAAGATGGTGAACGCTACTTTGCGCTGGTTAAAGTAGACAAAGTCAACGGCGAATCGCCGGAAGCCTCCAAACATCGCATCCTGTTTGAAAACCTGACACCATTACATCCGAACAAGCCATTGTTGCTGGAACGCGACATGCGTGGTGAAGAAAACACCACTGGCCGTATCATCGATTTGATCGCGCCAATCGGTAAGGGACAACGCGGTTTGCTGGTAGCATCACCTAAATCAGGTAAATCCGTCATGTTGCAACACATAGCACATGCCATTACCGCCAATCATCCTGACATTACCCTGATCGTACTGCTGATCGACGAACGTCCTGAAGAAGTTACAGAGATGCAACGCTCCGTTCGTGGTGAAGTGGTCGCTTCCACATTTGACGAACCAGCTACGCGCCACGTTCAGGTAGCTGAAATGGTACTGGAAAAAGCCAAACGTCTGGTTGAAATGAAAAAAGACGTCGTGATTCTGCTTGACTCCATCACCCGTCTGGCACGCGCCTACAATACCGTCATCCCGGCATCCGGCAAAGTACTGACCGGTGGTGTGGATGCCAATGCACTGCAACGCCCGAAACGCTTCTTTGGTGCTGCACGTAACGTTGAAGAAGGTGGTTCCCTGACTATTATCGCCACGGCGCTGATTGAAACCGGCAGCCGTATGGATGACGTGATCTTTGAAGAGTTCAAAGGTACGGGTAACATGGAAGTACATCTGGAACGTCGCCTGGCAGAAAAACGTACTTATCCTGCAATCAACCTGAATAAATCAGGCACACGTCGCGAAGAGTTACTTATTAAACCAGATCAGCTGCAAAAAATATGGGTACTTCGCAAATTGTTATATAGCATGGATGAAATTGAAGCGATGGAATTCATTCTGGATAAAATGAAGGCGACCAAAAACAACGCCGAGTTTTTTGACATGATGCGTCGTTAAACCGGGCTAAATACGGTATAATCCGCCGCTGCACCCGCTATTGCAGCGGCAGGCAATTCAGATTCATCCCTGAAAAAAGATCGTATCCATCGTCATTCCTATCCTCTCATCTGGGGTTCAGCAGATCAAGCATGCAAAGCAAGTATGCTGAAGTTTTGGATAAGTTTGGCTTGGA
>CAIWPG010000053.1 GCA_903914535.1 uncultured Oxalobacteraceae bacterium
CTGAAAATTATTACGTCCCGTTCCCTTAGCCTGATACATCGCAGCATCTGCGTTTTTTAACAGCGTCGTACCTTCTTCACCATCTTGCGGATAAACACTAATGCCGATACTGGCAGTCGGAGATAATTCATGCCCCTCTACTACCATAGGTAAAAATAACGCATCAAGAATTTTTTGCGAAATAATCGCAATTTCACCTTCTCTGGCTATCCCCGACAACACGACAACAAATTCATCTCCGCCCATGCGGGCAACAGTATCTCCCTTCCGGATATTCGCCGATAAACGACGCCCTACTTCAACAATCACCCGGTCTCCGGCATCGTGCCCCAGACTATCGTTGATATTCTTAAACCGATCAAGATCAATAAATAAAATTGCAACAAACTTGTTTGCACGACTGGCATATGTAATTGCCTGAGACAAACGATCAAGCAATAACATGCGATTCGGCAAGCCGGTCAATGCATCATGATGCGCCAAATTCTGCAATTCTTGCTCAAACTGCTTACGTTGTGAAATATCCTCAACCATCAAAATTAACAAATTTTGCTCATCCAGCAGCGTTCTGGAAATAGTGCAATGCAAATGTTTATCGCTGGCAGCCGGCAGCGCAATGCTAATAACCAGATCCCGCTGATAATCCTGTCTGTCCAAACCTTGTTCAATACATTCAAGGAGTAATTTATTTGAAACAACTGAAAACAGAGAAGTATTTTTATTTATGTTTACAACATCAAGACCACGCATCCTTTGCAAAGCACGATTCATGGTACGAATTTTTCGATTTCCATCAATCACCATCACCCCTGATGGTAAATTACTAATAATTTGCTCAGAGTAATTTTTCAGACGAAAAACCTCTTGCCGATCCGCTTGAATATAAGTATCCATAGCCAGTGACATATCAAAACAAGCAATCTTTAGCAAAGCATGGTAAGCAGGCAAAAATTTGCCTGGTTCACCGACCAATAATTGACGCAGAACGGGAACCAACTCAGACAAATATTTCCTATAAGCGCCAATGTACCATTGAGGCTCCAATCCGACTCGCTGGTGCACCACACCAACCCGCAGTCGGTTGCTAACATACTCTGCCCCATATTCGCCAGCAGTCAGTCCATTAAAATAAACGGCTTGCACTTGCTTTAAAGTCGCCATCATCTCTGCATCCTTAAATAAAGCCTGCAAAGGAAAAAACTGGAGCAAGTGATCGTAAAAAGCATTAATAAAAAGAGACTGCTTCTCCGCAAGTCGCGGATGGATTTCACGCAATAAAGCGATGTCCGCATCCGTGATTTCAAAAAAAGCATGGCGCTGTGTAATTTCCCCCTGATTCAACATTATCTCTTTAGCAACATCACCAGCGCCATGATGCATATTTTCCATACAACGATCTACTCCCGTATGCTCTGCAGTGATCTCGCGGAGGCTATTAACAGTCCCGACAGCAAAAAAGAAAAACAGAATCACTTCCGTCGCTCATCTGCAAAAAAACAATGACATGCCACATGTCATTGTTTGCCTATAATTTCTTCTCAAGCTGACGAGCACGCACAAACACGATTTCAGCATTGAAAAGCACACAATGCGCATCGGACATTATTCTTAGTGGCGGGGGTCAGGCCAAATGATTTTAATATAAGCCGCAGGGGTGGGGCGACAGACGAACGCAGCTAAACTACGTGCGATTCGGAGGCATAGAAACATCTCTTAAAGGAAAAATTTCTACTGTTGAAAATATTACTACTAATACTTATTTCGTGCAATAAATTATAATTTTTTATAGCAACATTGAAAAATAATTACTAATCATTAATTTAAACAAAAATAATACTTTTTTTAACAACAAAAATAATTAATTTTTCAATTTCGGCTGTAACAAATTCAGCATCTCCTCTGCTCTGATCAAATCCACCGCCACACTGTCAATCTTACGCCGGTGCGTTCTGGCCGCAGTACGCAAAGTCTCAAAGGCTAAATCCTGACTCATGTGATTACGCTCCATCAAAATCCCGGTTGCAATACAAGTCTCCCGTCCGGCGACCAGTGTCGCAGTCAGATTCGCCTTAGTTCGCTGCAACTCCTGAATTTCAGCAGCACGTGCCAGTCCGGTTTCAATCGCAGGAATCATCTGCGGAATATCGGTCGGTTTCACCAGATAACCAACTGCCCCGTATTCTGCAGCCTGCCGGGCAACACTGATCTCGCTATAAGCAGAAAAAAACATAAACGGAACCGTTGTCTGATCACGCAGATACTTTGCCAGATCAAGCCCCGACATGCTCGGCATTCGTACATCAAGTATGGCAAGATCAGGGGGCATATCATTGATAATCAACAGTGCATCCTCCCCGGAGGCCGCTTGTAAAATTTCA
>CAIWPG010000054.1 GCA_903914535.1 uncultured Oxalobacteraceae bacterium
GGCTGCATGATTATTTATCGGATAATTCGATAATTAATACAAAGTTGAAATCTAATGAGCTGAATGCATGCGCAGACGTTTGAAGCCAGGAGCGGTTTTTTTGCACATCCTCGGACAAGCCGGAATGAAATTCTGGTGGGATAGGTGCACTCTGTGTCAGCAGTTGGTAAGATAAGTTTGGATATAATTAAGATCACAACCTCACCCCACAAAAAAACAAAAAACCCGCCGAAGCCGAAGCCTGTAGCGGGTTTTTTGTACATCCTCGGACAAGCCGGAATGAAATTCTGGTGGTGATAGGTGGATTTGAACCACCGACCCCAGCATTATGAGTGCTGTGCTCTAACCAACTGAGCTATATCACCAAGAAGCCGCAGATTATGCCCCTATAGGAATTACCTGTCAAGTAAAATTTTCGCTAAACAAAGTTAATCGTCAAATTAATGGCAAGAGGAGGAGTGCATTTGCGGCATTGGCAGAACATCGTACAAGGCTGGGATGACAATCCCGGCATGCAATTTTCATGGCATAAAATTCTTTTCCGGAATTGCCGGGATTGTCATCCCAGCTTACATATTGCTCCTGCGTTTATGCATACATCTTATTGCTGCCCGAGTTCATCGCCTAACTCTCTGCTGCGTTGTGATGCGGCTTTGAGGGCAGTTACAATAGAAGCGCCTACGCCACTTTGTTCCATGCTGGTCAGGGCGGCAAAGGTGGTGCCGCCTTTGGAGGTAACACGCTCGCGTAACACGGCGACAGGCTCGCTGGCTTCTGCTGCCAGCTGTGATGCGCCCTGGAAGGTGGCAATGGCCAGTTGCGTGCCTTGCGCGGCGCTCAGGCCCATCTCTTGCGCTGCTTTTTGCATCGCTTCAATGAAATAGAAAACGTAGGCCGGGCCGCTGCCGGAGACGGCAGTAAGCGGGTCCAGCAAGGCTTCATCATCAAGCCAGACGGTGGTGCCGACGGCGCGCATTACCATATCGGCGATTGTGCGGTGCTCTGCACTGACCGCAGGCATGGCATACACTCCGGTGATCCCTTTATTGATCAGGGCCGGTGTGTTGGGCATGGTGCGGACAATATGCGGGTAGTTGCTGAGCCAGCGCGATAAATCCGATGCGCGTATACCTGCCGCAATCGAAATCAGCAACTGACCATGTAAGTGCGGTGCCAGTTGTGCGGCGACTTCACGCAATTGCTGTGGTTTGACGGCCAGAACAATCACATCACTGCCTGCCAGTTTTTCATCAATAGCTTCGCTGGTAATAACGCCGAAACGGGTTTGCAAATGGGTCAGGCAGGCAGGGCTGACATCCACGACATGCACGTCTTCTGCCTGGCTGATACTACCCAGTATGCCGCCTATCAGGGCGCTGGCCATGTTGCCGCCGCCAATGAAACTGATTTTTACCTGTTTTTGTTTATTTTGCATAATCTCTTTTTCCGAAAATGGCACTTCCAACCCGTACCAGGGTACTTCCTTCAAGAATGGCGGCGGTCAGATCGGACGACATTCCCATTGATAATGTGTCCAGTGCCAGGCCTTGCCTGCTCAATTGATCCTGTAGTTGCTTCATTTGACGATAGGGAAGCCGCTGTTGCTCCAGAACCGGCACTGGCTCAGGGATCGCCATTAAACCGCGCAGGCGCAGCCGGGGCAAAGCAGCTATTTGCACGGCAAGTTCTGCGATCTGATCCGGCGACACACCACTTTTACTCGTTTCGCCGCTGATATTAACCTGCAAACAAATATTAAGCGGCGGCAGATGATCCGGGCGTTGCTCAGATAATCTCAGGGCAATTTTGAGCCGGTCTACCGCATGTACCCAGGAAAAATTTTCGGCAATCTGGCGGGTTTTATTACTTTGAACCGGGCCGATAAAATGCCATTCCAGCGCCAGCTCCGGTGCCAATTCAGCAATTACATGCATTTTATCCAGCGCTTCCTGCAAATAATTCTCGCCAAACGCAGTTTGTCCGGCGTGGACAGCCTGCAACACCGCGTGCGCATCAAACGTTTTTGAGACAACTAATAAATCAATTTCTGACGGCAGACGCCCTGCCGTTTGCGCCGCTTGCGCAATCTGCTGCCTTACGGCTTGCAAGTTAAGTGGGATTGTGGACATAATCAAGTCGGGCACACCGTGTGTATTTATGGTTTATAAAAACAGAACACCTTAATTTTTACTTAAGCTTGCAGGATTATAAATGGACATTTCTGAACTACTGGCGTTTTCTGTTAAAAACAACGCATCCGATTTACATTTATCTTCTGGCTTACCGCCTATGATACGGGTTCACGGGGACGTCCGGCGTATAAATTTGCCGCCGATGGCACATCAGGATGTCCATGCGCTGATTTACGATATCATGAACGATGCGCAGCGCAAAATGTACGAAGAGTTTTTAGAGTGCGATTTTTCATTTTCGATTCCGGGGCTGGCACGCTTCCGGGTTAATGCCTTTAATCAGGAGCGTGGTGCGGCTGCGGTATTTCGTACCATTCCCTCCAAAGTACTGACACTGAGCGACCTTAATGCTCCCAGAATTTTTGCCGAATTATCGTTAAAACCGCGTGGCCTGGTACTGGTTACCGGCCCGACCGGCTCGGGTAAGTCAACAACTCTGGCTGCCATGGTCAACCATGTGAATGAAAACGAATACGGCCATATTCTGACGGTCGAAGATCCTATTGAATTTGTGCACGATTCAAAAAAATGCCTGATTAACCAGCGCGAAGTCGGCCCGCACACGATGTCGTTCAATAATGCGCTGCGCTCTGCATTACGGGAAGATCCTGACGTTATTCTGGTCGGTGAGTTACGTGATCTGGAAACGATACGTCTGGCCTTAACTGCTGCTGAGACAGGGCATCTGGTGTTCGGCACACTGCATACCTCATCCGCAGCAAAAACCATTGATCGTATTATTGACGTTTTTCCGGCAGGAGAAAAAGAAATGGTGCGTTCCATGTTGTCCGAGTCCCTGCAGGCAGTGATTTCGCAAACCCTGCTCAAAACCAAAGATGGTAACGGCCGCATCGCCGCGCATGAAATCATGATAGGCACACCCGCTATCCGTAATCTGATCCGCGAAAGTAAAGTAGCACAAATGTATTCGGCAATACAAACCGGCAGCAATGTCGGCATGCAAACGCTGGATCAAAATTTAGCAGACCTGGTGAAACGCAATATGATTTCACTGGGAGTTGCACGTTTTGCCGCAAAAATTCCAGAAAATTTTCCCGGCTGATCATTATTTATTGAAGAGGGAAATGACATGGAACACGATCAAGCCAGCAAATTTATGCATGATTTATTACGCCTGATGCTTAGTAAAAAAGCGTCAGACCTGTTCATCACTGCTGATTTTCCACCTGCATTTAAGATAGACGGAAAACTTACTCCGGTATCCAATCAGCCACTCACCGCACATCATACCGTTGAACTGGCACGCTGTATTATGAGTGACAAACAGGCGGCGTCATTTGAAGCGACCAAGGAATGCAATTTTGCCATTAACCCTTCCGGCCTGGGGCGCTTCAGGGTCTCTGCTTTTGTACAACAAGGGCACGTTGGCATGGTATTACGCACGATTAGCACTGCCATTCCCAGCTTTGACGATTTGGATTTACCCGAAACATTAAAGGAAGTCGTCTTAAGTAAACGTGGCCTGGTGATTCTGGTCGGGGCAACCGGTTGCGGAAAATCGACGACGCTGGCAGCAATGATAGGTCATCGCAATGCCCATAGCTATGGCCACATCATCACCGTAGAAGATCCGATTGAATTTGTTCATCCGCACGGCAATTGCATTATTACGCAGCGTGAAATCGGCATCGATACCGAAGATTGGGGTACCGCACTTAAAAACACGCTGAGACAGGCACCGGATGTAATCTTAATCGGCGAAATTCGTGACCGTGAATCCATGGACTACGCCATTGCATTTGCAGAAACCGGCCATCTTTGTCTTGCTACTTTACATGCCAATAATACCAATCAGGCACTTGACCGTATTATTAATTTCTTCCCGGAAGAACGGCGCTCGCAATTACTGATGGATCTTTCTCTTAATCTGCGCGGAATTATTTCACAACGCCTGTTACCGATACGCGATAAAAAAGGACGCTGCGCTGCGGTTGAAATTCTATTAAACTCGCCGTTAATCGCTGATTTGATTTTTAAAGGGCAAATTCATGAAATGAAAGAGATCATGAAAAAATCGCGGGAACTGGGAATGCAAACTTTTGATCAGGCTTTGTTTGATCTGTATGAAGCCGGAAAAATCAGTTACGAAGATGCGCTGCGCAATGCCGATTCGGTGAATGAGTTACGCCTTGCCGTTATGCTGCATGGCAAAGATTCTAAAAACCGCGATTTAAATTCAGGAACGCAAAATCTGGGGATAGTGTGATTAATACGACGAATCCGGCTAACACGACATCCGTTTTTGATTTTTCAGTAACGCGTCTGGCGGGTACCCCGCTGGCGCTGGATTGCTATCGCGGCAAAGTGCTGCTTATCGTGAATACCGCAAGCCATTGCGGCTTCACGCCGCAATATCAGGGGCTGGAAAAATTATTCCGGCAATTTAAAGATGCTGGCCTGGTGGTACTGGGCTTTCCCTGCAATCAGTTCGGCCATCAGGAACCGGGCAATGCTGCTGACATCGGTACTTTTTGCGAAACAAACTATGGCGTGAGCTTTCCTCTTTTTGAAAAAATTGAGGTAAACGGTCAGGCGACGCATCCTTTATACCACTACCTGAAACAACAGGCACCCGGTCTCTTAGGCAGCACAGCCATTAAATGGAATTTCACTAAATTTCTGGTCGATAAACACGGCGCAGTCATACGACGCTACTCACCACTGATTAAACCGGAAGACTTAGTCAGTGATGTGCAGCAGCTCCTTGCAGAGTGAAACAGACGGTACGACTCTGTCGGCATATAACATGCTAAAACACGCCTGAGCACACGCTCAGGCGCAACCGACAGCCCTTCCAGCCACTGTTACACCAGTCGTTGCCAGATCGCAGTCGTCGCCACAGCCTGATTGAGTGAATAGAAATGCAGACCCGGCGCACCGCCCGCCAGCAAACGCTCACATAACTGGGTAACTACATCCAGCCCGAATGCTTTGATCGATGCACTGTCATCACCAAAACTAGCCAGTTTTAAACGTATCCAGCGCGGGATTTCTGCTCCACACATATCAGAAAAACGCATCAGTTGCATGTAATTGGTGATAGGCATAATACCGGCGGTAATCGGGATAGTAACGCCGGATTTGTGTGCTGCATCCACAAACTGAAAATACGCATCGGCATTGTAAAAATACTGTGTAATAGCCGTATCGGCACCGGCTTGTACTTTACGTACAAAATTATTCAGATCGTCTTGCGGCGAACGGGCCTGCGGATGCACTTCCGGATAAGCAGCTACTTCAATATGAAACCAGTCGCCGGTTTCTTTACGAATAAACGTAATCAGATCATTGGCGTGTAAAAACTCACCGCCTGCACCGTAACCGCTGGGCAAATCACCGCGCAATGCCACCAGACGACGAATACCGTGGTCTTTATATTGCTGCAATATGGCGCGTATAGATTCACTGGTTCCGCCGACACAAGACAGATGCGGTGCTGCGTCATAACCTTCACGGCGAATATCCAGAACGGTATCCAGCGTGCCCTGCTGTGTCGTTCCGCCTGCACCGAAAGTAACGGAAAAATAACGCGGATTGAGTGTCGCCAGTCTGGCGCGGGTAGCCCGCAACTTAGTCACTCCCTCTTCTGTTTTTGGAGGGAAAAACTCAATACTAAAATTTGGCTGTGACATAAAATTAATCTTTTAAAATCAGTGTAGTAAGAGCCCAGGAAATAACGCTGTACAGCATTGCGGCCCATACCGCAGACCAGAACCCGAACACATGAAAACCAGGAACCATCCTGGCCACAGCCCAGAATAGCAGGCCGTTTAAGACGAATACAAATAACCCCATGCTTAACAGGGTCACCGGCAGGGTAAGCAATAACAAAATCGGACGCACTATGGTGTTGACCAAGCCTAACACCACCGACACCAGCATGGCAGTCATAAAGTCATCCACGCGGACCGAACGCATTAAGTAAGGTAGTGCAAACAACGCTAATGCATTGATTAACCACGTAGCCAGCAACCGCATAATGCCTCCTTTTGCCCTTTTACTACCATGTCGCAAAAGGGGGGTATTGATATCGAATTAATGCAAAACTAATGCAAAACTAATGCAAAAAAATAATACTAAATTAATGCCGGATAATACAAAACACGATAAGTCACACCTGACAGACCCCGGCATGCTGCCGCCGGCGTTGTCCGGTGTGGTGCAATACCCGTCACGAGGTACTGCCACGCACTATGCTTAATTAATAACGGTAATGATCCGGCTTGTAAGGGCCTTCTTTTGCGACACCGATGTAAGCTGCCTGCTGATCAGTTAATTCACTCAGTTGTGCATTCAGTGTTTTTAATTGCAAGCGTGCGACTTTTTCATCCAGATGCTTAGGCAAAGTGTAAACACCGACCGGGTAGCTGGCAGTATTAGCGAACAGCTCAATTTGCGCAATAGTCTGATTGGCAAACGAGGAGCTCATCACATACGATGGGTGGCCGGTACCACAACCCAGATTAACCAGACGTCCTTTTGCCAGCAAAATAATGCGTTTTCCGCTAGGGAAAATAACATGATCCACTTGCGGTTTGATATTGTCCCACTGGTATTGCTCCAGTGATGCCACATCAATTTCATTATCAAAATGGCCGATATTGCTGACAATAGCCTGATCTTTCATGTCCAGCATGTGTTCGTGCGTGATGACATGGAAGTTACCGGTAGTCGTCACAAAAATGTCGCCTCTGGAAGCGGCATAATCCATAGTCACAACACGGAAACCTTCCATCGCTGCCTGTAATGCGCAGATAGGATCAATTTCCGTTACCCATACTTGTGCCGATAAGGCGCGCATCGCTTGTGCACAACCCTTACCTACATCGCCATAACCAATAATGACGGCAACTTTACCGGCAATCATCACGTCAGTAGCGCGCTTGATACCATCAACCAGAGACTCACGGCAGCCATACAAGTTATCGAACTTGGATTTAGTGACGGAATCATTCACATTAATAGCAGGGAATACCAGCTTACCTTCTTTATGCATCTGATACAGACGATGCACACCGGTCGTCGTTTCTTCGGTCACGCCTTTAATCGCAACCAGACGTTTGGAGTACCAGGTACTGTCTTGCGCCAGATGCGTTTTAATGGCATTGAACAGGCAGATTTCTTCTTCTGATGTCGGTGTATCCAACACAGAAATGTCTTTTTCGGCACGGCTACCCAGATGCAACAACATGGTGGCATCGCCGCCATCATCCAGAATCATATTGGCAGGCTGGTCGTTCCATTCAAAAATACGGTGGGTGAATGCCCAGTACTCATCCAGATTTTCGCCTTTAAAAGCGAATACAGGATGACCGGCAGCGGCAATAGCGGCGGCAGCCTGATCTTGTGTGGAGTAGATATTACAGGAAGCCCAGCGTACTTCAGCACCTAAAGCCGCCAGAGTTTCGATCAGCACCGCTGTTTGTATCGTCATGTGCAATGACCCGGCAATACGTGCACCGCGCAGTGGCTGACTGGCAGCAAATTCCTCACGGATGCCCATTAAACCCGGCATTTCTGTTTCAGCGATATTGATTTCTTTACGGCCCCATGCAGCTAAGCTAATGTCAGCAATTACATAGTCTTTTGTGGTGGCGTTCATCACGCCCTCCTTTCTAAGTGAAAAAAGTAACGTGAGCGCGGTTGCAGTGACCAATTGCCACAGGCTGTTTTACTTAACAGGGCTGCTGACACTGATCGTTTTCCGAGCCTGGCGAAAGTACACGGTGTATACCGCTTATTCGTCGCAACGCTCCTCGGAATCCGGCAGTATAACGCATTCGGGCGATAGTTACCGCTCATACGCACAAAAATAGTGGAGAACTCGGGGGATACTCCGTAAAGTCAGGCACAGTAAACCCTTTTCTACTCCTCCAGCGCTTGCAACAAATAAAGCTTTTGGTATATCCCCTGATGCAATTCCATCAATGCAGCATGCTTACCCTGCTCCGCCAGTTTGCCCCGGTTCAGGACAATAATCTGGTCGGCATCACGTATAGTCGATAAGCGGTGCGCAATCGCGATGATGGTGACTTTACCGCGTAAATCAGCCAGTGCCTTTTGGACGATCTGCTCGGTTTCGCTGTCAATATGCGATGTCGCCTCATCCAGCAGCAACAATACCGGATCACCGGCCAGAGCACGCGCTATTGCTAACAATTGCTTTTGTCCGGTAGATAATTTTGCCCCGCCTTCACCCAGCCGGGTATCGTAGCCATGCGACAGACGCGTAATGAATGTATGCGCATGTGCGCTGATGGCGGCGGCTTCAATTTGCTGTTGTGTCAGTGTCCTGCCCATGGCGATATTGTCCCGTACCGTGGTCGCCAGTAAAAAAGGTTCTTGCGGCACCAGGCCGACCTTAAGACGAAACTCGGTTTCACTGATACTCTCCAGCGGCAAGCCATCCAGCCGGATACAACCGGCCTGAGCATGATAAAACCGTAACAGCAAACTTAACAGGGTCGATTTACCACTGCCGGTATGTCCTACCACACCGTAGAAACTACCGGAAGGAACCTCCAAATTCACCCCATGCAATACCGGATCGGCCGGATCATAAGCAAAACTGACATCCTGAAAAACGACAGTACCGCCATTTAATGCCAAACCGGTATCCGGGCTGGAATTCAGGCAGAGTTCTGCGGGCTCCGACAACAAGGTATTCACCCTTGCCGCCGATACGACTGCCTGCTGAATTTGTCCGAATTGCATGGTAATTTGAATTAAGGGCTCCACCACGCGGGCGATGTAACTCACAAAGGCATACAATATTCCGACTTCTGCACCGCTCATGCTATGCAGACTAAAACTATAAAGAACGACTACCAGCAAGATTGAATTAAGCAAATCCAGCGCCGGGCGCAGCAACCAGGCATTAACACGTAATTCACTGACCCGCGCTTGATAATGCTCCTCGTTAGTAGCACCAAAACGGCGGGCAAAACGCTGGTCGGCAAGACTGGCTTGCAAGACACTCATGCCCGCAATACTTTCTGCCAGTTGCGCATTTAATTCACTACGCAGTTGTCTGGCGCGGGCAACGGCGGGCGCACTCCAGCGCTGGTAAAGCCAGACAATAATCACCATCGCCGGTATCAGCATCGCAACAACCAGCATCAGCCGCCAATCCAGCCAGGCCATAGCACATAAGGCTCCTGCAACCACAATAGAGCTATCCAGCATCACAAACAGCACCTGCACATACAAATTCTTCACCGCTTCGGTATCGTTGGTCACACGACTGACCAATTGCCCGGTAATAGCTTTATCAAAATACGCCACAGGCAGCCGCAATACATGTACATAAACCTGTTCACGCAGACGCCGTACCGAACGCATGGCAACACCGGCCAGCCGCAGCAATTGCAGGTAGCGCAGCCAGGTCGCCAGACAGCCGGTAAGCAGATTGGCCGACAATAATAAAAATATCCAGGAAAAATCGGCCTGCCTCGGCAGCAGATAATTATCAATATACGCCTTACCCAGCAGCGGGCCTATTGCCTCTAAGCCTGCGGCCAGAGCCAGTAACGCAATCCCCACCCATACATGGTGACGGTCTGCCCAGGCCGTATCTGTCAGTAATTGCACGGCAAGTCGCTGCTCGCTAATTGATTTTTTATCCTTCAATGGATTTTTTTCAGTACGGGAAACCGATTCAGAGTGCATCAAGGCTGGCCTCCAGTTGCTGATAACGCCACTGACTGGCATACCAGCCCTGGTTGCCTGACAGCGTGGCATGATTACCTTGCTCGGTAATTTTACCGTTTTGCAGCACCACAATATGATCGGCATCCGCGACAACACTTAAGCGGTGACTGACCAATAACACCGTGCGCCCTGCACCGGCACCGGCTCTGGCATGACGCAAGTGCTGCAAAATACGCGTTTGCGTACCGGTATCCACAGCCGATAAAGCATCATCCAACAACAGCAAAGGAGCATTGATGAGCAAAGCACGGGCAATCGCCACACGTTGCCGCTGTCCGCCGGAAAGGGTAACGCCGCGCTCTCCCACCAGGGTGGCATAACCCAGGGGAAAACTCATAATATCATCGTGCACGGCGGCCAGTTTAGCCGCCTGTTCAATGGCCTCACGACTGGCATCCGGCTTAGCAAGAGCAATATTATCCGCAATCGTGGCAGAAAATAAAAACGGTTCCTGGGCAACCCAGCTAATCTGGCTGCGCAACTGCTCCAGCCGGTAATCCGATAAAACATGCCCGCCCCAGCGCACTTCCCCTTGCTGGGCCTGATATTGACGCAATAACAAGCGGATCAGGGTAGATTTGCCCGAACCGGTCGGCCCGACCAGACCCACGGTAGCACCGACGGGCAAGGTCAGGGAAATTCCCTGCAAGGCTGCCTGCGCTGAATCTTGCTCCGCATAAGCAAACCCGATATCCCGGCACTGTATTTCCCCTTCCGGTAACGAAGAAATACTGCCGTGATCTTCCACCGACAGCGGCAAACTCAATACCGGCTCCAGCCGCTGCCAGGCCGCCCGGCCGCGCTCAAGCAGCGATAACACCCACCCCGCCGCAAACATGGGCCAGATAAGCTGCCCCAGATACATACTAAAGCTGGTGAGCGAACCTATACTCATTTTTCCGTGCCAGACCAGATAACCTCCCAACGCCAGCGTCATCACTCCGGCAACCGTTAAAGCCAGACCAACAGCAGGTTCATACGCCGCTTCCCAGCGTTGTGCACGTAAACTGGCGGCGGCAGCCTGTTCTGCCAGATCGGCAAATTGACGGGCATTACGTTGCTCCAGCCCCAGAGCACGCATGGTACGTATCCCGGCAATGCTCTCCTGCACCTGATCATTAAGCTGACTAAAGCAGCTTAACGCCGCATGTGAAGCATTATGTACCTGACGGGTGATACGCCGGAACGCCAGAGCCATAAAGGGAAACGGCAGTAAAGCCATACAGGTCAGGCGCCAGTCGATGCCCAATAACATCATGCCCAACACCATAATCAGGGTCAGACTGCCGTCGAATCCGGCCAGCATAGCTTCGCCTGCAGCCAGTTCAATGGCATCGGCATCATTGGTACCCAGCGCCATTAAATCACCGGTACGCTGTTCCTGAAAAAAGTGTGGTCCCTGTAAACAAAGTCGCTGCACCAGATCAGTACGCAATTGCACACCTAACTGGTAAGACGCCACAAATAACTGCATGCGCCAGCCAACCCGTAAAAAATAAATTGCCAGCCCCATCAGCAAGATTAAGCCCAGTTCGGCAAACATACTGCCAGTGCTCAACTGTCCGGCAACCAGCGCATCGACCAAACGCCCGATTTTGCGCGGAATCCACACCGACAACATCGCTACTGCACACAGCATGAGCGCTGCTGCCAGATAGTGACGGCGGTGACGACGGATAAAATCAAAAATTAATTGGTAAAATGTCATTTTTTGCCTTTGCAACGCCTGTGAAACATCATACTGACCGTGACAACAACATCACTGCGCCTGTTTGACGCAAGTACTGTCCGATCAGACTAGCCCGCACGTTATTTAGGTTCTGTCTGACAAACCCGCTGACGACCTTGATGATAACCGTTATGTTGATTAAAAAAAAACGTGTGGCATCAACCACACGTTTTTTAAATTACATTTTAATATTGCAATAAAAATTCACTTCACGCGGGCTCTTTTATTGTCTTACTGACAGATCCTTCGTTCACTGGTGCCGCAAGTGCAGGAGGAGCTGTTAATGCCGGCGCGATTGACTGCGCAGGAACAAGCACCAGAGCAGACTCCGGTGTTGAAACTGACGGAACCGTCTCTGATACCGCCGTGCTTACCTGTACGGCGACATCCTGCCCGGCCTGTTCTGCCGTTTTCGCTGACTCAGATGCCGATGCAGAAATATGGCTGCTGACCGGCGTTTGTGATTTTACATTGTGCTGCACCCAATTGAGCATATCCTGCCAGATACGGGCAACTTCAGCATCGGCAGGCATGACCAGCGAATTAGGAAGCTCAATCGTCACAACCGGAATATTTTTATGTACCCCGCTATAGTTACCCAAAGAACCGGGATAAACCCCGACCCGGTCTATCATCAGACGGCCAAAACGACTGGGAGGCGTAGTACTCAGGCCGTCAAAATCCAGCACCCCGAACGGAGCATGCACCGAAATAACCACATCCGGCTGAAAATGCTCGATTTCATCAAATACCCAACGGCTTTCCGGTTCGGAAATAGGCGCTTTACCGGGAAAACGGCGCGGATCGCTGCCGGTACGCTTTTTCCAGTAAAGCGGCGCTTCCTGCAACCAGTTCGGCGTAGGAAAATTACGATTCAAATCCACACCGTTTGCGTTAACACGGGTAGATTTGGCCGCCAGTAAACCGTCCGGATTAACAAGCGGCGCAATACGCCATTCAAACTCACCGGCAACCGGTTTATTGAGGGCTTCCAGCCACAATAAAACAATCGATGATGCTGTTCTTTCGTCACCATGAATGCCGCCAATCAGTAATACCTTAATCGGAGGCTGATCAGGATGCTCTGCATTTTTAATCCGGGCAGGAACTTCGCGCACCAGCAGGGGAAATCCCTTGATAGATACTTTACCGCTGGCTTTTAAGGCACTATTCTGACACTGTGCCATAGTCACTTTTGGCAGACGGCGAACCAATGGCCCACACCACGGGTTTGCCGGTACAGTATCCGCTGCCGGGGCAATACTGCCGGCTGTCGCCGGCAAGGTCACCATAAGAACCGGCAACAACATACTATAAAAATAACTCTTCACTTTCCGTCTTTCTTCGTCTCTAGCGACCAATTGCAGCACGCAATAAAGCCGCTTTATCAGTGCGTTCCCAGGTAAATTCCGGTTCTTCACGGCCAAAGTGCCCGTAAGCAGCTGTTTTTTGATAAATAGGACGCAGTAAATCCAGCATTTGCACAATGCCCTTAGGACGCAGATCGAAATGTTCGTGTACCAGTTCTGCAATTTTCTCATCCGGAATCACACCGGTACCTTCAGTGTACACCGTGATGTTAATCGGTTTAGCCACACCAATCGCGTAACTGATCTGAATCTGGCACTGACGGGCCAGACCGGCAGCCACAATGTTTTTAGCCACATAACGCGCCGCATAAGCCGCAGACCGATCCACTTTACTTGGATCTTTACCTGAGAATGCACCGCCACCATGCGGGCAGGCACCGCCGTAAGTATCGACAATGATTTTACGGCCGGTCAGACCGCAATCACCTTGCGGGCCGCCAATAACAAAACGGCCGGTCGGATTAATCAGGTAACGGGTGTTTTGCAGCCATTCTTTCGGCAACACCGGGTTAATGATTTCTTCAATCGCTGCTTCTTCGATATCTTTATGTGACATGTGCGGTGCATGCTGGGTCGACAACACGATAGTGTCTATCGATACCGGACGACCATCCACATAACGCAAGGTCACTTGCGATTTGGCATCAGGACGCAACCAGTCCAGGCGGCCATCTTTACGCAACTGAGATTGGCGCTCTACGATACGATGTGCATAGTAGATTGCAGCAGGCATTAATTCCGGGGTTTCATCGCAGGCATAACCAAACATCAGACCCTGATCACCGGCACCCTGATCCAGATCAATACCATGACCTTCATCCACGCCCTGAGCGATGTCCGGAGATTGTTTGTCATAGCAAACCATGACAGCACAACCACGATAATCAATACCATATTCGGTATTGTCGTAACCGATACGTTTGATTGTGTCGCGTGCAACGCCGATATAATCGACATTGGCATGCGTGGTGATTTCACCGGCCAATACCACTAAACCGGTATTGCACAGTGTTTCGGCAGCGACCCGTGCATGCGGGTCCTGAGCCAGAATGGCATCCAGGATAGCATCGGAAATTTGATCGGCGACTTTGTCGGGGTGACCTTCTGAAACAGATTCAGAGGTAAAAAGGTATTCATTTGCCATGGCAGGCTCCGTGTACGTAGTTGAGCATGTCGCAGACAAAAAATGAAGCTGCGACGCTTTAGCGAAATTTATATACCGCCTCGCAAGTTGTCTATTAACTCAGCGGTGAACAGCAATAGGGCTAAACCCCACGCTGATTTCGTGGTATTTTACGCCTCTTACAGAAATTTTGTTGAATTTCCATTTTTATGGCAGGCCTTTATGCTGGTTACGCTGTTCCGATTCTTATCCGTTTTCCCTCTCCCTGTTCTGCATGGAATAGGAAGCTTATTAGGCTGGCTGGTCTATCTGTCCAGTCCTTCATACCGTCGCCGCATACGCCAGAATATTGCACTGGCCGGATTTTCCGGGCATACCAGACAAGCGATCTCCGAAGCGGGGAAAAGTATCGTCGAGCTGGCTTTTGTCTGGTGTGCGCCCCAGGAAAAAGTACTCAAAAAAGCACAGATTGAAAACTGGTCAGTAGTACAGGCTGCACTGGACGAAGGCAACGGGCTTGTCTTTTTAACCCCGCATCTTGGTTGCTTTGAAATAATAGCCCAGGCCATTGCCAATAAAACCACCCTGACCGTACTCTATCGTCCACCCAATAAAAAGGCCTTACAGCCCCTGATTGAAAATGCACGTGCCCGTACCAACCTGCTATTGGCCCCGGCTAATCTGGGTGGCGTGCGGCGTTTGCTTAAAGCTTTAAAAAAAGGAGAAGCCGTTGGCTTATTACCTGATCAGGTGCCACAGCACGGTGAAGGCGCCTGGGCTAACTTCTTTGGCAAACCGGCATACACCATGACCTTGTCGGCCAAATTACACACCATGACAGGTGCGCCTGTTATGCTTTCTTACGCTGAACGCTTACCGTTCGGGCGGGGATTTTTAATCCGGTTCGTGCCATTTACCGGAAAACTGCAGGGCAGCCCGGAACAACAGGCGCAACAAATTAATCTGGCGATGGAAGATCTCATTGCACATTGCCCGGCACAGTATTTTTGGAGCTATAACCGCTACAAAAAACCCGACCATGTAGATGCGCCTCTGCAGGAAACGGAATGAGGGCCTTACTTGCCCTGATGTGGTGTCTGCACCACCTGCCCCTTCCGGTATTGGGACGCATTGGCGAAGCGGTCGGCACCGTTCTGTTCTGGGTCATGGGCTCACGTCGCCATATTACCCTGACCAACCTGCGCCTGTGTTTCCCGGAACTGGATGAAGACGAACGCCATGCCATTGCCAGACAACACTTCCGGGCATATGCCCGCAGCGTACTGGAACGCGGCATATTATGGTGGAGCTCTGAAGAACGCCTGAGAAAACTGATACGGGTTGATCCTGCCGTGCCATTGGCCGCGATTGCCGCCGGACCGACAATTTTATTATGTCCGCATTTTGTCAGCCTGGACGTTGCAGGCGTAGCTGTCATGCTGGAAAGCACCTTGTGCTCCATTTATACCCAGCAACGCAATCCTGTCTTTGATGCCGCGCTCAGGTACGGCCGCACCCGATTCAGACCTATTAAACTATTTTCCCGTGCTGAAGGAGTAAAACCAATTATCCGTGCCATGCGCGATGGTTTACCTTTTTTTATGCTGCCAGATATGGATTTTGGTGCAAAAGACGCCGAATTTGTTCCTTTTTTCGGTATTTCTGCGGCAACACTGACTGCACCGGCCCGTATTGCCGCCGCCACAGGAGCCAGGGTCATTCCCGTTATTGCAACAGTATTACCCGATTATCAGGGATGGAATGTCACTTTCTATCCGGCCTGGGAAAATTATCCCGGCACAGATATGTTAGCAGCAACACGCCACATGAATGCCTTTCTTGAAGAACAAATCCGGCTCTGTCCCGCCGAGTATTTCTGGTCGCACCGGCGTTTTAAAACCAGGCCGCAAGGACAAAGCTGCCTGTATAAAAAAACGGAATAACGATGAAATAACATTAAGGCATTTGAGATTCACTACAAAAATGCCGGTATCAGAGCACTCTGGTTCACCAATTCACCAAAACAGGTGGCGTATAATCTTGCCAGCTCCTGATTATTTTTGTCTACCCCTGTTCGCTTAAAACAATAATCCAATGAAATTAAAATTTACAAAAATGCACGGTGCCGGTAACGATTTTTTGGTTTTTGACGGTATTAACCAACAAATTAATCTGACGCCCTCGCAATGGCAATTCTTAGGTGACCGCCGTTTTGGCGTGGGTGCGGATCAAATGCTGGTCGTTGAGCGCTCAGACAACCCGTCGGTGGATTTTCGCTATCGGATTTTCAATGCAGACGGCAGCGAAGTTGAGCAATGCGGCAACGGCTCGCGCGCCTTTGTCCGATTCGTCCATGAAAAAAAACTCACGGATAAAACCTGTATTTCAGTAGAAACTCTGTCAGGTATTATCACGCTCAGTCTGGAGTCCGACGGCCGTATTACCGTCAACATGGGTGAACCGGTACTGGATCCGGTACGGGTGCCGTTCAATGCAGACGGACTGATACCGCAAACCGAACATGAGGCAACACTGTGGCCTTTAACACTCAGAGAAAAAACGATTACCGTTTCTGCTATTTCAATGGGTAACCCGCACGCGGTACAAATTGTTGAGGATATAGAAACTGCCCATGTACTGGCAGATGGCCCGCTCATCGAGCACCATGCGCGCTTTCCGAACCGGGTCAATGCCGGGTTCATGCAAATCATGTCATCCCACCATATTAAATTACGTGTTTATGAACGTGGTGCCGGTGAAACACTGGCCTGCGGTACAGGCTCTTGCGCAGCGGTGGTCGCAGGGATATTGCGCGGACAACTGGCATCCCCTGTCACTGTTACCGCACGCGGCGGCGAGCTCACCATCAGTTGGGAAGGTGCAGGGCATCCGGTATTCCTGACCGGCCCCGCGGTAACGGTGTTCGAAGGCGAAATTTCTATCTAAGTTAAATGAGGTTTGTATGAATCCTAACGATGTTGCAAGCTATTTAGCAAATAATCCCGAATTCTTTGAACAGCACGCTGAACTGCTTGCGACGGTCAGACTCACGAGCCCGGTACTGGGACGAACCATTTCCATGCAAGAACGGCAAATGGAACTGGTACGGGAAAAATACCGCGCTCTGGAGCTGAAACTGGCTGAGTTCGTCCGGCTGGCGCAAGAAAACGATACTACCGTCAACAGGCTGACCAGCTGGACGCAATCCCTGCTGTCTGTACGTAATGACGCTGATTTACCCCAGGTATTCACCACCAGCATGCAGCGTATTTTTAACCTGCCTCACGTCACCATACGCTGCTGGGATGTGGCAGATGCCTATGCAGATACCTGGTTTTCCGCTCCTGTCAGTGCGGATGTTCAACTGTTCACCGCCAGTCTGACTACCCCTTTTTGCGGAAAAAATATGGATTTTGAAGCCGCAGGCTGGTTCAATGTCCCGGCTGCAACCATCAGCTCAATCGCCATGCTCCCCTTACGCTCAGAAGGTAAAGTATTTGGTCTGGTTGTACTCGGCTCGGATGATCCTGAACGTTACACCAGTCAGATGGCAACTCATTTTTTAACGCAAATGGCGGGGATTTCCAGCGCAGCGTTACGCTTTATGATTAACTAGCCGGAATCGGAATCAATGAAACAGTTACCGGCTTTGCACCCGGACTGCGTCAGATTTCTGACGTATTTGCGCACGATTCGCCGCTACTCGCCGCATACCGTGCGCAACTACCAATGCGACTTACACAGCTTATCCGCCTTACTGGAACAATCTGCACCAGCCGATATCACAGTGGCGCAAATTCGCCAGCTCACCAGCCAGCTTCACGCGCGCAATCTGCTGCCACGCTCGATTGCCCGCCACTTATCCGCCTGGCGTTCTTTCTTTGACTGGCTGGGCGAGTCTGTTCACATGGAATACAATCCGGTGACCGGCATAAAAGCACCAAGACGCGGGAAAAGCTTACCTAAAGCCCTATCTGTAGACGAAGCTTTTCGCCTGCTTGATCATGCTGCAGGCAATAATGCCAGCCAGACTGCCGACCACGCCATGTTTGAATTATTGTATTCAAGCGGTTTGCGCGTTTCGGAATTAGCCAGTCTGGATATACACTACCATCATCAGGCAGATTATTGCTCGCTGAGCTGGATTGACTTGTCAGAGCAGATGGTACACATTACCGGAAAAGGGAATAAAACCAGAGAAGTCCCGATAGGAAGTGCCGCTCTTACCGCAATAAACACCTGGCTGACACACCGCCCCACTTTGCTTAAAACAGACCCGTATCCCTTATTTCTGAGCAATCGCGGCACACGGATTTCTGTACGGCTCATACAATTACGACTCAAAGCATACGCGGCACAACTTGGTATAGAAAGCCGGGTACATCCCCACGTATTACGCCACTCGTTTGCGTCTCACCTGTTACAATCTTCCGGCGACTTACGTGCGGTGCAGGAATTATTAGGCCATAGCTCGATCGCTTCCACCCAAATTTATACTGCACTGGATTTTCAGCATCTGGCGGCCAGCTACGATGCAGCCCATCCCCGTGCCAAACGCAAATAACGAAATACAGACCACCAACCAGCCAAAACCAGCCATGACACTTATACCAAGCACCATTCTGACCGGCTTTTTAGGTGCAGGAAAAACTACCCTGCTAAACCGGATTTTGCATGAAGACCACGGCTATAAAATAGCGGTAATTGAAAATGAATTTGGTCAGGAAAATATTGATACCGAAATTTTACTCAAAGACAGCCAGGAACACATTATTGAAATGAATAATGGCTGTATTTGCTGTACTGTGCGCGGTGACCTGATTACCGCCCTGAACAGCCTGGCAGAAAAACGCAATGCAGGCGAAATCCAATTCGATCATCTCATCATTGAAACCACCGGCCTTGCCAACCCCGGCCCGGTAGCACAGACTTTTTTTGCAGATGAACAAGTTGCCGGATACTACCTGCTGGATGCCGTTGTCACCGTCGTCGATGCACGCCATGCAATGCAACAACTGGACGAGCACGAAGAAGCCCAGCGTCAGGTCGGCTTTGCCGATAAATTATTTATCAGCAAAGCCGATTTGACCGATGCAGCCGGACTGAGCCAGTTACGCAGCCGGCTGACCCGCATCAACCCGCGTGCCATGATAAATACTGCTCATTTTGGTCAGGTTGATATTGCTCAAGTACTGGACTTGCGCGGATTTAACCTAAACGATAAACTTGCCATCGATGCTGATTTTCTCAGGGAATCTGAGGCACAGGGTCACGACCACGGGCACGATCATGAACATGGTGCACACTGTAATCATGAAGATCACAGCCACTGCGACCATCATGCACATAAAAAAACCCACCTGGATACTATTTCGGCATTTGTTTTTAAAAGTGTACGGCCGTTTAACACCGCACAACTCGATGAATTTTTAGGTGGACTGATTCAGGTATACGGACCGAACATGTTGCGGTATAAAGGCATACTGTACATGGATGGCGCTGACTGCAAAGTTGTATTTCAGGGAGTACACCAGATTATGGGCAGTGATATCGGTCATAAATGGGCAGAAGATGAAATAAAAGAAAGTAAACTTGTATTTATTGGCAATAATTTGCCGAAAGATATATTTATTAGCGGTTTAGAGCAATGTCTGGTATAAACTACCGGGTTACTGGTTCTGTATAATACACAGTAATCAGTAGGGGGGGTGCAGCCGGCTAGCGGCTGCCCTTATGTCAAACCCGTCGTATCGAAAGTAAGCGAAGTGGCAACTAAAACACCCAAAACGACCGTAGCAACCAACGCGCCGGTCTCTACCCTGACTGATGAGCAGATCCTCAAGATGGATGAGAGCGAATACATGAACGAAGCGCAACTGGCTTTTTTCAAAGTTCGTTTACAGCAGTTGGAAAAAGACTTGCTAAAAAATGCTGACGAGACGACAGAGCACTTGCGTGAAACTGTGCTTGTCCCTGATCCGGCAGACCGAGCGACTATTGAAGAGGAGCATGCACTGGAACTGCGCACACGTGACCGTGAACGTAAGCTGCTTAAGAAAGTACAACAATCCATTGCCATGATTGATTCAGGCGATTATGGCTGGTGCGAAGAAACCGGAGAACCTATCGGGGTAGCCCGTTTGTTGGCACGTCCTACCGCCAACTTATCACTGGAAGCCCAGCAGCGCCGGGAACTGAAGCAAAAATTATACGGTGATTAATTACTAAATTAATCTGATAACAAAAAAACACATCCGCAGTTATGGGATGTGTTTTTTTGTTTATAGCCACAAAGAATTAATTCTTAATCATTTGCCTTACACAGTCTGTGTGATTAATGCAAAAATTTCCCGTATTTTCATCATCAGCCCGCCTATTTTTAACGCAGAGTCCCTGCTTCCGGCAAGCAGCTAGTAAAATACGATCAGACCATTGGTTTTTCGGGTCTGTGCTTAGTTGGTTGATTATTTATTTGCTTAGTTAGGTAACTTAATCAATATAAAATGGTAAAACACGCAATTACCCTTTTTTAATTGAAGTAACCGTTACCAGATAGATCAGGGCTACCGTGGGGATTTTTTCACTTTTTGGCAAGAAAGATGTGCAGCGCAAAAACACATCAGCAAGCCGCAAGTCTGGCAAAAACAATGGCCGGACCAACACAGCAAGTTCAGTAACAGAAAATACCCCGCCTCAACACAGCCAGGAACAACAATGGCACATCGCACGGGCCACTGAAAAAAAGATCGATGAAATCGAATCAGAAATGACCCGCGATATTGCCGAAAAAAGAAAGCCGAAACTTGCCGCATCTGCGCCGCGACAAACAAAAAAATCTAAAAAAAAGGCAGTTCTCAGCAGCGGAAATACACTGTACAACGTTAATACAACCCTGCCAGCCATAGGGGCAGAGACCGAATATCTGTTTGACTCCCCCAACAATCTGACCACCACCCCGATAGAACAGACAGAAAGTATTCCGGCACTGGAAGAGGCCGCGATTTTATTCGCAAGCGGACAACCGGAAGCCGCTGAAAAAGCACTGCAACAGATCGCACATCAGGATAACACCAAGGCAACCAATCAAACGGCGTGGTGGATGCTGTTCGACCTGTATCAGGTTATGCAAATGAAACCGGAATTTGAACAACTCTGTCCGGATTATGCCAGCAAATTTGAAGTATCTGCCCCCACCTGGATCGAGGTATCAAATCCAAACCAGTCTGACGAAGAAAAACAGGATGGAGACCTGGTGCCGCGTATTGTTTTTTCCGGTACGCTTAATCATGAAATTACCAGACAACTCAACAGGATTACGACACTCAGTGCCACGCATCGCAGCTTGCAACTGGAATTTTCCGGCATCACCTCTGTTGAACCGGAGGGATGTCGCCTGCTGTTGGATCACCTGCAAAGCCTGAATAAATCCGGACACAGCTTAACCCTTGTGGGTGAACGTGAACTGACCAGACAAATCTATACGATTATTGCGGTCGGACGACGCGATGAAACTGAAGCCCCCTGGCTCTTACTCATGGAATTACTCCAGTTTTTAAATGAAGAAAAAACCTTCGAAGATGTAAGCATGGAATACTGCATCACATTTGAAGTATCTCCTCCGCCTTTCATTAAACCTGGCAGTAAAGCCACCCTCGCCTACCCGGATCTTCCCGCTGGTTCTGACGATGCATCCACATTCTTAATGCCAAAAATCATTGAAGGAAACACCGAAGCACTGATTAAAGCCATTACCGACTATACACAACAGACAAGCTCCGCCAGACTGGACTGTTCACAGCTTGAACGCGTTGATTTTAGCGCATGCGGTCAGTTACTCAGCAGCCTGGTGCCACTGGCCTCCAAAGAACACCTCACTCTTGAATTTCACAATATTAGCTACCTGATACTGGCCTTATTTAACGCCATGGGATTTAAAAATGTAGCGAGCATGTACCCGCGCAAAAAATAGCGTCTCTCTTCAATTCTGCACTTTCCCGCTAATTACTTTCTGATAAACTAGACGGACTCTTGGGTTTGTCCTTTTGTTCTTTGACGAAATTCATGACAAACTCATCAAATTCACTTGCAATTTAAGGGGGCTATCCCCATCTCACCCCCTATTGGTTGAGATTGATCGGCATCGATTTTCTCGGATCATCACACCATCGTTTCACCTATCTTGAGGCATTTATGGAACAATTTCACGGGACAACCATCTTAACGGTTCGACGCGGCAACAGTGTCGCTTTAGGCGGTGATGGCCAGGTCACCCTCGGTAATATTGTGATGAAAGGGACTGCGCGCAAAGTCCGTAAACTCTATCACGGCAAAGTACTGGCCGGATTTGCCGGCGGTACCGCAGATGCGTTCACCTTAATTGAGCGCTTTGAAGCTAAGCTTGAAAAACACCAGGGCCATTTAATGCGTGCCTCGGTAGAACTGGCCAAAGACTGGCGCACAGACCGCATGTTGCGACGTCTGGAGGCCATGCTGCTTGTTGCTGACCGCGACTGCACATTAGTTATTACCGGTAATGGCGATGTACTGGAACCGGAAGACGGCATAGGTGCCATTGGCTCCGGCGGCACTTTCGCCCAGTCTGCTGCCATCGCATTACATCAGAATACCGATCTGTCGGCTATTGATATTGTCAAAAAATCACTTACTATCGCTGGCCAATTGTGTATTTACACCAATTTGTCCCATATCATTGAAACACTGGAATAAATACAATGACCACCATGATGAATATGACACCTCAAGAGATCGTTTCTGAGCTTGACAAGCACGTCGTTGGCCAGGATAAAGCCAAACGTGCTGTTGCGATTGCACTGCGTAATCGCTGGCGCCGTCAGCAGGTCGCTGACCCGTTAAGACAAGAAATCACACCCAAAAATATCCTGATGATAGGGCCGACCGGTGTAGGAAAAACCGAGATTGCGCGCCGTCTGGCCAAATTAGCCGACGCCCCTTTCATTAAAATTGAAGCAACCAAGTTTACCGAAGTTGGTTACGTGGGCCGTGATGTTGACACCATTATTCGCGATTTAATCGAAATCGGCATAAAACAAACCCGCGCTTCCGAAATCAAAAAAGTACGCGCACGGGCAGAAGATGCTGCCGAAGACCGGATACTGGATATTCTGTTGCCGCCCGCCCGTGATTTTGGCCTGAATAGCCCGGAAGCAGCAACAGACAATAGCACCCGCCAGACCCTGCGCAAACGCTTGCGTGAAGGTGCTCTGAACGACAAAGAAATTGAAATAGACGTCGCAGAGGCCGGTCCGCAAATGGAAATTATGGCTCCGCCGGGCATGGAAGAAATGACCGAGCAAATCAAATCCATGTTTTCCGGGGTAAATAGTGGCCGCAAAAAATCCCGCAAATTACCCGTACCGGAAGCATTGCGTCTGATAACGGATGAAGAAGCGGCCAAACTGCTGAACGACGATGATATTAAACAAAATGCGATTCAAAACGTCGAACAAAACGGTATCGTTTTCCTTGATGAGATAGATAAAATCGCCAGCCGCTCCGAATCCGGCGGTGCAGAAGTATCCCGTGCCGGCGTACAGCGTGATTTACTGCCGCTGGTAGAGGGTACAACCGTCAATACTAAATATGGCATGATCAAAACAGACCATATTCTGTTTATTGCTTCGGGTGCTTTTCATCTGGCCAAACCATCTGATTTAATCCCTGAATTACAGGGGCGCTTCCCGATCCGGGTCGAACTGGATTCATTGTCGATTGCCGATTTTGAATGTATTCTGACAGGTACTGATGCCTGCCTGACCAAACAATACCAGGCCTTGCTGGCGACAGAACAAGTAGAAATCGACTTCACCCCGGATGGTATTAAAAAATTGGCTGAAATAGCGTATTCAGTCAACGAAACTACCGAAAACATTGGTGCGCGACGTTTGTATACTGTTATGGAAAAACTGCTGGAAGAAATTTCTTTTGAAGCGAATATGGGCAGTGAGAAAAAAATTGCCATCGACGCTGATTATGTTCAGCAACGATTAGGGGCCTTGTCTGTCGATGAAGACTTATCCCGCTATGTATTGTAAGTAATCTGCTTATTACATATTAAACCATTGTGCGCTGTCATCAACAGCGCACAATGTGCAGGATGCCACTCATACCGCTCCCGACACCTTAATGTGCTTCCGATTTTGACTCTCTGGCTAACAAACGCCGCACCATATCAGCAGTACTGTCGCCGTCAAATAATACCCCGGCTACGGCATGGGTGATCGGCATATCCACCCCTAACTGCCGGCTTAAACTACGCACCGCTTCAGCACAGCGCACACCTTCCGCGACATGCCCCAAATCCTGAATAATTTGCGCTAACGGCGTACCCTGGGCCAGCGCCAGACCAACACGACGGTTACGCGATAAATCTCCTGTACAGGTAAGAATTAAATCACCCATACCGGTTAAACCCATAAAAGTTTCCATTTGTCCGCCCATTGCCAGACCAAGCCGGGTAATTTCAGCCAATCCACGGGTAATCAGTGCGGCACGCGCATTCAAGCCCAAACCTAAGCCGTCTGCAATCCCGGTTGCAATGGCAAGAATATTTTTAATTGCGCCACCCACTTCCACACCGACAACATCGCTGCTGGAATACACACGCATGGCAGGACTATGCAAAGCATTGACCACCCGCTCTGCCAGCAAAGGAGAATCGGACGCAATCGTCAGGGCGCACGGCATCCCCTGTGCGACTTCCTGCGCAAAAGAAGGGCCTGACAAAGCGCCACACGGCAAAGAGCTGCCCAGCACTTGCTGCACCACCTGATGCGGCAGCAGCAAACTCCCCTCTTCCAAACCTTTACACAACCAGACCAGATTAGGTACCGCAGCCTGTTGCAAGCGTTCCGCCAATGGTCGCAGACCAGCCACAGATGTAGCGACGATCAGCAGGCTGTCCGCCTGACCGGCATGCGCGAGCGCCTGATCCATATCGGCACTGAGAATCAGCTCAGACGGAAGATTAAACCCCTGATGCTGACGCATTTGCTCCGCACTTTGTATAGCACCGGCATTACGCCCCCACAAAAGCACCTGATGGCGCGATGCAAGAGAAATAGCCAGCGCAGTGCCCCAGGCTCCCGCTCCCAATAGTGTAATTTTCATGTTATCTTTTGAAGAATGCCCGGCTTGCACCGGCTCAAATACCCCAGACATCGCTTAACCTGACGTACCCTGTTTCTCCGTCACGATGCTGCACCTTTAACCAACCGCCGCTGGGGGGCGAGATAAACTCAAGCAAAACACCTTTATCAGCAGAGAATACGACGTCCGATGCATCATTAGCGGCGGAGTAAATTTTGGCGTTCAGGCTACGCACCAGTATAGAATGGCGATTAACCAGTTGTGCAGACTCCAGCCAGGACAAATCACCGGCGGCGTCACGCACTTTAGACCAGTTGCCATAACTGATGAGCACTTCAACAGGCATACCACGGGGTGCTACGAATAATTTTTGACCGCGCACGGACGGCGCATCATAGAGAATAACCGGGTTATCACCGACATTTTTAAATTCAAGTACCGCAGCTACGCTATTTTGCGCATAAAGACACCCTGCCAGCATTAATAACAGAATTTGCTTCTGTGGTTTCATAAGAGCTCCCTGCCAGGTGTAATATCAGCGACCCGCAGCCTGAATATCAACCGGACAATGCGGCATATACCAACACTGCCCGATCAACAAAACAAACGTTAAAACAAACGTTTAATGCGTTACTGCAGGTGCTTCAGCTACACTGCCGGCAGCAGCTTGCTCAGTCATTGCCTGCATACGTTGTTGGTAAAATACTTCAAAGTTAATTTCCGACAGGTGAATCGGAGGGAAACCTGCACGCGTAATAGCGTCAGCAATGTTAGAACGCAAATACGGATAAATAATTGTAGGGCAACCGATAC
>CAIWPG010000055.1 GCA_903914535.1 uncultured Oxalobacteraceae bacterium
AAAATGAAAGTACAAGCCAGCATTCAGGGTGATGCAGTACGTATTACCGGTGCTAAACGCGATGATTTACAGGCTGCTATGGCTTTATTGCGTAAAGAAATTGCTGAACTGCCACTGGAATTTAATAATTTCCGCGATTAATTGGTACCAGAAAGGCGTGTGGCTACGCCTTTCTCCCCGGCTTCTTAATCAAGTGCCGCCAGACCATCCTGCACACGCGGATAGCTCAACACCATACCCAGTTCTGCTTTAATACGGGTATTCAACATACGACGTGATTCCGACATAAACGACAGCATGACTGGACTCACTTGTGCTGACAATCCGGCACGGCTGAGCCGTGGTGCACGCGGCAAGCCAAATTTATCTGCCACCAGATCAAAATAACACCCCATTTGCATATCACTGTCATCCACTGCATGGTAAACCCGGTTAGGCTTACCGCGAAACAAAGCCAGTACAACCAGGCGCGCCAGATCCTGTGCATGGATATGATTGGTGTATACATCGTCGCCCTGCAGCAAAGCCGGGGTTCCGCTCTTTAATCGCTCCAGTGGCAGACGATCGGCAGCATAAATACCCGGCACACGCAAAATTGCAACGCTGGAATGCGTGCGTCTGCCCCACCGGCGCCAGCACTGCTCGGCATCGACACGCCGGACGGCACGGGCGTTTTGCGGGGCTGGCGTTCGTGTTTCATCAAACAAGGCACCGCCGCAGTCACCATACACCCCGGTGGTACTGACATAGGCTAATCGACAATGTTGCGGTAAAATAGCCGCTAAATGACGGCTGCGGGTATCGGTAACACCAACCGCCGGCGGCGGAGCCAGATATAAAATGGCACTGGCCAGACCGGATAATCTGACCAGACTGGCGGGAACATCCAGATCGGCAACGACAGGAACCGCACCGGCAGCGCGCAGACTGGCACAACGATCGGGCTGACTGGTCACCGCAAAAACGCGAAAATGGGGAAGTAAAAGCGGTAAAATACGCATCCCCACGTCGCCACAACCTATAAGTAACAGGCGCGGCAGACCCAGCTTTTTACATTTAACCGTTGTCTGGTCCGGCATCAGATTCAGCTTTAACTTCGTTTGCAATTTTGTTTCCAATTCGTTTATTTACCTTTGCAGAATAATATGACTTTTCAAGTAACTGTTACCCCGAGCGGCCGCCAATTTGAATGCGGCAATGACGAAACCCTGCTGGCTGCCGCCCTGCGCGCCGGTGTCGGCATTCCTTACGGCTGCAAAAATGGTGCCTGCGGCTCATGCAAGGGTCGCGTTGTATCCGGCGAAGTCGTCCACAGCAAATATCAGGAAAAAGCACTGACCGCAGCAGAAACAGAACAGGGCATGTCCTTATTTTGCTGCGCCAAACCCCAGTCTGATTTAACCATAGAAGCACGCGAAATCGCTACCGGCGCATTTGCTGTCAAAAAGCTGCCGACCCGCATCGCCAAACTGGAAAAACTTTCTGATGACGTTATGCTGGTTACATTGCAGCTGCCCGCCACTGAAAAATTTGGATATACCGCCGGTCAGTATATCGATTTTTTGCTACGCGATGGCAAACGCCGCAGCTACAGTATGGCAAACGCATCGCATACCAGTGAACAAATTAGCCTGCACATTCGCCATATGCCGGGCGGCTTGTTTACCGATCAGGTATTTTCAACATTAAAAGAACGCGACATTTTGCGCATAGAAGGACCACAAGGTTCATTCTCTTTACAGGAAGATAGCGAAAAACCCATCATTTTTGTAGCATCCGGTACCGGCTTCGCACCGATTAAAGCCGTGATTGAACACGCTATCGAACAAAAAACCACCCGGCCAATGAGCTTGTATTGGGGCGGACGCCGCCCTGCCGATTTATATATGAATCAGTTATGCCTGGATTGGGCTGCCAGCCTGCCCGGCTTTAGTTATATTCCGGTGATTTCCGATGCGACAGAAGAGGACAAGTGGAGTGGCAGAACCGGCTTTGTACATCAGGCGGTTTTAGATGATTTCAGCGATTTATCCGGACACCAGGTCTATGCCTGCGGCGCACCTGTCGTCGTGGATTCAGCACGGCGTGACTTTGTCGCACTAAGTCAGCTTCCTGAATCTGAATTTTATGCCGATTCCTTTACATCCGAAGCTGACCTGGCCTGAACACTGACTACGGCAGAGTGCGATGTCAGTTAAAAAATATTTTGACGCATCGCACAAATAACTCTAAACTTGAGCTATGAAAAAATTTACTCGCGGCTTAACAAGCTTAGTTACGACCTTACCGGCACACTCGTCTTCACGACGAGGCTGGATTTTTATCCGGCCCGGGACAAACTTGCGCGTGAGTTAAGTAGCACCCACGTAGATGAAGCCACAGGCCACATTCCCTGTGGCTTTTTTTATTTTTTTGATTTTTAATTTGGAGCTTGTATGGAATTCAAACCAGCCGATGCCAACGCATTAATGTACATTACCCCGCGTCCCGACATCGTCTTTACTGAAGGCCGCGGCATGTGGCTGACCGACCACAACGGTAAAGCCTATCTGGATTTTATGCAGGGCTGGGCCGTCAATTGCCTGGGGCACTCACCACAATGCATCGTCGATGCACTCACCACACAAGCAAAAAAGCTGATCAATCCGTCACCGGCTTTTTACAATCAGCCCATGCTGGAATTTGCTAATTTACTGACTGAAAACTCCTGTTTTGACCGGGTATTTTTTGCTAACAGCGGTGCTGAAGCCAATGAAGGCGCCATTAAACTGGCACGTAAATGGGGCAAGCAGCATAAAAATGGTGCGTTTGAAATCATCACCTTTGACCATAGTTTTCACGGCCGCACACTGGCAACCATGTCAGCCTCCGGCAAACCAGGCTGGGATACCATTTTTGCTCCGCAAGTGGCCGGTTTTCCTAAAGCCGATCTGAACGATATCGCTTCAGTAGAAAAATGCATTAACGCCAATACGGTAGCCGTCATGCTGGAACCGGTACAAGGCGAAGGCGGCGTATTGCCAGCCAGTCCTGAGTTTATGCAAGCCTTGCGCGCACTGACCAAAAAGCACCAGATTTTACTGATCGTCGATGAAGTACAAACCGGCGTAGGACGCTGCGGTGAATTATTTGCCTACCAGTTATCCGACATTGAACCAGACATCATGACGCTGGCCAAAGGCATAGGCGGCGGTGTACCGCTGGCAGCATTGTTGTGCAAAGAAGAGGTCGCTTGCTTCGTACCGGGAGATCAGGGCGGTACTTATTGTGGCAATCCGCTGATGACCGCCGTTGGTACAGCCGTACTCAAGGAGTTATTGAGCCCGGGCTTTATGCCGGCAGTACGTGAGAAAAGTGCTTACCTGTCCAGCCAGCTCAATGCCTTGTCTGATCAGTTTGGCCTGGATGGCGAACGCGGTGCAGGATTATTACGTGCCTTAAAACTGGGTTCCGATATCGGCCCGCAACTGGTCGAAGCCGCCCGCAACATGAATCCGCTGGGCCTGTTGCTGAATTCGCCGCGTCCTGATTTACTGCGCTTTATGCCGGCATTAAATGTGACCATTGCCGAAATTGACCAGATGATTGCACTGCTGGCCGAGCTGATCCGCCAGGTAAAATCAGGCGAAGCCGTTTAAACAAAACGCCGTAATTAACGCTGAATACGCCGGTATCGCGGAATAGCAACTCCCCGCGATACCGGTTTATTTTTCTAATACAAAATGCAGTGCTGAAGATGCCGGCATCAGGTAATTAAAGCTGTTATTTTTAATCCCGTCCACCGGCGCACGCGCTGTCACTCGTGCCGCTTCCGCCGTTACCCCCCACACACTGGCATGACTAAACTGCACCTTGCTATTGACTGCTACGGTAACAGGCAAAGGCGTAGTCAGACGGTTAATCGCAATAACATGCAAATGGGCGGTATCCTCCGGATCTTGCGCCGCATATACAGCTGCCTGATCTGCTTGCATGGTAAGAGCCTGCACTCCAACACCCGGGAAAACCGATTTTTTTCCATCGTAATTACGATAAAGCTGAAATCCGGCCCCGATAAAACCACCGACATCACCAAAATAGGCCGCAAGATAAACGCCTTGCTGCCCGAAAATACCTAATGCATCTGCCTGTGCCAGTGCGCCGCTGATATCATCCTTGCCCCCAAAATCATACTCTGTAATAGCTAGCTTAGTACCGGGGTAAAAATCGGCAATAGCCTGATTTAATTTGGGCAGCATTTGCAAAGCGTGACCGTCCGTAAAACCATTACCTTTCTGTGTGATCCAGCTTGGTTCTACATAACTGGCATCCCATAAACTGCGTGCGGCCTGTACCCGGTCGGCCGGATTAACAGAGGCAGCAGCGTAATAATGAAATGAGTAAGCGTCGAGCAAGCGTCGGCCGCTTTGCTGTGATGCGACATTCATCGCACGTAAGTAAGCATTCACCATTGTCATGCGATTATAGCGAAATACGTCACCGGTATTATTCGTCAATAAAGGTTCAAGCTGGTATTGTGCCCAGTCTTCCGGCTTGTGCGACACACTGCCATCCCATACCGACCACAAACTGAATTGCCCCAAATACCCGGACAATGACGGTCCGTAAGTTTCTGCCTTCGGGTCCATACGCTTTACCGTACGTGCCAGTCCAATATTTTTGTC
>CAIWPG010000056.1 GCA_903914535.1 uncultured Oxalobacteraceae bacterium
CGGGAATTTTACATCACAGATGAAGAGCGCTTATTCAATGTGGTGCGTACTCAGGTCGACATCATCTTACCGACGGGTGTGGCGGTACTGAATGCAGCCAACCCGCAAATTGTTAAGCTGGCAGATCTGTGCGACGGGAAAGTGATTTTTTACGCGACTGACTCTACCCTCTCCATACTCAAAGAACACCGCTTCAACGGAGAACGCGTTGTATTCCTGCGAGATCAGTGCATCGTGCTGGCAAATGGCGAAGAAGAGACTGCCTTATTACCATTAGCCTCACTCAAACCATCCAAAGCAGCCCAGCCTGAAAATGTAATGGCAGCAGTTGCCACCGCATGGGCACTGGATATTTCACCTGACCTGATCGAAGCCGGACTCAGGACATTTGAATCAAACCCTAAAAAAACATATTACTGACATTGATCACACTGATCACCTGAACACAGCGCGGTGAGTTGACATGGTCACTCATAAGACACACAAGTCACTCCCCGCTGTTTTTTCGTGAGCTCCAAGTACATAGGACAACAACGTTATGGAAGTTTCACGAATCCGAGCCCTGCGCGGCCCCAATCTCTGGAGCCACCACACTGCCATTGAGTCAATTGTGGCATGCAAAGCCGACGAAATGAACATCGTCAACCTTCCCGATTTTGAATCGCATCTGCGTGCCCGTTTTCCGGGACTGGGTACATTACAACCCACCGGAAATTACGATGCCATCCCTATGGCACATGTCTTTGAACTGGTCACATTAGGCCTGCAGGCTTCTGCCGGCTGCCCGGTCACATTCAGTCGCACGACCAAAACGCTGGAACCCGGTATTTTTCAGGTAGTTGTCGAATACACTGAAGAAGCCGTAGGCCGGCTGGCCATTGAATTAGCACAAACATTATGCCTGGCTGCACTGGAAGATACCCCGTTCGATCTGGATGCCGCGCTGACCCAACTGCGTGATTTGGATGAAGATGTACGCTTAGGACCATCAACCGGCGCTATTGTACAAGCAGCAGTAGCACGCAATATTCCATTCCGCCGGCTCACGGACGGTAGCCTGGTCATGTTTGGCTGGGGTAGCAGACAACGGCGTATTCAGGCCGCAGAAATGGACAGAACCAGCGCCATTGCAGAAGCTATTGCACAGAACAAAGAACTCACTAAAAAATTACTGGATGCGGCAGGCGTGCCGGTACCACTGGGGCGCACCGTAACCGATACCGACGATGCATGGAAACTGGCATGCGAAATCGGTTTACCGGTAGTCGTCAAGCCTAAAGACGGCAATCAGGGTAAAGGCGTCACCGTCAACATCACCACCCGTGACCAATTAAATGCCGCCTACCAGACCGCCTGTGAATTCCGTGACGACATTCTGGTGGAACGCTACCTGCCCGGCAATGATTTCCGTTTACTGGTTATAGGTAACAAATTAGTTGCAGCAGCACGACGTGACCCTCCTCAGGTAGTTGGCGATGGCAAGCACACCGTCCGGCAACTGGTTGACAAAGTCAATCTTGATCCGAAACGCGGCTCCGGCCATGCCACATCACTCACCAAAATTCGTTTTGATGACATCGCTCTGGCCAGCCTGACCACGCAAGGATTCGATGCAGAATCCATACCCGCCAAAGGAAAACGCGTCAACCTGCGCAATAATGCCAATCTTTCTACCGGGGGTTCTGCTACTGACGTTACCGATGACGTACATCCGGAAGTCGCAGCGCGCGCCATCGCAGCAGCGCAAATGGTAGGTCTGGATATTTGCGGCGTAGATGTTGTTTGCGACAGCGTACTCAAACCGATAGAAGAACAAAATGGCGGCGTAGTCGAAGTCAACGCTGCCCCCGGATTGCGCATGCATTTATCGCCTTCCTTCGGCAAAGGCCGTCCTGTAGGCGAAGCAATTATTTCCACCATGTTTGAAGAGGGTAACGATGGACGTATTCCAGTAGTTGCCGTCACCGGCACCAACGGAAAAACCACCACAGTACGCCTGATCGCACACCTATTAACCGCCGCGGGTCTGCGTACCGGCATGACCAATACCGATGGCGTTTACATTGAAGGAGTGCGGATAGATAGCGGTGATTGCAGCGGTCCGCGCAGCGCCCGCAATGTATTGTTGCACCCGGATGTCGATGCCGCCGTCTTTGAAACAGCCCGTGGCGGAGTATTGCGTGAAGGTCTGGCATTTGACCGCTGTCAGGTTGCCGTCATTACCAACATTGGTACAGGCGACCACCTGGGTTTGAATTATATTACCAGCGTGGAAGACCTGGCGGTATTAAAACGGGTTATTGTTCAAAACGTTGCTGATAACGGTGTCGCTGTTCTCAATGCTGCCGACCCTATCGTTGCCAGCATGGCAGGTAATTGCAGCGGCAAAGTCACCTTCTTTGCGGCCAACCGCAATGAAGCTGTCATGGCCACCCACCGCGCTCAGGGACGCCGCACCATCCACGTTGAAGCGGGCAACCTGGTCGCTACCGAAGGTCAGTTCAAACATAGTATCGCCCTGTCCAGCGTCCCGATTACCCATGGAGGCAGCATTGCCTTTCAGGTAGAAAACGTCATGGCTGCTGTAGGTGCTGCATGGGGAGTAGGTATCAGCTGGCAAGCTATTGAAACCGGCTTGAAGTCCTTCGCCAATGACAGCGATAATGCACCGGGCCGCTTCAATTTGTTTAACTACCGCGGCGCAGTCATCATTGCCGATTACGGCCATAACCCCGATGCCATCTTAGCTTTAGTGCATGCGGTAGAAAC
>CAIWPG010000057.1 GCA_903914535.1 uncultured Oxalobacteraceae bacterium
GAATTCATCCTACACGTCGCAAGAGATTGAGTTAAAACTACCAGCTAAAAACAAGGCCTTAATTAATTTTTTATACAAAAACAATAAAAAATAACTAATTTCAATAAAAATAACTTTAAAAAAGGTAAAAAATAAAACTCAAAAAATCAAACACTTAGCAGGATTGAATTTGGAATTACCCTCTTCACATACCGTTATCGGCACCGATTCTAAAAACTTTAGGGTAAATTGAAAAAAAACTTAAATTATTTTTTCTTTCGCCTACAGACTATTTATCGACGGAAATTTCAGGAACTTTAGGAATATTTTATTTTATTTTTTTAAAAAAAAAAGAGAAGAAAGCAGGGGGACTTTGCGCAAATATTATCAAAATAAACTCATTGAGCAAAAAAATAGAGCGGAACGACCCGACACATCCACATAAAGGATTTGCGCGGAACCGGTATCGAACGGTTTATCCGGCCAAACCGGTAAGGCAATATACATCGTCTAAAATCAATCCGGCATCGTGCATCGTCAGTCGCGGTTCCAGACACAACTGCCGCGCACCGCTTTATCCAGTCCGGTCAGCACTTCTTTATGTAAAACCAACTCATCCTCACCCGCCAGATGCACACGTACCGGAGCTAATACTGAATTTTCTGCGGACTCCTGCTGCGCCAGCACTACGGCAGGCTCATCGTCAATCACAAAGCTATTCTGACCACGCGACATAGCCAGGTACACATCTGCCAGCAACTCGGCATCAAGTAACGCGCCATGCAACTGCCTGTGAGCATTAGAAATACCATAACGATCACACAGAGCATCTAATGAATTACGCTTACCGGGATGCAGTTCTTTTGCTTTAACCAGAGTATCCAGTACATGACCAACCTGGTCATGAAAACTACTTAATTTCAAACGCAGGTATTCTGCATCTAAAAAGCCCATATCAAACGGCGCATTATGAATGATCACTTCAGCTCCCTGAATATATGCACTCAGGTCACTGGCAATATCAGCGAATTTAGGCTTATCTGAAAGAAATTCGGTCGTCAGACCATGTACAGCAAGCGCGCCGGGGTCGGAGTCGCGCTGAGGATTAATATATGTATGAAAATTATTGCCTGTCAGCTTACGATTAATCAGCTCAACACAGCCAATCTCAATCACCCGGTCACCTGTACGGGGATTTAACCCGGTAGTTTCTGTATCCAAAACAACTTGACGCATTCGTTCTCTCTATTTAGGTATGACGCCTGTCCAGCATGGCGCGTGCAAGCGTACCGGCATCCACATATTCCAGCTCGCCGCCCACCGGAACACCTCTGGCCAGCCGGCTTACCATCAAACCGCGTGCTTTCAGAGTTTCACCAAGATAGTGAGCCGTAGCTTCACCTTCATTGGTAAAATTAGTAGCTAACACAACTTCCGCCACCAAACCATCCGTAGCGCGCCGAATCAATTTATCAAGATGAATATCGGCGGGACCGACGCCATCCAGAGGCGACAAACGCCCCATCAGCACAAAATACAAGCCCTTAAAGCTATGGGTTTGTTCTATCATGAGCTGATCAGCAGGTGACTCCACAATGCAAAGCAAACTGGTATCCCGCTCACTGTCCAGACAGGTTTCACACACCTTGTGTTCGGTAAAGGTATTACATAAATCACAATGGAGAATGGCGGTGCTGGCCTGGGCAAAGGCATGACCCAACATCGCCATCCCTTCTCTGTCATGTTGCAACATATGGTAAGCCATACGCTGCGCTGACTTGGGACCCACGCCAGGTAAACGCCGCAAAGCTTCCACCATGCGGGTCAAACTGCTGTGTGACTTCATTAGAATGGTAATTTAAAACCAGGAGGCAATGGCATACCGGCAGTCAAACCAGACATTTTTTCCTGCGAAGTTGCTTCTGCTTTACGAACAGCATCATTAACAGCAGCAGCGACTAAATCTTCAAGCATGTCTTTATCATCGCCCAGCAAAGACGGATCAATCGTAATACGTTTAACATCATTTTTGCAGGTCATAATCACTTTGACCAAACCAGCACCAGACTGACCTTCTACTTCAATGAGTGCCAGTTGATCTTGCGCTTTTTTCATATTTTCCTGCATGGCTTGCGCTTGCTTCATCAAACCTGCTAATTGGCCCTTCATCATTTCTGTTCTCCTAACGTTAGTAAACTTAAATTGGCGGTTACGCTGCTTCTCAACCGGCCAGCCACAATCCATATCGCTTTTTCAGGAGCCTGCCGATTCCCGGATTGGCCGCACTGAACCCGAAACCAGGTTTGCTCCCAATTCCTGCATTAATAGCTGAACCACCGGATCCTGTTGAATATCAGATTCGGCAAGCTGCTGACGCCGCGCACGCTCGACAATAGCTTCTGCATGTGCGGTACGCTGCACTGCGCCGATATCAAACTCCAGCCTGACTGACTGGCTAAACTGATCTGCAAGCGCACTGGTCAACTTTTCAGCACTCCCCGATGACAATAAGGTTTCCAGCGGCACGCGCAAACTCAGCGTCAACTGTTGACCCGTTACGTCACAAGCGGTTAGTTCACTTTGTTGTGCTAACTGATGTACCACACCACGCAATGGCAACCCGGCAACCAGAGCCGGCCAGTTTCCATCCCACTCTTCACCAGCAGCCAGCCTGACGCCAGACACCACAGGGGGCGGGCTGACCAACACCGTGGTCGCGCCAGCTTCAGGCTGCGTTGCCATGACATTCCCTGACGCTGACTTGTCAACGGAAGGGGCAATTAATTCAGTTTTTTTTTCAGCCACTACCGGTGCGGTCAGCGTACTCACAGCGGCATCCATCGCATCCAATTCTTCCCACGGCGGCGGAGAAAAAGAGGAGCGCACTGCTACCGGCTTTGCAGCAACGTCAGCAACAACTGCCGGTGCTGTTACAGCACGCGCTACCGGAGCCGGCGTGCCGGATGCTGTTGTTACTGCAGCACCCCGCATACCACGACCACTGCGTGCCGCTTCTAATGCAGCCATCGCCGGACTCACGCGTGCCGATGCCGGCTTTGCATTTACTTCCACTGCGACCGCAGGCGATACTGCGGATGTTGACGCAGGTGGCGATGACACAAAAGCCGTGCGCGGCGCAGACGGACGGTGCACCGGAGCAGGCGAGCTGACAGAACCGGCAGCAGCAGGCCGGCTTAATGACGGTGCATTCCCTGCACCACCTCCCAGAGAGGCAAATTCTGCGCTCACAGGACGAAATGCCAGCATACGTAACAAGGTCATACTAAACCCGGCATACTCATCAGGAGCCAACGCCAGTTCATTTCTGCCATGCACTGCAATTTGATAAAACAAGTGAATTTGCTCACCAGAAATTAATTCAGCAATTCGCAGCAATTCAGCACGTTCTGGCAAATCTTCCGGCAGTGCAGCCGGAACAAGTTGCGCAATCGAAATCTGATGCAACATGGTGGCCAGATCTTGTAATGCAGCCTTATACGATAAACTACGCGCCGCCATCTGATCGGCGACCGCCAGCAAGCCGCTACCATCCTGTGTAATCAGAGCATCCAGTATCGTAATCAGATAACTTTGATCCAGGGCACCGAGCATACCTTGTACTGCATCCAGACTGACTGGTCCGGCAGCATAGGCAATAGCCTGATCTGTCAGAGACAAAGCATCCCGCATTGACCCCTGTGCCGCTTTAGCCAGCAAACGTAAAGCCGGAATCTCAAAACCGATCTGCTCTTGTCCGAGGATGTCCTGCAAGTGCTCCACGATAGATAAAGGAGGCATTTGCTTCAGATTAAACTGCAGACAGCGCGACAACACCGTTACCGGAATTTTTTGCGGGTCGGTCGTCGCCAAAATAAACTTAACATGCGCAGGCGGCTCTTCCAGCGTTTTTAACATGGAATTAAACGCATGGTTGGTGAGCATGTGTACTTCATCAATCATGTACACTTTGAAGCGTGCATCAGAAGGTGCATACACTGCCTGCTCTAATAACTGCGCCATTTCATCCACACCGCGATTCGACGCTGCATCCATTTCAATATAATCAACGAATCGTCCGGCATCAATGGCAACACAGGCATCACAGCGACCACATGGCGTAGCAGTGATTCCAGTTTCACAATTAAGCGCTTTTGCCAGAATCCGCGACAAGGTTGTTTTACCCACCCCGCGTGTTCCGGTGAACAGGTAAGCATGATGCAGACGCTGCTGCTCTAAGGCATGCGTTAACGCACGTACAACGTGCTCCTGCCCCACTAAAGTCTGAAAACTTCTGGGGCGATATTTACGGGCGAGGACTTGATATGACATGGCGTGATTCTAACCTAAAAACACAGTGCGCCGCCTTGTCGGCAAACACAAAAGAATAAATTAATCGCGCCGGTGAAAATGCCGGACACTGTCGCCTGCAAGCCTGAAGCAGTTAGTGCGAGACACCGTCTCTTTTGATTACTTTTAAAAACGTCAACAACAAAATCCGGAGATCCAATACCAGACTACAGTGATTCAGATAATAGACATCCAACTCCACCTTGACAGGAATAGGTAATTCATCACGCCCGTTAATTTGCGCCCAGCCTGTTAAACCGGGTACCAGACTATCCACACCCAGACTGGTGCGCAGAGAAATCAGGTCTTCCTGATTAAACAAAGCCGGGCGCGGCCCCACAAAACTCATGTCACCCACCAGAATACTCCACAATTGTGGCAACTCATCCAGACTGGATTTACGTAAAAAGGAACCGACAGGGGTCAGATATCTGGCCGGATCGCTAAGCAAATGGGTTGCGACCGCCGGGGTATTAATCCGCATTGTCCTGAATTTTGGCATACGAAAAATCACATTGTGACGCCCTACCCGGTCCGACCAATACAACACAGCACCAGTTGAGGTGAGTCTGACAGCCAGTGCAACCAAGATAATAGGAATCAATAAGATAAGAAAGGCGACCAGCGCCAGTAAAAAATCACAACTGCGTTTTAACATGGTGAGTCTGACTGTTGAAAATAAAGAAATAGCATTATGCATTAAAAGGCGGCGATCCCTGTAATGGCACGACCAAGAATCAGGGCATGTACATCATGCGTACCTTCGTAGGTATTTACGACTTCAAGATTCACCAAATGACGGGCCACACCAAACTCATCACTGATACCATTACCGCCCAACATATCACGCGCCATACGTGCAATATCAAGCGACTTGCCACATGAATTTCGCTTCATAACCGAAGTAATCTCCGGCGTTGCCGTACCCTCGTCCTTCATACGCCCCAAACGCAGACACCCCTGCAAACCCAGAGTAATTTCTGTCAGCATGTCCGCCAATTTTTTCTGGATCAATTGATTTGCTGCCAGCGGCTTATCAAATTGCTTACGATCCAATACATACTGACGCGCACGCTGAAAACAATCTTCCGCCGCACCCAATGCACCCCAGGCAATGCCATAGCGTGCCGAATTCAGGCAGGTAAATGGCCCCCTGAGGCCACGCACATCGGGAAAAGCATTTTCTTCGGGACAAAACACCTCATCCATGACGATTTCACCGGTGATACTGGCGCGTAATCCTACCTTGCCATGAATAGCAGGAGCCGAAAGACCTTTCCAGCCCTTCTCCAGGACAAATCCACGGATAGCGCCTTCATCGTCTTTCGCCCAGACGACAAACACATCCGCAATCGGACTGTTGGTAATCCACATCTTCGCACCGCTGATGCTATAACCACCCGGAACTTTTTTAGCACGCGTAATCATATTACCGGGATCGGATCCGTAATTGGGTTCAGTCAATCCAAAGCAACCGATATATTCACCGGCAGCCAGCTTAGGCAGGTATTTCTGCCTGGTCTGTTCATTACCAAACTCATGGATAGGCACCATCACCAGCGAAGACTGTACGCTCATCATTGAACGATAACCGGAATCAACCGTTTCTACTTCACGCGCAACCAGTCCGTAACAAACATAATTTAAGCCTGAACCACCGTACGCCTCAGGAATTGTCGCTCCCAGCAAACCTAATTCCCCCATCTCACGAAAAATCGCCGGGTCGGTCTGCTCGTGACGAAATGCATTCAATACGCGGGGAGCAAGACTGCCCTGACAATAAGCCCGGGCCGCATCCCGTACCTGGCGCTCATCAACACTAAGCTGAAGATCAAGTAACAGCGGATCACTCCACTGAAAAGAAGTACGTTTGAAACTTGATGTCATGATGTGCTTTCAATAAGAAAATTTTGCAGAAACCGGGGGAGATACAGCCGCTTATTCAGTTCAATTTAAACCTTAATTTTGAAACTGTGTTTTTCCATTGAGTCAAAAATTGCTCTTTACGTCCGAGAATCGGCTTTTCTATCACATGCCACGAAATGACGGAGCAAACAAAGGTGACGATGGATGAAACATAAATTAGATTAAACGGCAATATACCGGGAAACAGTGCGACAACTGATTGCTGTACGGGGAATGCATAGATGTAGATGCCATATGAATAATCGCCGAACTGATTAAATTTCCGTAAAAATCCGCCTGGTATGTAGGCGAGATAAAACAGTACATAAGAAATACCAATAAGATAAATCACTAAAAAAATATTCTTACCGGCAAAAATGGCGCAGAACATACCCACGCACACAACACAAAATACACGGGTGGAAAGAATAATATATTTTGCATACAAGCAAAAACTGGCACCTGAAAAAAACATCAGCACAAAGCGCATTAAATAATATTCTGAATTTCCGGCAAACCTGTTTATAACGACGATAGCACCAGAAAGTAAGGTAAGCAGAAATAGGAGCCTGTGCAACTTTAAACTGCCTGACGGGAAAAATCGTCCGCATACCCGGACCAAAACCCAGGCCAGCAATAAAATTACATACATCTGAACTTCGTAAATCAATGTCCATAACGAGCCGTTAACTGCACTTTTGAATGGATTATCAGCAAAAACACCGGGTAAATACATCGGTATTCCAGCCAGAACCGTGCTTCCTTTCAGAAGAAAAATGTAGATTTCAGATGTGGAGAAATAAGTAAATAAAGGCAATGCCGTAAAAATAGGACCTACTACAAAAACGCAAAAAAAAGTAACGACAATTAATCCGGGGAAAATACGCATTACCCGGGAGAGCATGTAATCACTGGCTATATTTTTTGTATTCAGGCTGTTCGTTACTAAAAAACCACTGGTAATGAAAAAAATATCTACAGCAAACGTTCCCAGCGTCATCCCCAGTGTTTCGAATAAAGGCTCCGAATTTCCCGTTAAGGCAAAACTGTGGCTAATCAACACTGAAAACGCAGCCAATAATCGAATGAGGTTAAAGTTGTTATTTCGCCCTGGAATCAAATTTTCGATGGACATTAAGAATACAATCTTAAAATTAAAAACAACTCAGGCAATGCACGCCCAAGAAAAAATAAATAATACGCAAACCGACACGTAATTCATGTACTTATGATGCAGCCACATCCTCGGCAGCAAGCACAAATACCTGGGGAGAAAATCCAAAATCACGGCTAGCCTGACTATGGTCAAACACCAGATCCTGATTCATCCGTTCTGCCATAGCACTGGTCCATTTACGATAGCGCGGCAAACAACGCAGTACAGTGACCGCCAGACTAAAAAACCAGAGCGGCACAGTCAGAGTACGTACAGGGCGGCCGAGTGCCGAAAAAACCCGGCTGACCATAACACGGTAAGTCAGTGTTTCACCGCCGGAGATATTGTAAGCACAATTGGCTGCCTGCGGTGCTTGCAGCGCTGACACGCAGGCACCAGCCACATCACGCATATGTATCGGCTCACGCAAGCCGCTTGCTTTACCAAATAACGGAAAGAAACCAAAGCGCTGAATAAACCGCGCAATTTCAGCGATATTTTTATCCCGTCCCAAACCGTAAATTAAGGTAGGGCGTAAAATAACCCACTCCACCCCATGCTGCCCGGCCCATGCCTGTACCTGTGATTCTGCTGCCGCCAGACGCGATGCGATCTCCTGTTCCTGTAAATCAGAGGAATCGTTTTTAGTAAAGCGACTGGTGGAAGATAAGGCGACTACACGGCGTACTCCGCTAGCCTTTAACAGCGCAAAATGCGATGGCAATACCCAAATCGGTGCTACACAGATCCACAGTGGCACCTTGTCCTGCTGCTGACCTGGTGCCACCCCAAGCTGACGCCATTCGACATTAGCGACCTGAGTCAATGCCTGAGCGGAAACTGTGCTACGGGAAAAAGCCAGCACCGGCAAACCGGCACCACTCAGCAAGGGCAGTAAACTTGCACCAACCAGACTGCTGGCACCAAGAACACCGACCCGCTCCACAGCAATATCAGTCAGCGACGAATTATCTGTGACATCATTAACCACGTTCGCCCCCCAGCCGCTGCCTGAGACGTTTCACCGCAAAGTAAGCAACCACCAACGCAAACCTGAACCAGACACCGGCTGCAACCAGCGCCATCAGAATTCGCGGGTATTTTTTTTGAAAAAACTTACGATAAAACCGCAACATACCTTTATGCTTATGCCACTCCACAAAGTAAGGTATGCCCTTACCGCACACCCCTAAGGCATGGGTGATTTTAGCGGAAGGAACAAACAGAATTTTGTAGCCTTTTTCACGAAACCGCATACACCAATCCAGATCTTCGCAGTGTAAAAAGTAACTGTCATCCCACTCCCC
>CAIWPG010000058.1 GCA_903914535.1 uncultured Oxalobacteraceae bacterium
CGTGCCTTCGATTTCCCATACGCGATGCAGTTCATAGCGACGAACCGAACTGGCTACCGATGTCGCACCCATCGCGTCTTCCATTTTCCGGCTGAAGTTCTGAATGGCGAAGTTATTGTAGGGAATATAGACTTCCTTTTTGCCGACGACCTTCCAGTCGAAGCGATCCGGATTGCCGAAGAACACATAAGTCGTGTCGGCCGGGTACTGGTTTTCGTTTCCGATTACCGGTGCATCGTAGGCATACAGAGGCAGTCGCCGCACGCGCCGCTGGTCGGTAAAGTAATACCAGGATTCGCTGTCGCGGTTGAAGTAGTAGCGCTGCATCGTGCCCTGACCGGCCAAAGCAGCAGGTTCATTGTAGAGATAGTAAAAACCGCTGAGCAGGCCCTGGCTGTCCTGTGGCGAATGCTGACCGGTCTGAGCCCAGGGGAAGTACGAGCGGATGACCAGTCTCGTAACCAGCGTGCTGGTGCTTCCGGCACGTGGTGATATGTCCGTATAGACGTCCTGATATTCAACGCCGACGCCCTGATAACGTGCCAGCCAGTTCCACATCACCTCGATACCGCTCTGAGGCACGGGGAAAGGCACACCTGGCAGCGTCGCAGATTCCAGCGACCAGCCGTCTTTGGCAATACCGGATTTCAAAGCGCCGGCCTTGGTATTTTTAGCCACAAAATCCGGAACGCCGCAATTCCGATGCGTTTCATAAACCGGCATCGTGTAACCCTTGACCTGCCTGAGCATCTGTATCTGGCCGGGTGTGAGTCTGTCGGCATATTTGTCGACATTGCTTGCGTCAATCACAAACAGCGGCTTCTCGGTTTTTAACTTTGAATATTCTTCACGAACCTTGCCGAACGACCATCCTGGCAGCGGCTTGTCCATTCCGGAAAAGGCTGGAATGGTGCCATCCTTGTTTGCCGCCGGATCAGCACCGACGGCGGTAAGGTCCTGCCCGAGCCGGGCGACATCCGCGGGCGATGCGGACCACACATTTCCCGAAAAAATAGTTGAAATCGCAATGCATAAGACTACTTGATTAAACTTCATGGCCTGTCCCCTGAGTGATAAAAAATTGCATTTTTTAAACTACTGTGTTGCCCCTTTGAGAGGCTTTTTTTCTGCAAATAAGCTGATGAGTTTTTTAATACATTTTGCTGCTGAACTGTATTTATTCAGTCCTTGTACTACCTTCCTGCCAACTGGTTAAGCGACCGCTGAATTTTTCGTCGAAGTTACATTTACAGCCATCGGCGACAGAGCAGTCAGCCGAAAAAAATGATATATCGCAGTGTTAATTCAGAATGATCACGGCCGATCGTTTTCATGTTTTGCTTCAACCGCCAGGGCCTGATGTGAACAAATAATAAGTGCTTGCTCAGGCCCTATTTTGTCTAAAACCGAAGGATGCTTATCCAGCTGCGACAGACGTCATTTCCACGTAATAATCGCCAGGTTCATTAATTTTCAGATGGATTAATCTGGTGCACGGATGCGCTTGCGCCGACGCTCAATTCTTCACGCACAACGCATTTTTCAAAGCGGCTATGAAGTTGTTTAGTAATTTGCTCATTGTCGTTACTCCCTTTGTTGTTGTTTAGTAAGTAGAATACTACTAAATAAGTTTAACAATGTCAAATATAAAAAGTATGAAAAGTAAATTATTTTTATATTATCCACATAATAAGTATATCGCGCGCGTAGCAAGTATCATGCCAAAGAAGTATATGCAAGAACCATGCCAAAGAATTCTAGGGAATATTCCCTTTTTGTTCCATGTGGAACATTGTTTCTCCGATGATGACTTCTTTGTACAGGCACGATGACCTCTTTGTAAGGCACGGGTAGGGGGGGGAGACCCCAATGTGTATGGCTATTGCTTCTATATA
>CAIWPG010000059.1 GCA_903914535.1 uncultured Oxalobacteraceae bacterium
GGCTTTCCTGGAATCCCATAATTTAATTAAAGCATCCTTCAGCATTTTTTTCAGTCCTTCCAATGAAAAAATAATGCTAGAATTTTAAAAGGAAAGGAGCGCATCATCACACAAAAAAATAACCCAAATTCAAGCAAATATATAACATATGCGAGCAGCAAGTGTTGATTATTCAGAGCATATTTCAATATTCCAGACAGGGACATGCCACAGATTTCGACAGTGCGACCAAACCGAGGCAAAAAAAAAATAAAAACATGGAAATTGAACTAGATGGATTGCTGGATCGAATGCAGCCATCTTTACTCCCTAATTAACCCGCGAATGCGGGTTTTTTTACGTCAAGTCACAAGGAACTACAATGCCACAAGTAAAAAATGAGCATGAGGTACACGAAACGATAGAGATTGATGTTTTCTATCCAGATCATCCGCCGCGTAAAGAATCAGCGCTTTTCACAAAGACCAAGCATCACCTTGTACATGTACTGGATACTCCATGCAAAGTGTGCGGCACCAAGGAAAAGCGGGAGGTACATCATTTTCATGCGGAGTGGGCTGATAGTGAAGGCATTGATTTTGATGTGAAGATGCGCAAGTTGCATCCAAATTTCGACTGGTCAAAATTCAAAGAGCCATCGGATTTTATCGACTCTGAGTACAACATGATGGTTCTGTGTGAAAAGCATCATCGCGGCAAAGATCACGGAATTCACTTGCTCCCGTACCCCTTTTGGATCATGCAAGAAATTCAAAAGACTGAATTTATTTATTCGCCAGACGAATTGTCGGAGGCGGAATGAATGTCATTTGCAAGTTCGTAAAAGATCTGTTGACCGGCATCGATGGCGAAAGTTACGACATCGGCCGAGTGCTATGGGCATTGGCTTGCCTTGTTGGTTTTGGCCTTGAAATCCACGGAGTCTATGCCAATACACCATTCGATTTGCAGCAATACGGTCTTGGCGTCGGCGCATTGCTTGGTTCGGGTGCGCTGTCGCTGAAACTGAAATCAACTACAGAGCCAAGCGCTTAAACCTCGTTTTTAACCAGTGCTGGCAATTCTGTCGGCACTACAATCCCGGAGTTATTATGAAAAACGTAGCAAAATTTGCAGTTATCTCAGTTGTATTGATGTTGTCTGCATGCGCATCTGGCCCCGCGCCAGTCGTGCTACCACAGTTGACGCCAGCGCAGTTTGTCGCACAGGTGTGTCCGATCGCTACAGCTGCTGGTCTAGCGATTACAGCATTCCCAATTTTTGATCCAAAGGTAACGCTGGAGTTAGCCGCAGCACGACCAATTGTCGATGCACTTTGCGCTAATGGTGCGGATGTTGGTATGGCTAATGTGCAGGATGTCGCTAAAACGGCGCTCCCTGCGTTGCTTGATGCCGCAGGCGCGGCCAATCTAGGCCCAGCAAAATTAGCACGCATTCAGCTGGACATTGGTGCAGCACAGTTGATTGTGAATCAAGTCATTAGTACAGGATTTGCTCCGATGAGTCCGGTACCGGCTGCCATAAAATGAGCGAAGCTCCGGCATTGAGCAGCGTGTTAGCGACTGCTGCCAAATTAGCTTGTAGCGACATTTACGATCCCATCACCCCAAATGTATTCTCCAAAATTTATCGGGTAGGCGAGACGGTGTGCGGAATTGTGCTTGTTGCCGGTACGCTGTATGTCGTTAATCAGGGCACTGAGAACATGGCAGGTTGGAAAGAAGATTTTACAGTTGAGCCAATTTTTCACCCGGTGCTAGGCAATATTCATAGTGGTTTTGATAAAAACCTACCAGCGTTGGTAGCGCTGTTAATGCGGGATATTCCTGCTGGGATGTCGGTTGTCGTGTGCGGCCATTCAAAAGGAGCGGGTGAGGGGGCACTATTGGCTGCAAGGCTCAATTTGGCCGGGATCAATGTTATTCAGGCGATTTTGTTCGCTTGCCCGAATGCTGGCCACCAGCAGTTTGCTGACTGGATGCAAGCGACGATCCCAGGGTTATCGTTCAGAAACGCGCCCAAGTATGTGCCATGTTTTGGTGATCCGGTACCGATGGTGCCGGAGTATCCATCGGTACCGCCCTATCCGCACAACATGATTAATGTGGTACCAGCCGGGATGAGCCGCTTGCTTAACATAGAATGGCACCTAGCTGAATACTATTTAAATGGGGTACAAACGTAGAAGCCCCCCGCCAGCCCTACTGAATACGGGGTGCAGCACAACAAACTCTACATTTTAGATAATGCAACAACTGCAAAAACAGCTAATGCAAGCGCCACTGCTGGTGGAAAGTGCAATGCAAAAATTGCAATCATTCCAGTAAAGGCGTTCATCCTCTGATGTAGAGGTGCTGAATTTGTCACTTTTGGTTTGGACATGTCCATTCTTCCGATAACGCGCGCAAGTCTCATGAAGAGTCGGGACAAGCGCATTCAGACTTTTGGTGCCTATTTCATTAGCAGCAGTACTGATGGGGGCACCAACCCGACTGCATGGTGAACATAGGTATTATCAAATAATACGCATGTAAATTAATTGCCTCATTACAAAAACAGAGCGTCTATGAAGATTGCGTCAACAATCCGCATAGACCTCAATCCACTGATCTAGCAGTGAACCAAGCTAAGGCTCTGCCACCTCGCGAGGCGCGCAGAGTTTAGCATAATTAATAATTAAAAGGTTTACTAATGGCAATGCCAATTATTAAATGGCTAGGCGGAAAACGTCGCTTAGCAGACAAGCTGATTCCACAATTCCCAGAGCATACCTGCTACGTTGAAGTGTTCGCTGGTGGAGCTGCGTTGTATTTTTTACGACCACCGGCGCAGGTGGAAGTCATCAATGACATTAATGGCGAATTAACCAACCTATACCGGGTAGTGCAAAATCACCTAGAAGAGTTCGTCCGGCAATTCAAGTGGGCGCTCTCCAGTCGGGATGTATTCAAGTGGCTGCAAGATACCCGACCGGAAACACTGACTGACATTCAGCGTGCAGCCCGATTCTTTTACCTGCAGCAAAATGCATTCGGGGGCAAGGTTGAAGGTCAGTCATTCGGCACCGCCACCACGACACCGCCGATCAACCTTCTGCGGATTGAAGAAAATCTATCGGCGGCACACATTCGCTTATCCGGCACGTTTATTGAAAATATGGATTGGCACAAGCTGATTTTACGTTATGACCGGCCACATACGTTTTTTTATATGGACCCGCCGTACTGGGAAACAGCCGGTTATGGTGTGGAGTTCGGCATCGAGCAGTACGAGAAAATGGCCGTGACGCTGCGGGAGTTAAAGGGAAAGGCCATCGTCAGCTTGAACGATCATCCGGAGATTCGGCGTATTTTTGCTGAATTTGAGATGGAAACAGTACCAATCAGTTACACGGTTGGCGGTGGTAGCAAGGCGGTGGATCGGATGGAGGTGATTATTTATAGCTGGGATCGGAGGAATGATCCTGGGTGTTTGTTTTAATTTTGTCTTA
>CAIWPG010000060.1 GCA_903914535.1 uncultured Oxalobacteraceae bacterium
AGTATCCCGGAATTTGACGCAGAATTAATTACGCGCTTAAATCAGCTCGGTCCACGCTATACCTCTTACCCGACAGCAGATCGTTTTTCAGATAAATTCACACTGGGTGATTATCAGTCAGCTATTGATGGTCTGCATGAGCAGCCTCACCTAAATCCGCTGTCGCTGTACGTGCATATTCCATTTTGTGCGTCTATTTGTTATTACTGTGCATGCAATAAGGTGATTACCAAAGACCGCAGCAAGGCGGTGATTTACCTGGATTACCTGAAGCGCGAAATTGCCCTGCAAGCCAGTTTGTACCCGGATATGAATTACGTGGAACAACTGCACTTTGGTGGTGGCACACCGACTTACATCACCGATGAGCAAATGACGGATTTGCTGGCAACGCTGCGCTCGCAGTTCCGGTTTGCATCGGATGAAATCGGCGAGTACTCAATCGAAGTTGACCCGCGTACCGTCACGCCGGAGCGGGTAGGGCTGTTACGCGCACAGGGTTTCAACCGGATTAGTCTGGGCATTCAGGATTTTGACCCGATTGTGCAGGAAGCTGTGAACCGGATTCAGCCGGAAGCAGAAACACTGGCAGTGATGCAGGCTGCCCGCGATCACGGTTTTCGTTCGATCAGTGTTGATCTGATTTATGGTCTGCCGAAACAAACGCTGCAAACCATTACAGAGACCCTGGATAAAGTCATACTGGCTGATCCGGACCGGATTGCGATCTATAACTACGCGCATATGCCGCATTTGTTTAAGCCACAGCGCCGCATTGAAGCCAGTGAGTTGCCGGATCCGGAATCTAAGTTGCAAATGTTGTTCTTATGCATCAAAAAGCTCAGTGAAGCCGGTTATGCCTACATTGGCATGGATCATTTTGCCAAACCAACCGATGATTTATGTCTGGCACAACAAGATGGGCGCTTACAGCGCAATTTCCAGGGGTATTCTACCCATGCACAGGCAGAAATGGTGTCCATCGGCGTTTCTGCAATCAGCGCTGTCGGTCCCGTTTACTATCAAAATGAAAAAACCCTGGAGGCGTATTATGCGCGACTTGATCAGGGTGAGTTGCCGATTGCCCGTGGCTTTAGCTTAAACGCAGATGATTTATTGCGTCGTCAGGTGATTGAGCAATTGATGTGTCACTTTGAATTGGATTTTGTGAATTTGAGTGCCGTTCACAACATCAATTTTAAAGAATACTTTGCGACTGAGTTGACTAAGCTCGATGACTTTATCGGTCATGGTTTGCTGACGGTGGATGCAACTTCACTCAAAGTCAGCTTGAAAGGGCGTTTATTGATCCGCAATATCTGTATGGTATTTGATCATTATCTGCAAGAAAAACGTGATCCGCTGCGTTATTCCAAAACGATCTGATCACCTGAATGCGCCGGTTCTGGCGCATTGGTGCTTGTAAAAAAGCCCCTCCGCTTACAAAGCAGATAATCTGCCTGAAACCGGAGGGGCTTTTTTGCCTTGTTCTGACTGGATCTGAATCGATTCAATTAACGCTGACTCAAGTAGTCAGGCACAAGCAGATCAGGCAGTTTGTTCGCGTACGCCATTGAGCAGGTAATTCATCAATTCACGTACCGGACGGATAGCATCTCCCATAGGGAGTGGTTCGGAGCCACGGAAAAATAAACCGCGTTTAACATCCCCTTCCAGTGCAAAGCCAAGGCGGGTATCAATGCAAAACTGACCGGCTTTAGCATTGCCATCACGTAAACCGCATTGTGCAAGACAATCAAAGCCAACGGTACAGTCCTGTACTTTAGCTTTACTTTTCAGCTTGGCTTCTTTATCCAGGTAGTTGGCCAG
>CAIWPG010000061.1 GCA_903914535.1 uncultured Oxalobacteraceae bacterium
CTTGATGCGCTTCCGGTTTACTCACAATTTAAGTCCAACCTCAGTCACATCACCGTCACAAAACGCCGGTAATCACACACAAATTCCCATTTAAGACCTGCCAACAGCATAATTTCTTATCGCATATTACTTATATTTCTCAAAAAAACATTTTCAGCAGAGTAATTTCGCGGTTAAATATAAGCATGGATTTAATAAATAATCTGTAATGGCGTGGCATTTATTGTAAGTGCGGCCATATTGCTTGGTTTTTGCCTATTTTTAAGGATATTGTTGTGAAAAATAAAATAATAGCCGTGGTAGGGTTAGGTTATGTTGGTCTTCCATTGGCTGTTGAATTTGGAAAAAAATTCAACACGGTTGGCTTTGATATGTCGGAAAACAAAGTAAGCAGCTATAGAGAGTTTATTGATCCATCCAAAGAAGTCTCTACAGAAAATTTACGCGCAGCTACCTTATTGCAGGTCACAAGCAATGCCGCCGATCTTGCGACTGCAGATTATTTGATTGTTGCCGTTCCAACGCCTGTCGATGTCGCGCATCAGCCTGATTTTAGTCCGCTGGTTGCTGCTTCGGTGACCATAGGCCGGAATATGAAGAAGGGGGCAATCGTCATTTACGAATCGACTGTTTACCCTGGCGCAACAGAAGAAATTTGTATTCCGGTGTTGGAGCGTGAATCCGGCTTGATCTGGAAAACCGATTTTCATATTGGCTACTCACCGGAGCGCGTGAATCCCGGCGATAAAGAGCGCACGATTACCACCGTGACTAAGGTTGTTTCGGGTGATAGTGAAGCTACTCTGGATCAGGTCGCGGAACTGTATAGCACAATCATTACCGCCGGCGTACACCGCGCCGGTTCTATCAAAGTGGCAGAAGCGGCTAAAGTCATCGAAAATACCCAGCGCGATTTAAACATCGCCCTGATGAATGAGCTGGCGATTATTTTTGACAAAATGGGTATCGATACCCTGGAAGTTTTGCAGGCAGCAGGAACCAAGTGGAATTTTTTACCTTTCCGTCCCGGTCTGGTTGGCGGTCACTGTATCGGTGTTGATCCCTACTATTTAACGCATAAGGCAGAGATGCTGGGCTATCACCCGGAAGTCATTTTAGCCGGACGCAGGATTAACGATAATATGGGCGGCTATATTGCCCGGCAAATCATTAAAAACCTGATCAGAGCCGGTCATCCGATTAAGAACTGTAAAATTAATGTGCTGGGTATGACCTTTAAAGAAAATTGCTCCGACCTGCGCAATTCTAAAGTCGCTGATTTGGTACGTGAATTACAAGAATACGGCTGCGATGTTTCTGTACATGATCCGGTAGCCAGCAGCGATGAATCTCTGCACGAATACGGCGTGCCCTTAATCGGCTGGGACGACCTGCCCGCCGCCGACGCCCTGATCGTAGCCGTTTCTCACAACGAATTCCGTACAGTCCCGCTGGACACCCTGCTCAGCAAACTAAAACCCAACGGCGTATTCGGCGACATCAAATCCCTGTTCAGCGAAAAAGCCATCACAGCAGCCGGGCATACCGTCTGGCGGCTGTAGGCCGGGTTTATTAACCCAGCCTACTGTTGCTGATCTGGCGGACGTTACTGATGCTGCGGATATTGCCGCCGTTGTTGTCCAGTTTGAATACACTCACTACGTACGCCAGGTTGCTGGCCTGCTCTTGCAGGGAGGCGGCGGCTGTGGCGGCGTTTTCTACCAGGATGGCATTTTGCTGAGTGACGATATCCATTTGGCTGATGGCCTGATTGATCTGATCTATGCCTATGCTTTGCTCACTGCTGGCGTAGGTGATTTGCTCCATGATGTCGGTGACGCGTTTTACGCTGGTGACTATCTCTTCCATGGTGCTGCCGGCCTGATTGACCTGAAGGCAGCTGAGGTTGATTTTTTCTACTGAATCACTAATCAGTGCTTTAATTTCTCTGGCTGCTGACGCAGAACGTTGCGCCAGTGTTCTTACTTCCGAAGCCACCACAGCAAAGCCACGCCCCTGCTCACCGGCACGCGCGGCCTCTACGGCGGCATTTAAGGCCAGAATATTGGTTTGAAATGCGATACCGTCGATCACACCGATAATATCGACAATTTTTCTGGCAGAATCGTGAATCAGCCCCATGGTATTCACTGCTTGCGCAACAACGGCACCGCCTTTTACTGCGACTTCTGAGGCGGTGACCGCCAGCAGATTGGCCTGATGTGAGTGCTCTGCATTTTGTTTTACCGTGCTTGTCAGCTCTTGCATGGAAGATGCTGTTTCTTCTAATGAGGCGGCTTGTTGCTCGGTACGCGCCGACAGATCATGATTGCCGGTAGCAATCTGGCTGGATGCCGCCGCAATCGCTTCGGTGCCGGTACTGACCTGGCCGACGATATTCAGCAAACTGGCGTTCATTCCTTTGAGTGATTGCAATAACTGCCCGACCTCATCCTGACCCTGCACCTCAATACGGCTGGTTAAATCGCCCGAAGCGACTGTGTGCGCAATACCGATAGCGGTGTTTAACGGACGTGAAATACTGCGGCCTATCACCAGACAAATAGCGCTTAATAAGGCTGCCAGCACTACCGCACCAAACAAAAATTCGCCCGCCCGGTCAATAAAGGTAGCCTGAACCGAATCCATGTAAACACCGGAAGAAATAATCCAGCCCCATGGTGCAAATAATTTGACGTAGGCTGTTTTTGGGGATGCAACCGTACTTCCGGGTTTAGGCCAGACATAGGAAACGAATCCGGCCTGGGATGCACTTGCGGTATGAATAAATTCGGCCATGATAGGCTTGCCGTTGGCATCTTTCAGATTCGACTGGTCTTTACCTTCCAGCGTTGCATCAATAGGATGCATCACAATATGTCCGTCCAAATCATAAATAGCGAAGTACTCCTGACCGGCATAGCGCAATGCCCGGATCGCTTCTTTGGCATCATGCCGCGCATCTGCATCCGACATTTTGCCAATACTGGCAAGATGCTGATAATACTGTACAAAACTTTCTGCTATTTCTACTGCCTGGTTTATCCCGCGCTCACGCTCCTGCACAATCAGATTACGTTCCGAGACAAGTAAGATGGCGATTAATATGCCTATGCCTAATAAGGTGCTAATGGCAAGCAGCCATAATTTTTTAGCAATGGTAAGACCGGATAATTGATTTAAAGACATCGTTAAAAACCCTTATATGCGCAAAAACCCCCAAATGACCCTTTATGCAGTAGAAATGAGTGGATTAATTAATAAATTGAAAGTACTTACCAAAAAGCAATTGTCATCAAACTGTAACATAACTCCATACCAAATATGCTGTTATTGCTATCACTTGCGTTGATTTAAAGCAATTTAATTGAAGGCGACAAGTTAAAAAAACGCCGGAAAAGGGCTGATCCCTTTTCCGGCGCTGTGCTTGTATTGCTGATGAGTTGATCATGTGGGCCGGGTTTATCAACCCGGCCTACGTCAATCCCTACTGCTTACACTTTTTTGATTACAGACGTTCAAAAATCACGGCAATACCTTGGCCGCCGCCGATACACATTGTTGCTAATGCGTATTTACCGCCGGTACGTTGCAGTTCATAAACCGCTTTGGTGGCGATGAATGCGCCGGAGCAGCCTACCGGATGACCCAGGGCAATGGCGCCGCCGTTCGGGTTGGTTTTAGCCGGATCAAGTTCCAGGCCTTTGTTAACAGCAATCGCCTGAGCGGCAAAGGCTTCATTGGCTTCGATAACGTCCATCTGATCAATGCGCAAACCGGCTTTTTTGAGTGCTAATTTGGTTGCAGGGATCGGGCCTTCGCCCATAATTTCATTTGGCACACCGGCAATAGCGTAGGAAACGATACGTGCAATCGGTGTCTGACCCGCTTTGGCAGCCGCATCAGCAGCAGCCAATACGAAGAAGGCAGCGCCGTCATTGATACCGGAAGCATTACCGGCAGTAACGGTACCGTCTTTTTTGAAGGCTGGCTTCATCTTAGCCAGTGATTCCAGTGTGGTATTTGCTTTGACGTATTCATCGGTATCAAAAACAACTTCACCCTTACGTGTTTGCTGAACGACAGGCACGATCTGGGATTTGAAGCGGCCTTCGGCAACGGCTACTGCGGCGCGACGTTGGGATTCAACGGCAAACGCATCTTGCTCTTCGCGGGAGATGTTCCATTTTGTGGCGAGGTTTTCTGCGGTGATACCCATATGGCCGACGCCAAACGGATCAGTCAGTACAGCCACCATCATATCAATCGCTTTAGTGTCACCCATACGTGCACCGCTACGCAGTGCCGGCATCAGGTAACCGCCGCGCGACATCACTTCAACACCACCGCCGATACCATATTCAAAATCGCCAAGCATAATGTTTTGTGCCGCAGTCACGATACCTTGCAAGCCGGAAGAACACAAACGGCTTACTTGCATGGCGATAGAGTCCATCGGCAAACCGGCCTGAATCGAGGCAACGCGGGAGACGTAAGCGTAACGTGAATCAGTTGGAATGCAGTTACCCACTACAGCGTTACCGATCAGTTGCGGATCTACGCCAGAACGGGCAATGGCTTCTTTCATGACGATACCAGCCAACTCTGCCGGTTCCAGATTAGAGAGAGAACCACCAAATGCACCAATGGCGGAACGGGCTGCGCTTAGAACAACGACTTCTTTACTCATGGGAAAACTCCTAGTAACTATCAATCAACCGCCCGCCAGACCGGCGAGCTCCAATAATCCGATTACACTCACTTCACACTGCCAGACACAGACGCATTCACATCTACATACTGAGCTTAACAGTTATTTCTACGAAATAATCATCTACTACTTATAAAATGTCAACTTTCATTGAATTAGTATAAGGAACCGGTCTTTAACACCTGCCCCGGCAGCAGAAAACCTATAAAATAAGTCTGCAAGGCCTATTTACAAAACTTCCTTAGTGTAAGGGATGTTTTCAGCGTCGTAAATATCGTAAGTCAGTTGCAAAAGGTCGATTAACTCTTCTGACTTATCCAGCATACGGGCACTGAAAATAACAGGTGAAACCACATGTCTTTCATCCAGTTCGAGATAATGCAAATCGGCTCTCCGCATACCTTTCACGCTGGCAGGAACAATTGCTATACCCTCTCCTGCTGCAACTAATCCAATCGCAACATGCAGTTCGCGCACTTCTGCGATGTTTTCCGGGTACAGGCCTTGTTCTGTGAAAGCAGCCAGAACCTGGTCGGCAAAACTGGGGCCTGGGGTCCGGGGGAAGACAATCAGCCGCTCCGCTATCAGGTCTTGCAGTTTAACGACTCCGGAAGAGTTTGCCAGAGAATGATCTACCGGCACGGCAAGAACAAGACGCTCTTCACGCAGGATAATGCGCCGGATATTGGGATCTTCATGTTTGATACGGCCAAACCCGACGTCGATAGTTCCTTCCTTTAACGCATTGATTTGCTCCATGCTGGTCATTTCATGCAGACTGATCGCGACATCCTTATGCTGAGCCCGGAACAGCCGGATAATTTTCGGCAGCATGCCATACAGGGTGGAGGCAACAAAGCCGATAGATAAATTTCGTTCAATTTTGCCGACACGCTGCGTCATGGATTTTAAATCGGCTGCTTTGCCCAGCAATTTTTGCGCATGTGCAAAAAAGAACTTCCCGGCTGCGGTCATACGTACCGGACGCGAGCCTTTTTCAAACAGGGCAACACCCAATTCTTCTTCTAATTGCTGTATCTGACGACTCAGCGGCGGCTGCGCAATGCACAAACGTTCCGAGGCCCGCGTAAAATTTTTTTCTTCTGCAACCGCAACAAAGTAGCGTAAGTGACGTAATTCCATTTAATACCTAAAAAGTATAAAAACAATACCAAAACAGTGTTGGACACCCCTTATCCGACAAGATATCGTGCATCTTCCCGTCTAATTATACAAAATAAATATGAATAAAAGTGTAGATGCGATGTCAGCCAGCATACCGGCGACACCCGCGACCTGAGTTGAACTTATCCGCGTAACAGCATAATTCCATTATTAATAAAGCGGGGGGACACATATAAACAATGTGCCACTTTGCTTAGACAAAGAGAGACAAGCATGATCCCGATTCACCCTGACAATACGCCCAAACTGAAAAGCATGAGCGAGTATCTGATCGAAGATAAAGAAAAAGGCGACTATCGTTTGCACCGCAGCGCTTTTACTGATGAAGCTTTATTTGAATTAGAAATGAAGCATATTTTTGAAGGGAACTGGATTTATCTGGCGCACGAAAGTCAAATTCCTGACAATAACGATTTTTACTCCACCCATCTTGGTCGCCAGCCGATTTTTATTGCGCGCAATCGTCAGGGTGAATTGAATGCATTCATCAATTCCTGTAGTCATCGCGGCGCTATGCTGTGTCGTCATAAGCGCGGCAATAAGGCGACCTACACCTGCCCTTTTCACGGCTGGACATTCAACAATAGCGGCAAACTGTTAAAAGTCAAAGATCCTGAGGATGCCGGTTATCCGGAATCCTTTAATAAAAAAGGCTCGCATGACCTGAAAAAAGTGCCGCGTTTTGAAAGCTATAAAGGCTTTTTATTCGGCAGTCTGAATGACGATGTATTGCCATTATCCGAATTTTTGGGCGAAGCCGGTAAAATTATCGACATGATTGTGAATCAATCAGCTAACGGACTGGAAGTATTGCGCGGCGCATCCACCTATACATTTGAAGGCAACTGGAAACTACAGGCTGAAAACGGAGCTGATGGCTATCACGTCTCCGCTGTGCACTGGAACTACGCGGCAACAACCAGCCACCGCAAAGAGCAGGAAGCGCTGCGCGCCGATAATATCCGCGCAATGGATGCCGGCAAATGGGGCAAACAAGGCGGTGGTTTTTATGCATTCGAACATGGGCACCTGGTATTGTGGTCGCAATGGGCTAACCCGGCGGATCGCCCTAACTATCTGCATCACAACGAATATGTCAGCAAATTTGGACAGGCGACCGCAGATTGGATGGTAGGACGTTCACGTAATTTGTGTTTGTATCCGAATGTTTACCTGATGGATCAGTTCGGCTCGCAAATTCGCTTATTGCGTCCTATTTCTGTCAACAAAACCGAAGTCACTATTTATTGCATCGCTCCCAAAGGCGAGGCGGATGAAGATCGTGCGCACCGCATTCGTCAATACGAAGATTTTTTCAATGCCAGTGGCATGGCAACACCGGATGATCTGGAAGAGTTCCGTGCCTGTCAGGAAGGCTTTGCCGGCATTTCGCTGGAATGGAATGATATGTGCCGTGGCTCTGAACATTGGATTGAGGGAGCGGATGAAGCTGCAAAAGAAATCGGCCTGAAACCTGTCATGAGCGGTGTTAAAACCGAGGATGAAGGCTTGTACACGATACAGCATCGCTATTGGCTGGATGTGATGAAAAAAGCACTGAATAAAGAAGAAAAACAGGCATCGCAGCAACCATTACAACACCTGCCGCAAGCACAGGAAGGAGCATAAAAATGACGACTATTTGCATGCAAAAAATCAGCCAGTTTCTATACCGTGAAAGCCGCTTGCTTGATGATGAACAATGGGATGAATGGCTGACGTGCTACGACGAGCAGGCGCAGTTCTGGATGCCGTCCTGGGATGATGATGACACGCTGATTACCGACCCGCAACGCGAAATCTCACTGATCTTTTATCCGACCCGTCATGGTCTGGAGGATAGGGTATTCCGTATCAAGACCGAACGTTCCAGCGCCACTATACCGGATACGCGTACCAGCCACAATATCGCCAATATCGAGTTGGAAAAACAGGATGGCGATGTCTGCACAGTGCGCTTTAACTGGCAAACGCTCAGCCATCGCTACAAAACCAATTACAGTTATTTTGGTATGTCGCGGTATGTCATCGATTTTTCCGGAGTCACCCCGAAAATCCTGAACAAATATGTTGTTTTGAAAAATGATTACATCAATCAGGTGATCGACATTTATCACATTTAATCAAATAAATTCAAATAGATATAGTTGATTAAGAGCGCCAGATTCTGTGATCCCGTGATCCTGCGATCTGAGCGCATTAATCATTTTGTTTTTTAAATTCAGGAGAAAAGTCGATGAGCTACAACATCGCACTGCAATTCGAAGATGGCATCACCCGCTTCATTTCATGCAATGAGAATGAAAAATTAACCGATGCCGCTTACCGCCAGCAGGTAAATATCCCATTGGATTGTCGTGACGGTGCATGTGGTACTTGCCGTTGCTTTTGTGAGTCGGGGCAATTCGATATGCCGGAATCCGGCTATATCGACGATGCACTGACTCAGGAAGATGCCGCACTGGGATATATCCTGGGATGTCAGATGAAACCTAAATCCGATTGTGTTGTGCAGATTCCGGCAACATCTTCCTCATGCAAAATAGCAGCCGCCGATTTTACCGGCACAATCGAAAAAGTACAGGCAGTATCCGAATCGACCATTCATTTTTCTATCAGACTGCATCAGCCTGCCGCATTGGATTTTTTATCGGGTCAATACGTCAATGTCAGCATTCCCGGTACCACACTGACACGCTCGTACTCTTTCAGCTCCCCTCCCGGCACGGAACAGGTTTCTTTTGTAGTGCGTAATGTCCCTAATGGCCGCATGAGTGAATTTCTCAGCAAACAGGTACACATCGGCCAGGAGATGCGCTTTTCCGGTCCCTATGGCAGTTTTTATTTGCGTGAAGTTAAGCGCCCGATACTCATGCTGGCAGGGGGCACCGGCATTGCGCCTTTTCTTTCTATGTCAGATGTATTGGCAAAAACCGGCTTTAGCCAGCCTGTCCGTCTGGTGTTTGGTGTCACAAACGATACTGATCTGACCGCACTGGAGCAGCTTGATGCAATTGCAGCACAACATCCGCAATTTACTTACCGTACCTGTGTTGCCGCAACCGGCAGCAGTCATCCGCGCAAAGGCTATGTAACCCAACACATAGAAACAGAATGGCTGAATGCCGGTGATGTCGATATGTATTTGTGCGGCCCGACAGCCATGGTTGATGCGGTAAAAAACTGGCTGAATGAGGCAGGCGTTAAACCAGCCGGCTTCCATTATGAAAAATTCTCAGCCAGCAGCGGAGCCTGATTATGCATAATACATGCAGATTTAAAAACAAAGTCGTGATTGTTACCGGTGCAGCACAAGGTATTGGCCGCAGCGTGGCACTGGCTATTGCCGCAGAGGGTGGCCGCCTGGTATTAGCGGACCGCTCCGACCTGATCCAGTCAGTCGCCGACGAAGTTACCGGACTGGGTGCAGAAACACTTATCAGCAACGTTGATCTGGAAACGTTCTCCGGTGCTAATACCATGGTTGCAGCAGCGATTGCTCAATTTGGACACGTCGATATTCTGATCAATAATGTCGGCGGTACCATTTGGGCCAAGCCATATCAGGAGTACGAAGAAGCACAAATCGAAGCAGAAATTCGTCGCTCTCTTTTTCCGGCTTTATGGTGTTGCCATGCCATATTACCGGGCATGATAAAACGCCAGAAAGGTGTGATTGTCAATGTATCGTCCATTGCCACGCGAAGTATTTATCGCATTCCCTACGCTGCGGCAAAAGGTGGTGTCAATGCGATGACAGCCAGTCTGGCGATGGAACATGCTGCCGATGGCATCCGCGTCAATGCAGTGGCTACCGGCGGCACCAGTGCACCTCCGAGAAAAATCCCGCGTAATACGCAAAAATTAAGCCCGCAGGAGGAAATCTGGTATCAGGGTATTGTTGATCAGACTATCGACTCCAGCCTGATGCATCGCTACGGTACGATAAATGAACAGGTTCATGCTATTTTATTTATGGCATCCGATGAATCATCCTACATCACAGGAACCATCCTTCCTGTCGGTGGCGGTGACCAGGGTTAAGCAGAGTTACATGAGGCCTTTAAGCCCTGATTGGTTCTTAAAGGCACCATTTATCCGGTAGTAAAAAGGAGAGGGGCCGCCCGGATTCCCCCTCTTCAGAGTTGGTGTGTTATGACGTGTTATGAAGTGTTATGAAAAGTTATTAAGTGTGATTGTGGTTGCAGATGTATTTACTTATAGTTTTCTTTTTTTATAGAAATTAGCTACTAAGTAAACTGACGATAGCGATTCACCCTTTAATCTTTCGACTTTAATAAAGAAATACGATGAACACACCATATGGCATCACTATCAACATGGATCAAAATACCGTTGATTCTTTATTAGCGGCCGATTGCAGTCTTTGTGCATTCAAAGCAGTTCAGGGGCCGTCAAACGGCACGCCGCTGGTCTGGTTCCAGACCCGGCAACTCACACTGAATACGGAGATCACCTGGACAAAACAATATCAGGCCTATTCATCCGGCACTCAGATTCAGAGCGGAGCGACTATCGTTGCCGGTCATACTTACCCGGTTAATATGGGCGACATGCTCACCATTAACGGGCCCGACGGTGCCGGTGACATTGATACCGACGGTAACTCTCCGGTAGGCGTTGAAATTTACAACAATACCAACAAAACACTCAGCGCCGGTATAACGCAACTGAACTCATCCGGAAAATCCAGCCCGACATGCGCCTTTACCCTGTTTGGCCAAATGGACGATATCGTCATCCCTGTTGAACACATCATGCTGATGTTTTCTGCTAACCCGGTCAATACAGGAGCAGTGATTACGAATTCATTCAGCCAGGGCATTATAGTTAACCTGACCAACATTAATTCACGCACAGTGAGTTACGGACTCCACACCGGCTGGAGTACCGGCGGTCAGCCAGGCATGGCAATTTATCCGCCCAAGACAGCCATGCAACCATTACTGATTCAATCCTACACATCATCCATTAAACTCTCCAGGATGCTGGCGTTTCATTAAACCGGTTCAGGAGAGCGTTTACTTTGATATGACTGAAAATTGATCTTCAGTTGCATCATGATATTGCATTAACTCTGTTTAAAGTTAGCACGTTATACGATGTTATGAAGGGTTATTGAGTGTAATTGTAGTCACGGGTGTATTTGCTTATAGTTTCTTTGCGGCCACAAAAATTAACCGCTACGTGAACTGACAATGGCGATTCAAACTTTAACTTTTCGACTTTAAACAGGGGAAATATTATGAGTACACCATACGGCATCAATATCAGCATGGACCAAAATACCGTTGACTCTTTATTGGGTGCCGGTTTCAGCCTTTATGCATTCAAAGCAGTTCAGGGCCCGTCAAACGGCGCACCGCTGGTCTGGTTTCAAACCAATCAATTCGCTCTGAATACGGCCATTACATGGACAGAGCAATACCAGGCTTACTCATCGAGCACACAGGTTCAGAGCGGAGCTACTATCGTCGCCAGCAGCACTTACCCGGTCAATCTGGGCGACATGTTCACTATTAACGGCCCAAGCGGTACCGGTGCTATCACTACCGATGGCAACTCCCCGATAGGCGTTGAAATTTACAACAACACCAACAAAGCATTCAGTGCAGGTATCGCACAACTGAATTCATCCGGACAATCCAATCCGATGTGTGCCTTTAGCCTGTTCGGTCAAATGGACGATATCATCGTCCCTATCGAACAAGTTATGCTGATGTTTGCCACTAATCCGGTTAACACAGGTGCGGTAATTATGACGTCATTCAGTCAGGGTATTATGGTCGATCTGACCAATATTAATTCACGCACAGTAAGTTATGGACTCAACTCCGGCTGGAGCACCGGTGGACAGCCAGGCATGGCAATTTATCCGCCAAAAACAGCCATGCAACCATTACTGGTTCAGTCCAATGCCTCTTCCGTTAAGCTCTCCATGATGCTGGCATCAAAATAAATCGATAAATCGATTTCAGACCTGCTGCTCCCGATACACAGCAACAATGTGTAAAGCTGTGTATCGGGGCTATGCACTCTGAACATCCGGTCTGGATGTTTCTCATAAAAATCGTATGAATTCATCGTATGCCATCACTATTTCTATGGATCAGAATACCGTGGAGTGCTTATCAGACTCTTACTACAGTCTGTTTAGTTTTAAGGCCGTTCAGGGACCATATAATGGCGTTCCGCTGGTATGGCAAAAGACGCTGGACTATGGCCTGACTACTCAGATAGTCTGGAATGATACTTATCAGGCATATTCTTCTTTTTCATCCATTCAAAACACACAGACGATCAATATCAATAACAGTTATGCCATTGCGACGGGAGACCGTTTCACGATCACGAGTACAAAAGGAACCGGAAGTGTGACCAGCGATGGCAGCTCTCCGGCCGGTATTGATATTTATAACAAGACCACAACCCAGTTCACTTGCGGGATATCCCAGACACAGTCTTCCGTTGCCTGTCCCACCTGTGCTTTTACGCTTTACGGCCAGATGCAGGATACGATCACGCCTCTTGAAAAAGTCATGCTGATGTTTTCTATTGCACCAGTTAATGCCGGAGACGTTATGGAGATATCAGACAGCCAGTGTATTTTGATTGACTTGTCCGCCGACAGTACGCGCGAAGTCACTTATCAAATCAATTTTGGATGGGATACAGGAAGCCAGACTGGCATGACGATTTATCCGCCCAATACGGCCTTAGCTCCTTTACCTATTCAGTCACAAACCACACTCAATACCAGCGATTTCTCTGTCCTGAACGGCTTTTTATCAGGAAATTAAGGCTGTTCAGGACGGGGCAGGTGCTCCGTTTGCAAAGTTTTTTAAGATAAGTTTAAGTTAAATATTTGCAATAACGATACGTAATCACAATAAAGGAAAACATATCATGGCAAACGTAGTTGACGGCAACACAAACTGGCCCTGCACTTTAAACGGAATCACTGCGGCCAACATTACAGTCACAATGGCAGGAAATAACGGACTGAACGCCGTATGCACTGGTCCGGCACGCAAAGGTACCGTCCAGGACGGCGGAAATGCATACCCGGTACGATTACCCGGAAACTTTCAGGGAGGCACGCTTATTGTTACGTTCAACCGGTGATGCCGCCGGAAACTCCCTCTGTTTATCCTGACACAATAAGCGATAAATGCAATTTACCGCCCGAAATCAAAGGAACAAGGGAGTAGGATTCAGCGCAGCCTCCGGTGTGGGCTGCGCTAACCAACCTTGTGCCACCGGCACAGAATATAAGCGCCCTGCCCCAAAACGGGGCCAGAAATGCCGCAATTGCGGCACAATAACCTGTACTACATTCAGCCCGATATCGGGACGTGTTTTATTGATGACCAGCATATCCATATCACGTGCCTTTAGCAGCGCCAGGCAATGCGCAATATCGGCTTGCAGATCAATACCGCCGACACTGGGCATGTCGCCGGCATGACGGGGCTTTTGTCCTGTGTCGGGAAATAAAAATGCAGTATCGGTCAGTTTATCCTGATTCCAGGGTGCCGGACCGGGGCCGTCAGGATCGAATAATTGATTGACTTCGGTCAGTGCCCTTTGGACGGCCAGATGGGCACTCAGATGGCAGCCAAAACCAATTGCCCAGCGATTTCCCTCTGCACGATGTGCCACTGCTGCACAGACGCTGATGCCCAGATCATGGCTTAAATCCAGCACCCGGCACTCCCAGCCCAGGCTGGCATATTCGCACAATAAACGCTCAAAATACGGATCACCAAAACTGCTTAAATCTATTCCCGGCAAGCTGATGCGGTTATACCACCAGATCGCGGTAGCATCACGCTCGACTAATTCAAGAAAACCTTGCAATACCGCTTCTTCCAGACAATTACCCGCCGCTGAGCCGTTCGGATTATGGATACCATATTCTGCACCGCCGGATAAGGGAGCTTCGGCATAACAATAATTCAGCGGTACATAATGTTTTTTACCTGTGATCAGTGACCATGCCGGAGTCCAGTCAATTTGCACTTCTGCAGTACAGCGTTGCGGTACCTGACGCCGCCGGTCACCGGTGCTTTGATTAATAACATCACGCATCTCAAATTGCATCGCACTGAAATGCTGTAAAGAATTAAAATCAATCACAGCGACACCCGACCCGCTTTGCGCTTTCAGCTCAGCCAGACTGGCACGCACACAAGACTCATCGCCCTGATACACCCCGCTGAAACGCTCCAGAGCCTCGCACAAGGCACTGGCACGTGCCTGCTCATCGGTTTGTCCTTTACCTGCGCAAATTTTATCAAAACTGTTGCCCCGCGGCGTCTCTTGCGGACATACCATGTAACCGGCCACATACACTTTACGCATACCGGCATGACGCCGTGGCATCGTGTGTAAATAAGAGATCGGGCCGCACACCGGACTGATCAGGTGTTTATATTTGCCGAATGTTTGCTGCGGATCGCGCTGACGGTAGCCGCCATCATTACATAGCAAGTCAGAAACAGACTGTATCCGGGGAACGGTGTTCGCTTGCTCCCGCATCCAGTCCGCATTACCACAGCAAGGACATTGAGGCCGTCTGACTAACTGATGGCGCGTGGATTGCAGGCTTTTTAAATCAAGTCTGAGTAAGCCGTCTTTTAAGGGAATACGATCTTCCTGAAGTGCCAGCAGCGATGCAATGCACGTGGCGACCAGACCGTAAACGGCATATTCTCCGGCATTATCAAGCGCCAGCGGCAAATGAAATGGCGTGTTATCCATACTACGCGATAAGTAATGTTCTACAGGATGGCTGATGCGCGTCCAGAATTGCAGACAAGTGAGACAGCTACCGTATTGCGGATGAATCAAGGGCCCGATAACAGGAGAAATTCCGGACAATTTTACCAGGAGAAGCGCAACACCGCTCATCGCTGCCCTGGCACTAATATCAGACAATTCAGGCCGTAAGTAATCATCGGTCAGGACGATTTTTAATCCTGCGTTTACTTCATCAGCTACGTTAATTCCACTTGCAGTCAGAATACCGGCAAGCTTATCGACACGCAATCCTGCGATACTTTCCAGTGCTACATTACGCTTGCCTAAATTATCAAGTGCAGATACGCCGTTGCCTCCCATGGTTTCCCAAAATGCCAGCGCGGGCTGCGTATACTCAGCGCCTTCATTCAGATCGCAAATCACGCCTTTATCCGTCAGCAGTTGCAGTGCCATCAGAACGGTATCAGGGGGAAAACCAGGTGCTAATGCCTCGAGTATCTCTTTTATACAACGACAACCATTGACTACCTGCGCCACTGCAGCCATCGCGGAGTCTGTAATAATCCGCCGCTGGTGTTCCTGAACAATGAGTAAACGGTCAGAGGCAAGGATTTGCACATGCAGACCTGCTTTAAACCGGGGGATTTGGTCGTGGTTAGAAAGATGCATGAATTGTCAGTTATCTTTAATGTTTAGGATTTGTGCAATAGTGTTTCAGCCTGATCTGTCGCTGCTACTACATTATTCATCTTCATCGCCCGGAAAAACTCCCTCCTTTTTCAATGACAAAAAGAAGGGAGCTTAATCCTGAAATTCCTAGCAGCAGGTAAATAAATTGGTTGGCCCGGCATCGCTATAAGCTGCCAGAGCAACACATTCTTCATCAGCGGCAGGTTTTACAGGAACACCGACAGACATCATATTTTGAGGCAGATTCCACTTGCGTTTTTCTTTGTCCCAACCATACTCACTTGATGGCAGCACTACCGTCAGGTCAATTGTCCACGGATGACGATAAAGAAAATAATTTTCCAAAGCCTTATTCGGATTTGCCAGAAATGCTTCTTTAAACTGTTCATCCTTCCATGAAAGTGCAATCGCACGTACATAAACTTCCTGAAATTCAAGTAAGGATTCGTAGCTTGGAAATTGATTTGAATAAGGCATGTTCAGACCTCCTGATTGTCTAATGGAGTAAGGAAAGTGAGATTGCTTGCGATGTAAGAAGCCAAAGCAATGGCCTCTTCTCCCGCTTCTGGTTTTGGCGGCAAAACCAGTCTCAGTTTATTCTGACGCTCCACAATCCAGCATCCGACCAATTCAGGCTTCCATACCGACGTACTTTCCTGAACTTTCAGAACCATATCGTAAGGAAAAGTGTAATCGAATTCTTTCTTTAAAAAGAGCTTGGGATTCTCTTTAAATTCTTCGTTATATGCAGGGCTTTTCCACGCCAGAGAAATGGCACGAATGATCATGCTCCTGCAAGTAAGAAAAGTATCGTAAACCGATGGGGGTGATTTGTATTTCATTGTTAGACCTTATTTGTAAATTAAAATCGAAGTTTTAGTTCTACTTTATAAAGCAACTGCCTGATTGCCGGGATTAGCATCCCGGCCTACAACGTCCCTGCCTACACCGTCAGCCAGGCTGAAATGGAATCGCAGGCCGGGACAGAATCCCGGCATAAAATCTCATCTCAACCTGCATTTACATCCCAGCCTTACATCATCATCCTGACTATTTCAAATCTTCCGCCATAACTCTGGTATTTCACAACCCACATATTTGTTCTAATTCTCCTATAGCGCCCTGCACACTGCGCTTCATGCCATGCACCTGCGCCAGCGATATCGCCAGTTGCAGATCGTCCCGGCTTAACTGACAATCAGCGGGGGAAATTCTGGTGCGATACATTGCGCGTCGCCGCAACAATTCGGGCTTGTAATAGGCTTCGTTGATTTCATCACACAAGCTCAGACTGACTTCAATACGCGCCAGTGCTTCGGTGTAATTGCCGCGATGTGCTTCAATCCCGGCTGCCAGCGAAGACATATAAGGAAGACCCAGCATGCAACCAATATTTTTTAACCCTTGCAGCACCAGATCGGCCAGCTGCAAATTATCACTTGCCCAGCAATGTAGAATCGTTGCATATCCTTCTACCGCAGGCAATTCATATTTTTTTGACAGTTCAAGCAATTCAGTGCTGACCGCAAGTGTACCGTCACGATCACCTTCATACTGATGAACGTACGCCAGATACATCAGCGCCAGACCTGTTGACGGAACATGATTAAGAACCCGGGCATGTGCCACTGCCTCACGCGCCTGTGCCAGTGCGGCAGAACCGTCCGTATCGAGAAACCACCCTACAGTCGCCATGCCGGCCATCGCCCATATACGGGAATCTATGCCAAATTCAAAGCCATGATGCGCATGCTGAACGGGATCGTAGTGTGCTAATACCTGCTCAAAAGACTGTTTTGCACGGAGATATTCACCATCAACCCAACACCCTATGCCGTTTATGGTGTGACATGCGACATGTAATCCGCTGTCGTCCGATTTTCCGGAAAGAATGAGTAACTGAGCAGTCAGCGTCCGGACGGCATCACGGTGACTGGCAACAAGATGGTAAATCGCCAGCCCCCATAAAACAGGCACCGATCTCTGTTCTTCTTCAATATCTTCGAGTAGTTGCAACGTATGTTCCGCACTGTGTCTGACACGTTCATCAGCCCAGCCGTATTTAGACATCAGGGCATTGGTGAGTATTTGACCAATACCGATTTCTGCCTGTCTTTGTGCGTTATCCGGCAAACGGGATATCCAATACTGCACCATTGCGCACAAGATGATGGCATCATGATGCAAAGCGCGCTGAAGTAAAATCAGCGCTTCCCGCGAACCGTAATGAACTGCCCGTCCGAAATCGCTTGCAAAAGCAAAGTGACGTGCCAGTTGCGATAAATTGGCTTCAATTTCCGCTGGCGATCCGGTTTCAAGATGCTGTGCAATACGTGCATGTGTTCTCTCCCGGATCGTGGGCGACATCGCATCATAAGCGGCATCCCGGATCAGGGCATGACGGAAAATATAACTGTCGCCCTGCACACGACGCTGGAGATACACCAGATCTGCGGCCAGTAATTGCTCAAGATCGTTCTGTAGTTCACCCTCATCCACCAGAGCCACTTCGGCCAGTAAGTTGTAATCAAACTCACGCCCGATAGCTGCTGCCAGTTGGGCAGTATCTTTAGCAGAACCAAGCCGCGCTAAACGGGCACTCAGCAAATCACGCAAGGTAACCGGTATATCGCTGCTGTCAAAATGGCTGTCGAGCCGGTAAACACCATCATGCTCAACCAGTAACAGATCATCGATCAGCATTCGCGTCAACTCTTCAACAAACAAGGGAACGCCATCGGTGCGGGCGCACAGACGGGCCAGCGATGCCGCTTCTATCTGTTTTCCTGCCAATAACCGGGTGACCAGCTGATGTACTGCTGAATCAGGCAATCGTTCAACCGGGATCAGACTAACGGAATCTTGCCATGGAGAAATAAAATTAGGACGGGCCGTCAGTAACAGCATAATCGGGCAATCCGGATTCACCCTGATCATTTGGGTGAGCAATTCCAGACTGGTCTGATCTATCCAATGTAAATCTTCAATAATCAGTAAGCAGGGCTGCCCTGAAAGAGTTGCATCGTTTTCCAAAAAAATCAAACTTTGCAATGCCGACAACAACATGTTTTTTTGCCGGTCAGGTGAAAATTGCTGTACCGGGAAAGCCGGTGGCAGCGGCAATGACAGCCAGGAGCACAAAATCGGTAAAATCGCGGCAATATCACCACCCACTGCCAGAAGTGCATCTTGCAAGCGGGTGACTGCTTCCTCGCCATCATTCGTTTCATGTAAATGCAAACGGGTTTTAAGCATTTCCAGTACAGGATAAAGCGCATTATTCTGATGCTCCGGCAGACAGCGCCATTCACGCAATTGTGCGCCCTCCCGGCGTGCGGTATGACACAGCCCTGAAGCCAGACGAGATTTTCCGATACCGGCCTCTCCCTGTAGCAAAACTGCTTGCCCGTATCCTGATTTTACCAACTCCCAGGCCTGGCATAACTGTTCAGATTCTGACTCACGGCCTTGCAGTTCCTGTGCCACTATCCCGCCCTGTAACAGCGATAGTGCTTCTGACTTATACTCACCCGCCATACGAACATGCGGCACCCAGCCTGCCGGAAATTTAACATTTTCCGGGTCGGTCTGGCTGACTGACTGCACCGGCTCAAAATCGACAAATTGATCCAGTAATTTTCGTGCCTGAAGACTGACCAGCACAACACCCGATTCAGCCATCCGTTCAAGCTGTAAGGCAATATTCGGCGTAACTCCACTCGGGACATGACCCGGCATAGTACGCACCATGCCGGTATGGATACCAAGCCGGATATCGAGCGAGACACCCTGACTTGCAAGCAAAGCACTCCGGCGGCGCACCTGGCTCACCAGTTCCAGCGCAGTACGTGCCGCACGTCTGGCATCATCGCCTGCCGATTGCGGATAACCGAAATAAAACATATGGCTGTTACCAAGAGCACCAGCCACATATCCGCCATAGCGCTGCGCTGTGTCTATACACAAGCCGGACTGGTCGCGTTGCAGGGTTTCCAGCATATCGATTTCGGTATCGCTGCTGACATGACCGGCAGCGGCAATCGTGCTCAGCATACAGACACTCAGTGAGCAACACAACACTGTAATTTGCTGACGTTCGTAATCCATACCAAACCAGCCGGGAACACATTCCTGCGTTATTTCTGACAAAGGCAGTCTGGCACCCGGTACAAGCGGTTCCGACAGATTGCCGACAAAACTGGCCAGATTGATTTTCCGGAAATCCTTATACAGCGTACTGGCACTGGCTGCACGCTCATGCGGATCTTTTCGTAATGCTCTGCGCAAAAAACCGGCCAGAGGATGCCCCAGCAGCGCCGCAGGCATCGGCACTTCCATATTACTCAATTGTTTATGAAAAATTTCAGCTACCGTCTGCCCTGTAATGGCAGCCTGGCCCGTCAGACATTCCAGACACAATAGTCCCCAGGCATAGATATCCATCTTTACCGTAGGCGGCTCACCCCGCAGTTGTTCCGGCGCACTATAGGCGGGAGAACACATGGATTCCTGCGTAAGGGTCAGGTTGTGATAGTCGGCTCTGTCACGCTCAGCAACCATACCGGCAATACCGAAATCGAGCACTTTGACATGGTTACGCGTGCCTGTGGCACTGATCATGATATTGTGTGGCTTTAAATCGCGGTGCACAATGCCGTGGGCATGTGCGCAGGCCAGTGCATCAAGCACCTGACCCATTAATTCACCGGTTTCCGATGCGCTGAGTGAACCTTTCCGGATCAGTAAATCTTTCAGGGTTTCACCGGGAACAAACTCAAATACGGCAAACAACTGACCATTTTCTGTTTGCCCCTTATCGAGCAGGCTCACAATATTCGGATGCTGTAATTGTGCGCACAACGTGGTTTCACGCTCAAAGCGCAAGACCATACGCTCCATTTTTTGCCGGTCATGCTGACCATATTTTTGTATTGTTACATCCTCATGGTGCAACAATTTAATCGCTACAATTTTCCCGGTATTTTTTTGAATTGCCTTAAATACCGAACCACTACCCCCTTCACCCAGTTGATGAAGTAAACGGTACTGATTTTGCAAAGCGCTATCTAATGTGGCATCTGCAATCGGAATAGTAATTTGTAGTGACATGACCCTGTCGCCTTTCTCTTATTTTTGTATTTTTGCATTTCTCTTGGAAAAGAAGTCCGTCAAATACACTTCTTTATCTGCACAATCACTTGTTCCGTTTTTTACACGGTTAATAGCGGATCAAAGCTGGTTTCAAGTTGCGAACCACGTATAATTTCAAATGGCATAGCAGCAAAACGCACTTCTCCGCGCCGGCGCTCGACGACATCAAGCAAATCGCTGCGCAGTGGAAACTGACGCGCAATCTGGCTGCGTGCCCGGAATAATTGCATATTTAAATGTGCAGCGTCCACACCCAGCATGCCGGAAAGTTGTTCTATCCCGAGCCAGCCCTGAGAACTGACATCAAGGCCACGGAGTGCATCATTAACACGCTGTCTGGCCAGCGTTAACAAACTATAGTGATGGGTACGTTCCCCCAAATCAATTTGTTTTCCCTCTGTTATAACAGCCAGCACAACATGCTCTTCATTCTGACTGACGTTGAAATTGAAGCTGGCCCGGGATACATGCGGTAATTGATGCTCACGCGTCTCCTCGTTATCCACTCCCTTTTGTCCGCTAAAGAAACGCCAGCTGTCTGGCGGCAGATGTACTACATCGCCATCTTGCAAAATCATACTATCGGTAGCACTTTGCCATAACCAAAAACCATCCGCAGAACAATGAATGGATGCTTGCGGTTCTGACTCATCAGGTAAAAAATGGGAGGTACGCAGTTCGATAGCCGGGGCATCGCTATTGACCGGCAATAATAATGGAATGGGAGGGATAAGATTTTCAACCACCCAGCAATGTGGCGAACCGGGGGCGAACCGGATTTTTTGCCCGACTGCGAGCGCGACCCGGTCATTAGCCTTCAAGCGCTTACCGTCAATAAAAGTACCATTGCGGCTATGGTCAACCAGCTCCCATATTTGCAGGTTCCAGCGAATAGAAGCATGAATTTGTGAAGCATCCTGATTAGTAAGAATGGTATCGGCTTTAATCGCATTGCGGCCGAATACATGTAAGGAGCGCAAATACAATATTTGCAGGCTTACTTCATCTCTAAGAACCATGATTAATAAATTTCACTTTAACGTAATTTGAACTAAGAATTTCATTGAGGCAATATACCAGATGCTGTCTAAGGTAACACAGGCATTCTCTGTACGCATAAAATTACAGAAAATAATATAGCATTACCGGACGGAGGAAAGACAGGTGCCGGACTAACTTGGCAGGCTGGGTTAACTTGGCAGGCTGGGTTAACTTGGCAGGCTGGGTTAACTTGGCAGGCTGAGTTAACTTGGCAGTCTGGGTTAAAAATCCGGCAAAATAATCAAACAAAACCAAAAATCACCCAAAAGCCATCAAAAAATTACCCTATAAATCAAAAAGTTATGGTGGATGATTTAAGAGCTGAGATTGAATTAACATTAAGTTAGCTACTGCGGGGCCTCGCAGGGACATATCTTCTATCGGCAATGGCAAAGAAAGGGAGAGTGGGCGGCGCGCAACACGATTATCCAACCAGGTTTGGGCATATTGAAATTCCTTAGCTGCTGGCAAGGGATGAGTTGAAGTGCGAAAATATTTTGATGATTCTATCGAACGGATGCCTTATTGATCATCTCGGGAACAATAATGTGTTTGATTACCCCAATAAGACGAATTTCTGAAGCGAGAAATTTTGCAGTCTCTGGGTTTAAAGCGGCATTTTCTTTCATGATTTCCGCCTCAATCTGAGCCAATGCCTTGGGCAACTTCGAAATTTGACGATCCAGCTCACGTACGCAAGTGGCCGGACGCAAACCCAGGTCTGCACCTGCTTGTAAAATGGCGGCCCTGGTGACATCAGAAAAGGACTTAACATCACCCAGCGCAATTACCATACCTACTTTATCCCAATCAGCCCGCTCATTCGCGATCGCCCTGGTGTGATAGACCCCGGTACTCAATATATCGTAGAACGGAGACAGATCAATTCCTTGCGGGCTCACCGTGAAGGAAAGATTTTTTAAATGATTATCTTCGTTGCCAATAAGAACGTTAAACACCAACCACTGATATAGCCGTGTTGTCGCCGACACTCTGTTACGGCACCGGGAAATCACGGCTTTTAATGTGGCAATCGACGCATCTTTATACTTAAATAATCTGTCTTTATCGAGCAGTTGGCACGCATCAATAATATGATGTCGTTGCGTTTGACCACCCGGGTCCGTATAGCGATCAAAACGTTGAATAATGTAGACAGGTTCCGGCGTGTAATGGCGATAAACAAGAGGGACATTGAGCCCCAGTTTGGAGGCCACTCGCATCGTAAAGTACTCATTCATTACGGAAGCCGGATAATCTGCGCTTTGATGAAATAACTGGTGAGAAAACTTTTGGAAAGTCTTATATAGGACAATCCGTAGATATAGAAGAAAGATTTAGAGAGCACAAAAGAGCTACTGAATATTCTAGAGTTTCTTTAATTTCTAGAGCTATTAA
>CAIWPG010000062.1 GCA_903914535.1 uncultured Oxalobacteraceae bacterium
GCACCTTAAGAGCCCTCTGAATACCTTCCTCCTGGTGAGCCCAGAGCGGCTTCACTTCGTTTTCTCACATGATCGTCATTTACTGCGCGCCACTACCGATCAGTTCATTATCGTCGCTGATGGTGAATTAAAACCATTCGATGGCGATTTAGATGACTATAAAGACTGGTTACTGCAAAACAAACTGGCCGCTGCGGAAGCTGCCAAGTTACCTGCGGCACAAGTAAATAAGACTGCGGCTGCACCAGCCAAAGTCAGCAACACCACACCGGCACAAAAGAAAACACTGGAAACCCAAATCAAACGACTGGATGAACAGATAGCAACGCTAAGCAGCCAGGCCCAGGGTATTACCGATAAACTGGCAGAAGGTACTATTTACGACGATAGCCGTAAGGAAGAATTAAAAGCCCTGCTTATCCGGCAATCTGCGATTCAAAAAGAATTGGATCAGAGCGAAGCTGAATGGTTAAATTTACACGAACAAATGGAAAGCTGACACCACGATGATAAACGATGCACAACTCCCGCTGACAGGCATACGTATTCTTGACCTGACCCGCCTGCTCCCCGGCCCGCTGGCAGCCACACATCTGGCGGATATGGGCGCAGAAGTCATTAAAATTGAAGAACCTGGCGCGGGAGATGCTGCACGTACATTAGGCACGGTAAAGAATGAAATTTCGCATTTTTTTATCGCGATGAATCGTGGCAAATCCGGCTTACGCCTCAATCTTAAGCTGGCTGAAGATCGCGAGCAATTCTTAACGCTGGCAGAAACAGCAGACGTTGTGATGGAAAGCTTTCGTCCCGGCGTAATGCAACGGCTGGGACTGGGATGGGATGTCTTAAAGCAGCGTAATCCTAAACTGGTCATGTGTGCAATTACCAGTTATGGTCAGCAGGGACCGCTGGCAGCACTGGCCGGACACGACATTAATTTTATCGCCCTTTCCGGTATGCTGGCACAAAATACCGATAGTGAGGGCGTTCCGTGTCTGCCTAACTTGCAGGTAGGTGACATGCTGGGGGGCACGCAAACGGCAACGCAAGGAATATTAGCTGCATTACTGGCAGCAAAATTAACCGGCAAAGGCCGGTTCGTGGATATTTCCATGACGGACTCGGTCTTTGCCCACAATCTGATGCCCTTAATTTCGGTTAATGACTGTGGAGAAACACGGCCGTCTTCTGAGAATACACTTACAGGTGGCATGCCTTGTTACAACGTATACCGTACCAGTGATAACCGGTTTATGGCAGTAGGCGCATTTGAACATCAGTTTTGGGTGCGCTGTTGTGACCTGCTGGGACGTCCCGATCTGGCGGATAAACACTGGACGCTGGGGCAAGTTCCTGGTGGTGAGGAAGCCGTGCATGTCAGACAAGAGCTTGCAAACTTATTTTTAAAGCAGGATCTGGCACACTGGACCGCTTTATTTGCCACAAGCGATTGCTGCGTCAGTCCCATACTGCGTACTGAAGAATCAGTGACACATCCGCATTTTCACGCACGCGGCATGATCAAACGTGCCGGGCACGCCACTGAGGGGGAATACTGGGCAACCGGTCCTGCTATTCAGTTCAGTTTTTAACCGGCCTGTTTATATTTACGGCCTTGGCATGCCGTACATATTACGGGCTTCATTGATCTGTTGACGCAGCGCACGTCGCTCGTCAACACTTAGTTGTCTTTTAGGGCGTACGTAGACAGTCATACCGGCAACAGGCACTTCATTCATTTTATTAGCGTATTCCTGATTAAAAGACAATTCAGCTCTGCCTGCCATTTTTTGTACCCGGTGCTGCTGACGTCCGTCCAAAATTGATTGCTGGCTATATTTATTGTCAGATTGCGCATACCTGTTATCGGCCCAGGCGCATGGTGTGCAGGCCATAAAAGCAGGAAAAATAAATAAATAATACGGTCGCATTTGACTAAACAGACCCACCGAAAATGGTTAAACAGATAAAGTACGCCATTGTGTACAGAATAGCCGAAGTCTAATTAACAAAAAATAATTATGCCCGTCTGCTTACAGTACATATTATCAGTGTTATTACAAAAAACACATAGATAAAAATGAGCAACTGACATTGATTGTATGGGTCTCCCCTGTACGCATGAAGCTCAAATAGGTAAAGTCTGTAACAGTTTGTAATGTCACGCATCAGAATCAACAGGCCAGAATAAAAACCGCTACCATACTGCAATGAATACTGAAATTTCTCCTGCTCAAAACTCCACCACTCCCGGCACTGCTTACCAGGCCAAAATTTTAGTTGTGGATGATGATGTTCGTTTACGTGAATTACTGCGTCGCTACTTAACCGAACAAAATTTTAACGTCATGACAGCAGAGCATGCCCCTGCGATGACCAAACTATGGCAACGCGAGCGCTTTGATCTGGTTGTATTGGATCTGATGTTGCCCGGTGAAGATGGATTATCTATATGCCGGCGGCTGCGCGGCATCGGTGACGCGACACCCATTATTATGCTCACTGCCAAAGGCGAAGACATCGATCGTATTATCGGTCTGGAAATGGGGGCAGACGACTACCTTCCCAAACCATTCAACCCGCGCGAACTGGTTGCACGCATTAACGCCGTGCTGCGCCGGCGTGGTAACGAAGAAACTCCGGGAGGCCCGTCTGAGACACCGCAAACCTTTGAATTCGGTGGTTTTTTACTGGATCTGGGCACTCGCACATTAAAGAAAAATGGCGAAAATATCACCATCACTACCGGCGAGTTTTCTGTACTAAAAGTGTTTGCCCGCCATGCACGGCAGCCACTCTCCAGAGAAAAGCTCATGGAGCTGGCACGCGGACGAGAATATGAAGTCTATGACCGCAGTCTGGATGTACAAATATCCCGGCTGCGTAAAATCATTGAACCTGATCCGTCCAGTCCGCTTTATATTCAAACGGTCTAGGGTCTTGGCTATGTATTTATTCCTGAAGGGCATCCGCGTTAATGCTGTTCACTTCACAGAAATTTTACTGGCTCAGAAGTGGCTTATTTTGGCGTACATTTTTCTTTCTTACATCGTCAATCACCATTAGTTTGCTCACCTGGTTTGCCAGCTTTCGCCTGGCAGAGCAAACACCGCGTGCACAACAGGTATCATCGCAACTGTTATCGGTATTAACCATTACCAGAGCAGCACTTATACATGCTGCCCCCGAAAAGCGTAATGAACTGTTGTTTGAACTGGCCAGTGACGATGGTATACGAGTCTATTCACTGGAAGATACCGATATCATTGAACCTGCGCCGGACACCTCTTTTATGCCGGAATTACAGGCTATTGTCCGGGAAAAATTAGGGCCGGATACCTTATTTTCACGGAGAGTCAACGGTATTTCCGGATTTTGGGTCAGTTTTCAGATTGAGGATGATGACTACTGGCTGGTACTCGACCGCGAGCGCTTTGACAGTATTTCCAGCCTGCGCTGGATTAGCTGGTCTGCCCTGATTTTATTAATGTCGATTCTGGCAGCAATGATCATTTCACGCCTGATTAACCAGCCTCTCTCCAGCTTAAGCGAGGCTGCCCGTGCGATTGCACAGGGACATCACTTTAAACCATTACCGGAAACAGGCATTGCTGAAATTCGTGAAACTAATCATAGTTTTAACCAGATGGCACGAGAGCTGGTTCGTATCGATTCAGACCGCACCCTGATTCTGGCGGGTATTTCTCATGACCTGCGTACCCCCTTAGCACGCCTTCAGCTGGAACTGGAGTTAGCGCACTTACCGGACGAAGCCCGCACAGGCATGCAATCGGATATCGTGCAAATGGATGCCATCATTGATCAGTTTCTTGATTTTGCCAAGCCCATGGACAGCGCACAGTTTTCTAATCTGGATCTGTCTTCCTTACTCGATGACATGGTAAGCACCGCACAACGCCAGCCTGAACTTCGGATCGTGCACCACATTGACCCTAATATGTTTATTATGGGTAATGCCATTGAAATCAGCCGTCTGATCAATAACCTGTTTGAAAATGCCAGACGTTACGGCAAAACACCGGGAGAAAATTATGCCGAGGTCAGCATCATATGCAAACCACAAGAACGCAACACGGCAATGCGTATTGTATTGCAATTCGCAGATAAGGGCGTCGGAATACCGGAGGAAGACA
>CAIWPG010000063.1 GCA_903914535.1 uncultured Oxalobacteraceae bacterium
AAAAATACTTTAGGGCTAATTTTATTCTTTTATTTTAAAAAATAATCGCATTATCAGTCCCGCAGCAGCATACCGGATACGCTAAAACCCCAAAAAATACGCCAGATAACTATATGCTGAACCAGGCTATAACGAAAAAATGCCCCGGAACCGGTGCTGAATCATAAAACTATTGCATTGTTAACTGGGACGCATTAGCATTGAGCTGTGCTATTTTTGTATTGTTTTACGCTGTTTTTGTACTGTTTTTTTGAGACTCATGTTAAAAATTAACGACTAGTGCGATGACTGACTTTTTAAACACTTCCGGCCAGATAAACACCTCTCCGCTGACGCCGCCCAAGCTGAGCGGCGCGGAGCTTCAGGCTACCCTGTCACGGTACGTCGCTCAGTGCGCACAACTGGAACATCACCATCAGCACGACACCTTCTGGCGCGTACAAAAGATCGGCATTGTCGGCGCAGGAAAAATGGGAACAGACATTGCCACCGCCACAACAGCCAGCGGCATTAAAACGCTATTAAAAGATGTCAATCTGGCGCAGGCAGAAAAAGGGCGGCTCAGCGTCGTCTGTGCGCTCAATAAAAAATACGAACGCGGCTATATCAGCCACAGCCAGCTCAGTAAGCAATTAGCACTGCTTTACTCCAGCGCCAGCCCCTCCGAATTGTCTGACTGCGATTTAATCATAGAGGCGGTATATGAAAACCGTGAGCTGAAAACCATTGTACTTAAAGAAGCCAGTCCCTATTTAAAGGACGGGGCTATCATGGCGTCCAACACCTGCAACCTGCCCATCAGCGATCTGGCCCGCGCCTGTCAGGATGCCGCCCGTTTTATCGGCATTCATTTTTTTTCACCCGTCAGCAAAATACAGCTGCTGGAACTCATCGTAGGAAAAAATACTTCACGCCGGTCCTTATCCTGCGCACTGGCTTTTGCACACCAGATAGGTAAATTCGCTATCGTCGTCAACGATGCGCGCGGTTTTTTTTCCAGCAGGGTGTTTTCCGCCTTCATCAACGAAGGTATTGCCATGCTGGGCGAAGGCGTACCTGCCGCAACCGTTGAACAGGCAGCGCTTAATGCAGGAATGCCGATAGGCCCGCTGGCTGCACAGGATGAAATATCACTGACTCTGTCCTGCCTGCTCTGTACACAAACCCAGCAAGATCTGGCGGCACAAGGCAAGCCCTACTCCCCGCACCCGGCCAGCACTATTATCGAACAGATGGTCATGGAGCATAAACGCTGCGGCCGGGCCTGCGGCGCCGGATTCTACGACTACGCAGCCAACGACGACAAACAGCTTTGGCCAGAACTGGACAGTTTATTCGGACACACTGCCCGCCCCCCGGTTTCTCCTGCCGACATGCACGACCGCATCCTTTATTGCCAGAGTCTGGAAACCCTGCGATGCCTGGAACAGGGAGTATTAATGTCCGTGCCTGAAGCTAATCTTGGTTCTATCATGGGCATCGGCTTTCCCGCCACCACCGGAGGCGCCATTGAATTTATCCACCGTACCGGCCCGGCCGTTTTTGCTGCGCGCGCCGAACAATTACGGCAATGCTACGGAGAGCGCTTTGCACCGCCCGACATACTGCTAAACCACACAGCGGTACATCCGCTGTTTTAAAGTAATGACCGGACTACAAAACACTATCTCCTGCATTACCGGATGCACCAAATAAATGCAGCTTAACTTGCGCTAACTGGTCACGTAGCTGTGCCGCTTTTTCAAACTCCAGGTTTTTTGCGTGATCCAGCATCGCTTTTTCCAATCGTTTAATTTCTTTGCTGGCCTGTTTTTCACTCATGACTTCGTAACGCGCATGCTCCTGAGCTGCATCCAGCTCAGCACGGGCCGCCTGCGGATTATATACACCATCAATTAAATCCCGGATATGCTTAACCACCCCGGTTGGGGTAATATTGTTAAGCGCATTAAAAGCTAATTGTTTAGTACGCCGGCGC
>CAIWPG010000064.1 GCA_903914535.1 uncultured Oxalobacteraceae bacterium
GAATGCGGGTGCCGAGAGTTTGCAGAAGCGTTCCATCGGATTTACCGATAATAAAGAAGCCGGTGATGAAATGGCGGATATCAAGCGGATGTTTACGCCGGAATTCCGTAACCGCCTGGATGCTATTATTAGTTTTGCTGCGCTGGATGAGCAAATTATTTTACGTGTGGTCGATAAATTCCTCATGCAGCTGGAAGAACAATTGCATGAGAAAAAAGTGGATGCGATTTTCACTGATAAATTGCGTAAATTCCTGGCGAAACAAGGTTTTGATCCATTGATGGGGGCACGTCCTATGGCGCGTCTGATTCAAAATATGATACGTAAGGCACTGGCGGATGAACTGCTGTTTGGTAAATTGGTCAGTGGCGGGAAAGTGGTGGTTGATCTGGATGAAAAAGACCAGATTAAGCTTGATTTTTCTGAAGGCGATGCCTTGCCTCCGGCAACACAGGAGACGGTCGAAGCTGAATAATACACCTCGTGTTGTATGTAAACGGCCACCTGTCCCCGTGAGGGGCAGATGGCCGTTTTACTGCAAACCGGGATTATTTTTATTGTATCGGTACTGCTGTGCCGGCAGATCTGTTTGGTTTAATGTTTTCCGGTACTGCCAAAACCGCCGGTGCCGCGTTCGCTGTCGGTAAATTCTTCTACCACTTCAAAACCGACTTGTAACACCGGAACGATAATCAGTTGTGCCAGTCGTTCCATGGGTTGCAGCGTAAACTCACTGTTGCCGCGATTCCAGGTCGAGATCATCAATTGACCCTGATAATCAGAATCAATTAATCCCACCAGATTTCCTAATACGATACCGTTTTTATGCCCCATGCCGCTGCGTGGCAAGATCATGGCTGCGTACCCGGGATCGGCCAGATGGATAGCAAGACCGGTCGGGATGAGTACGGTCTGACCGGCGCTGATGGTGAGCGGAGCATCGATACAGGCACGTAAATCCAGACCGGCGCTACCCGGAGTGGCATAGGCAGGTAAGTGGTCTTTCATGCGTGCATCAATGATTTTTATAGCGATTTTATTCATGAGTATTGAATGAGATAGTGGTGGTTAAGTGCTGCTGGCTGACACGGACACTTGCTGTCAGTCATTTATGCCTGAGGCTGATGCGTCAGGCCTGAACGTACATTATATTGGCGTTGTTTCGGATGCTATGCAAGTTTTCCGCAAAACCCTGTAACAGTTTGTTTTGCGATAGCACACAAAATTATGTTGTTTGTCTTACGGCAATGGCTACAATTAATTGCCGGGCCAGACTGGTTTTATCTGCCAGAGGCAGGCTGCTGTAGCCCTGTGCATCGAATAGTACTAATTCGTTCAGATCCTGACCGAAGGTGGCGTGGCCGATATTACCGACCAGCAGGGGGACGTTTTTTTTCAGGCGTTTTTCAGTGCCATATGCGATCAGATTTTCTGATTCGGCGGCAAAACCAACACAATATGGGGGGGCCGGACGTGCCGCTACCTCAGCAAGGATATCGGGGTTGGGGGTGAAATGCAGATCAGGGGTATCGCCCTCATGATTTTTTTTGAGTTTTTGTGCGCTGGTATTTTCTACGCGCCAGTCAGCTACGGCGGCCACTGCAATAAAGATATCCTGCCCGCTGATCTGGTCAAATACGGCTTTATGCATTTGCAGTGCAGTTTGTACATCGGTGCGGGTGCAGCCATAGGGTGTGGGTAATGCTGTCGGGCCGGAAATAAGAGTGACAGCGGCACCGGCCTCAAATGCTGCCTGTGCTATGGCGTAGCCCATTTTACCTGATGATAAATTGGTGATGCCGCGCACCGGGTCTATCGGCTCAAAAGTGGGGCCTGCGGTAATCAGTACACGTTTACCTGCCAGAGACTGGGGACTGAAGACACAATTCAGTTCTGCGATGATTTGTTCTGGTTCCAGCATGCGTCCCATGCCGGTTTCACCACAAGCCTGATCGCCCTGAGCCGGTCCGAATAACTGGCAGCCATCGGCACGTAACTGGACTACGTTGCGTTGGGTTGCCGGTTTTTGCCACATTTCGACATTCATGGCAGGCGCAATTAATAAAGGAGTTGTGGCCGGTCTTGCCGTACACAGAGTAGATAGCAAATCATCGCAATGACCCTGAGCTAATTTGGCAATAAAATCGGTAGAACAGGGCGCGATCAGGATGGCATCAGCACGGCGGCTGAGTTCAATGTGTGCCATGTTATTGTGAATGCGCGTATCCCATTGATCCAGGTAGACGGTATTGCCTGATAAGGCTTGCATGGTGACCGGAGTAATGAATTGACAGGCTCCTGTTGTCATGACGACTTGTACTGTTGCACCCTGTTTAATCAGGCTGCGGCACAATTCAGCCGATTTATAGCATGCTACGCCACCGCTTAAACCAAGCAGGATATGTTTGCCTTTAATCGGGCTGCCAGCGTTGGTGTTGAATGACTGAGTGCTCAGGTTGCTGAGTCTGACGGGGGTAGCTGGTGTCATACTGTCTCCGGTTATCGCTTCACGCGGCGTAATTCATCGTATATAAATAAGCCCGCACCCAGACTAATAGCACTGTCTGCCAGATTGAAAGCCGGAAAATGGATATTGGCATAATAAAAATCCAGAAAATCAATGACATGTCCGTACATGACTCTGTCTGCAACATTGCCGATAGCACCACCCAGAATTAAGGCGAGTGCCCAACAAAATAAACGCTGGCTGCTGTGGCTCTTTAACAGGTAAATAATATACAGGGCTGCGCCGACGCCGATGGCGGTAAACAGATGTCGTTGCCAGCCGGTTTCATTAGCCAGAAAACTGAATGCGGCTCCTTTATTGTAGGCTAATACTAAATTTAAAAAATCGGTAATGCGTAGTTCGCTGCCATAAGCAATTAATTTTGTAATGGTAATTTTACTGAGCTGATCCAGTAAAATGACAATGGCAGCAATGCCTAACCAAGGTGCGATGCTAGCTGCAGATTTTTTTTTGATGATCATGGTGGTGATAAAGTGGTTATGGTGGCCTGGCGGTTTGCTCTTGGCAAGACCCTCAGCTCCCGACCCCCGGTGATGGCCGGGAGTCGGTCCGGTTATGAAGTTTATCAGGCAAACCGGCGTACTTCGCCTGCGCCAAACAGGTTTGCTACGCAGCGGCCACAGAGTTTGCTATGTGTTGTGTCAGCACCAATATCTGAACGGTAATGCCAGCAGCGCTCACATTTTTCCCAAACAGTAGCAGTAACGGCAACACCTTCGTCTTCAGCGGCAGTAACTTGCTCAACTTTGGCACTGGAGGTGATGAAAATGAATTTCAGATCATCAGCCAGACTATTGAGTAAGGTGTATTTGGTGCCGCTGGCGCGGATGGTCAGGTCGGCTTGCAGTGACGCGCCGATTTTACCCGATACGCGTACTTCTTCCAGTTCCTTAGTGACAGCAGCACGAATGTTACGCAGTTCCGTATATTTGGTGAGCAGGGTTTCTGCATCGGCTACTTCCGGCAGCGTGTAAAACAATTGTGTGAAAATGGTTTCATCGCTGGCTGCGTAGTCATTTTTGTCTGCAAAGAAGGTCCAGGCTTCTTCTGCTGTAAAGGACAGTGTCGGTGCCATTAAACGCAATAATGCCTGTGTGGTGTACCACAGAGCAGTCTGTGCTGAACGGCGTGCTTTGGAGTTAACACCGCTGGTGTAGAGTCTGTCTTTGAGAATATCAAGATAAAAGCCGCCGAGGTCTTCGGAGCAGAAACTTTGCAGTCTGGCGATGACAGGATGGAATTCAAATTGCTGGTAATGCGCCAGAATGTCGTTTTGTAATGCCTGCACATTGGCGATGGCATAGCGGTCGATTTCCAGCAGTTCACTGACGTCAAGCAAATCGTTGCCGGCGTTGAAATCCGAGGTGTTGGCCAGTAAAAAGCGTAAGGTATTGCGGATGCGGCGATATGACTCGGTAACCCGTTTTAAAATTTCGTCGGAAATAGTAATTTCGCCGGAATAATCGGATGATGCTACCCATAAGCGCAGGATATCTGCGCCCAGAGTATTAAAAATAGTTTGCGGGTCTACACCGTTTCCTAAGGATTTGGACATTTTACGGCCATCGCCGTCGACGACAAAACCGTGTGTGAGTAAGGCTTTATAAGGAGCCTGGCGATCCAGCATGCTGGCGGTCAGCAGTGACGAATGGAACCAGCCGCGATGCTGATCTGATCCTTCCAGGTATAAATCGGCCGGGAAGCTGGCCGGGTGTGATCCGCGCAGCACGGTTTTATGGGTCGAGCCGGAATCAAACCAGACATCCAGCGTATCTTTATTTTTGACATACATGGCAGCATCGTCACCCAACAGATCAGCAGGTTCGATACGTTGCCATGCTTCAATCCCTTCTTTTTCTACACGCTGTGCAATCAATTCCAGCAGCTCGGGGGTGCGTGGGTGCAACTGACCGGTTTCCTTGTGCAGGAAAAATGCCATAGGCACACCCCACTGGCGCTGACGTGACAGCGTCCAGTCCGGGCGGTTGGCAATCATGCCTTCCAGGCGTGCTTTACCCCAGGCCGGAAAAAACTCGGTAGCAGCAACTCCTGCCAGTGCGGTTTCACGCAGGGTGGTTCCGCCATCTTTTGGGGTTACGTCCATACGCGCAAACCATTGCGAAGTGGCGCGGTACACGATAGGTGTTTTATGGCGCCAGCAGTGCATATAGCTATGTTCAAACATGACGAGTTTAAACAGCGTGCCAGCTTCTGTCAGTTTGTCACAAATTGGTTTGGATGCTTCCCAGATTGTCATGCCACCGAAAAAAGGCAGCCATGAGGCATATTTGCCGTCGCCCATGACCGGGCTGATGATGTCATCGTCTTTTAGTCCGTGGGCTTTGCAGGAGCTGTAATCTTCAATACCATAGGCCGGAGCGGAGTGAACTACGCCGGTACCGGTGTCTGTTGTTACGTAGTCTCCCAGATAGACGGGAGAAACGCGGTCATAACCGGCATCCAGTGCGGCCAGCGGGTGTCTGAATTC
>CAIWPG010000065.1 GCA_903914535.1 uncultured Oxalobacteraceae bacterium
CACCTAAATCTCTTTATGCAGAGTCAATTCGTACCGCCAGAACAGGTGTACTGCTGTCTTCTATCGATCTTAATAACCGTATCTTGCTGGTTACTTCCAGTGTGCCGGGTGAGGGAAAAACAACATTCTCTATTAATCTGGCTGTGGCTCATTCACACACCAAAAAAACTTTGTTAATTGATGGAGATATGCGCAGACCAGCCGTTGGTAAAGGCCTGGAACTTGAGCCAAATTCACCGGGTTTATCCGATTTAGTGGCCGGCACATCGACGTTTGAGCAGTGTGTAAAAACAGTGGCCGGGTCAGAATTACATGTGATTAGTGCCGGTACTTCAGTAGTGAATCCACTGGAAATTATTTTGTCAAATCGCTTCAAGGATACGATTGCCGAGCTATCTAAGTTGTATGAAATCATCGTCATTGATTCCCCTCCGGTAGAGTTAGTGAGTGATGCGCTGGTCTTGTCTAAAATGGTCACCGGTGTAATCTACGTGGTGAAAGCACTGGATACGCCATATCAGTTAGCTAAAAAAGGTTTGATTCGTATTCGCCGTGCAGAAGGTAAAGTGTTGGGTGTTGTACTGAACCACCTGGACTTCAAAAAAGCAGAAAAATACTACGGTGAATATTCCGGCTATGGCAAGTACGGTTACGACAAATACGGCTACGGCGATAACTACGGTAGCAAAGTAGAAAAAAAAGCATAGAGCTATAAAAAATGATAGACCTACATTGTCATTATTTGCCCGGAGTAGATGACGGCCCCGCAGAGGTGGAGGAGGCACTGGCATTGGCCAGAGCCGCCGTAAAAAACGGTATTACTGCGGCAGCGTTAACGCCGCATATCCACCCACGGCGTTATCCCAACTCCAAATCACGTTTGCTGCATACGTTTATCCGTTTTCAAGATTTATTAAAAAAAAGCGATATACCATTACAGCTTTTTTTAGCCGGTGAAGTCCGTGTTTCTGCAGAATCGCTGGAGCTGTTTGAGCAAGGTGAAATCCCTTTTCTCGGGGAAGTAGATGGCTACAAAATAGTGTTATTAGAATTCCCGCATGATGCCATACCGGTCGGCAGCCAGCAGTTTGTCAGCAAACTGCTGAGTATGAAAATTCGCCCGCTTATCGCTCATCCGGAACGCAATAAGCACGTTATGGGTGATGCGGAGCGTATTCGCCCGTTTGTGGATATGGGATGTTGGTTGCAGCTCACAGCAGGGTCGCTTACCGGTGCTTTCGGTAAACCAGCAAAAAAAATTGCCACCAAATTGTTAGAAGAAGAACTGGCCTGGGTAATAGCAACAGATTCCCATAATCTGGAGCACCGCCCGCCAGATCTGGCAGAAGGACGCGATGCGATTGCAGAGATTGTGGGTAGCCGTATGGCGCAACGCATGGTACTTGAGCGACCAGCGCGAATTTTAGGTCTTAACATAGCAAGCCCGGTCAGCTGACAGCATAACAACGAAGGTAACCGTGATCACACTAAAAAAAACAGTGGCAGGCTTCTTTTTGGGAGTGCTGTGCGCAGCGTCTGTCTTCAGTGTTTATTATTGTGTGACAGCAGGCATAGCCGACGCAACAACGCTGGAGCTGCGGCAAACACTGCTGCAAGTCCGGGCAGAAGGCAAAGTGCCGGGCCCTGTGCAATGGCGTGAGTTAGTGCAGGGCTTAGACCATGCCAGTCAACTGGTACCGGATGCGCCGCAGTACCACGAAGATACGGCATTTTTATACGCAGTGCGTGGCGTAGCTGCGCTAAAGTTTCCGGCAATAGCTAAGCACAATCTGGAACAAGCTTTAATCAATTATCAGCAAGCATTAAGCACCCGGCCAATGTCGCCTGCCAGCTGGGCCAATATGGCTTTGGCTGCGCACTACCTGGGTAAGAGCGATGAAGAAGTGGGTAGTTTGTTTGATACAGCAATGCACTTAGGTCGGAATGACCCTGGTACGCAAATACCTTTGTTTTTTTTGGGTATGCAGCGTTGGGGTAGTTTGTCTGAAAATCGTAAACGTCAATTAATTGTTACTTTAAAGCAGGCCAAGCAGCCATTAAAACAGGAGTTAAAAGCCATTTTAATTCAGTTTCATATTGGTGAATTATAGAAGTTAAATCATAGTTTTTAATTGGTAAGTTGATCGATTATTTGTAATCTA
>CAIWPG010000066.1 GCA_903914535.1 uncultured Oxalobacteraceae bacterium
CACACTCAATGCCTGGCGCATTTTTTTCGGTAACGATTCCGGTAAAAACCGGAAACAAAGCCACAACACCGCCACGGTATAAGCGCATAAAGCCAGAAAAACGGCACGCCACCCCACCAGAGTCACAATCCAGCCACCGACTATCGGTCCTATCGCCGGTGCTACCGAAAAAATCATCGTAACCAGAGACAGGACACGGGTTGCTGCCGCCCCTACGTACAGATCGCGGATAATCGCCCTGCCGACAACGATTCCGGCACCTGCCGAGATACCCTGTACAACACGAAACAGCCACAAATAATGAATAGTATGCGATAAAGCACAACCCAGTGATGCCATCAAAAACACACTCAGCGAAACTAAAATAATATTACGCCGTCCGTAAGCATCGGAAATGGCACCGTGCCACAACATCATGATGGCAAATGAAGCCATATACGCGGTCAGGGTTTGCTGCACTTCAATAGCGCTGACATGCAAAGAAACTTGTATCGCAGGAAAAGCCGGAAGGTATGCATCAACTGAAAATGGTCCCAGCATGGCAAGCGCTGCCAGCAATAAGGCTAAACCAGTATTTTTTTTCTCCGGAGAACCGGAACTGCGGGATGATAAGGGCATGAAGAATAGACTTTATTTTAAACGAGACGGAAGTGATGACAGGAAGATGTGTACAGAAAGAGGATAATGCGGGGCTGTACAGGTACCTGGGAGTCATTGCAACATGCCCTGATACCTGCGCCTCAGCCTGTGCTGAGCAGATTGTGTTTGATATGCCTTACTCTTTCGGTTTAGCCGCTTCACGGCGATTAAAACCGGCAACCATATCAAAACGGAATAAACGGCATTCCAGCGCACCGTTAAAAAATGGCGTTTTACGGGCTTCTTTAAGGCGTAATAATTTAGGAAGTGTCAGATCGGCTGAAAACAAAAATACCTGCCATCCGGCAAAGCGTTGCTTCAGCGTATTACCTAATGCATTAAAAAAGGTGTTGGCCAACTCATCTGTTTCCAATGTACTATCACCACGGACACCAATACGTTCGCCATAAGGAGGATTGGTCAGCATAATTCCGGCAACCTCTGTCGGCGGAGCCTGAATTTCCTGTGCTTCAATTTGCTTAAGAGGAATCTCAAACCGGATACCAGCCTTATTCAGATTATTACGTGTCATCACCACCATATCACCAGAAATATCACTGCCGAAAATAGTCGGCTTATCTGGCAATGGTTTTAATTGGATAGCAGCTTTAATATTGAGCCAGACAGCTTTATCAAAATTGGTAAATTTTTCAAATGCAAAATCACGGTGTAAACCCGGCGGAATTCCTGCCAGCATTTGCGCAGCCTCGGCCAGAATAGTACCCGAACCGCACATAGGGTCAAACAAAGTCATACCCGGCTTCCAACCCGCCACACGCAACAAACCGGCTGCCAGATTTTCACGCAACGGTGCATCACCTGTTTCTATGCGCCAGCCGCGTTTAAACAAAGCTTCTCCGGAAGTATCCAGATATAACGTAAAGTTACGTGCATCCAAAAAACCGACCAGACGAATATCCGGTGTCTGCGTATCTACCGATGGTCTGGCATTATATATATCCCGGAAACGGTCACACACCGCATCCTTGATTTTCAGGGTAATGAATTCCAGACTGCGCACGGGCGATTTAATCGCAGTAACATCTACCCGTATGGTGTGATGAATTGAAAACCACTCTTCCCATGCCTGAGACAAGGTTAAATCATAAATATCATTTTCATTGTTATATCCCTTGTGTGCCATACGCAGCAATACACGGGAAGCAATACGGGAATGCAAATTGATATGGTATGCATCGCTCAGTGTTCCTGAACAATGTACACCACCGGGAACCTGGTTATGAACATGTAAAGTAGCGCTATACTCTGCGGCGATTTCACTCAACTCTTCAGCAAGAGCAGCTTCCATGCCGCGCGGGCATGGGCAAAAATAGGAATTTGGCTGTGCCATGGGATACCCTTTATCCGTTATTAACTAAAAAACAAACTACACTACACAATCTGCCTTTGCACTCTGCTTTTACAATTTGTGCAGCATGGTTTTAACTGCGAGACTGTGCAAATGCACGCTCTAAAAAATCCAAACGATCCTGACCCCAGTAAGCCTGATCCTGAAATACATACCAGGGCACACCGAATACATTAGCTGCCATGGCCTGTTGTGTATGGCGCTGGTATTCAGCAGCTACACTGGCAGTGGCTGCCGACCTGAGCAAAGCCACACCGTCCAGCTCAAGCTGCTCAGCCAGCTGAATCAGCGTACCGGTATCCGCAATATTTTTTTGTTCCGCCCATAATCCCCGCATCAGTGCCGTACACAAATTCAGTGCGACTTCAGTTCCGTGGGTTAATTGCGCCGCAATCAGCAATGTAGCCGCAGGATCACCCGATACCGGAAAAAATGTCGGCTGGACATGCATAGGCACTGCCAGAAAATCACTCCAGCGCTGCAACTCGGTTAAGCGATAAGCCTGCCGCTGCGGAGCTCGTTTAGCCAGAGGCAAACCACCGGAGGCAGCAAACACCTGGCCAATATCCATGGGTTTCATTTCAATCTTGATGCCGTATTGTCTGGCCAGATTTAACAGTCGCTGGTGTCCAAGATAGGCCCATGGTGAAATGGGAGAAAAATAGTATTCACAAACACGATTATTCACGACCGACATCACCACTCCTAGAACGGTTTAACTACGACTAAACAAACGACAATCAACAACAGCACTACAGGTACTTCGTTAAAAAAACGGTACCAGACATGGCTGCGGATATTTTTCCCGTGTTCAAATTTTTTCAACAAACTGCCGCATGCATGATGATAAGCAATAAGCAGTACAACCAGACCCAGTTTGGCATGCATCCAGCCATTACCCGGCCCTGTTCCTATGCCGTATCCGACAAATAAAATAAGGCCAAGACCCAGCGCAACAATGCTCAGAAGCGTGGTAAAACGATATAGCTTGCGTGCCATTTTCAACAGTCGTTCAGTCGCTTGCCCCATGCCCTCTTCGGCCAGATTGACAAAAATACGCGGCAGATAGAACAAACCGGCAAACCAGGACATTACAAACACAATATGTAGCGCTTTAATCCACAACATAGCTTCCCTTTATTTTGTCATTTGAATTGTCATTATTTCATTTAGTCAGGACTTACGCAAAATCGAGCTGTTATTCACGTACTTCCCCATGTCCGAAAACAACATATTTGACGGAAGTCAGCCCATTCAGACCCACAGGGCCACGTGCATGCAATTTATCAGTTGAAACACCAATTTCTGCACCCAGACCAAATTCAAACCCATCAGCGAAGCGTGTCGAGGCATTTACTATTACAGATGAAGAATCAATTTCACGTAAAAATCGCAAAGCCCGGCTATAATCTTCGCTCACAATCGTATCAGTATGCTGTGAAGAATAGTGGTTGATATGCGCAATCGCTTCATCAAGACCGTCAACGACTTTAATAGATAAAACAGGTGCCAGATACTCGGTACTCCAGTCAGATTCCTGAGCTGCAAGCAGGTGAGGATAACCGGACAGCAATGTCAGTGCTTCCGGATCACAACGCAACTCAACCTGTTTTTGCGCATATAAACGGGCAAGTTCAGGCAAAATCACCGGCGCAACGGCACGGGCAAGCAACAAAGTTTCCATGGTATTACACGTACCGTAACGATGACATTTTGCATTGAACGCAATCGCGGCTGCCTTAGCAAGATCTGCCTTATCATCAATATAAACATGGCAGATACCATCCAGATGCTTAATCATAGGGACGGTTGATTCCCTGACAAGACGTTCAATCAGTCCCTTACCGCCTCGCGGTACAATTACGTCAACGTATGCCGGCATCGTAATTAATTGTCCGACGGCAGCACGATCTGTCGTTTCCACTACTTGTACTGCATGCAGAGGCAAACCTGCACCCGCCAGACCTTCCTGCACCAGTAAGGCCAGTGCCTTATTGCAGTGAATCGCTTCTGAACCGCCGCGCAAAATAGTAGCATTACCGCTCTTAATGCATAAGCCTGCCGCATCTGCCGTCACATTCGGCCTGGCTTCGTAAATAATGCCAATCACACCCAATGGCACTCGCATTTGTCCGACCTGGATACCACTGGGACGAAACTTTAAATCGGTAATTTCACCGATAGGGTCCGCCAGCGATGCAATTTGCTCCAGTCCTTCAGCCATAGTCCCAATCGCTTTTTCTGATAAAGTAAGGCGATCAAGCAGAGCTGGCTCTAAACCTGCTGTACGTGCTGCCTCCAGATCCAGTTCATTGGCTGCCTGTAGCAACGCTGCATCACGCACAATAGCTGCCGCGATCAATCGCAAGGCCTGATTCTTTTGTGCACTCGATGCGCGCGCCATTAAACGACTTGCCACACGCGCTTGCTCCCCGACTTGCTGCATGTAATTGACTATATCCATAAGTTTTATGTATTAGTTTAGTAATATAATATGAGAGATGTTAATACGTGATTTTTTAATTATTAACTGAATGGCGTTTTTTTAAGGGCTGTAAAACGTACCTGATTTATTCCGGCAGAAATAATCGTAGTGCAAAATCATTCCGTACCGGCACAGAGCACACACGATGCACAATCAGGTACGCGCCAATGAGAGCGCCAATTGCAGTACAGCATTCCAGGCATCGCCCGGTAAATTTTTTACACGCAAACCTTTGACCAGCTTATCAATCTGAGCTGCTTGTCTCAGGGCGAGCTCCAGACTGGTCAGACTCAGCCGACGCAGCGCCGCTTCCATCAGGCGCTCACGCCCGCCCCACACCCGTAATTCTTTTAGCAAAGCGGATAAGGGCTTGCCAGCTTCCATACCCGATTTGAGTTTTAATAAGGTACGGATTTCATCTGCCACTGCCCACAAAACCAGAGGCAACGCTTCACCTTCGCCTTTTAATCCCTCCAGCATACGAACCAGACGTGTTACATCCCCAGTCAGGATGGCTTCATTCAGCTTAAACACGTCATAACGCGCGACGTTAAGCACCGCTTCCTGAATTTGCTGTAAAGACAAGACACCGGGCGGATGAAGTAAACCCAGTTTTTGAATTTCCTGATGTGCCGCCAGCAAATTACCCTCGACCCGATCAGCAATAAATTCCAGCGACTCCTGGCCAGTACTTTGCCCCTGCGACTTCAGGCTTCGCGCAATCCAGGCAGGTAACTGGGCGCGCTCAATCAGCGGAATATCCAGATATACGGCCGCTTCCTGCAAACGTGTAACCCACGCTGATTTTTGACTGGCCCAATCCAGTTTAGGCAAACTAATCAAGGTGATCGTATCCGGATTTGGCTGGGTCTTCAGCAACTTAACAAAATCTTGTAAAGCCTGCCCGCCTTCCTTGCCCGGCTTACCGGTCGGAATCCGTAAATCGATCATTTTTTTATCGCCAAACAGGGACAGGCTTTGGTTGGCGGCCAGCAAAGAGCCCCACTTAAAACTACGCTCGACTGTTAAAACATCACGTTCAATAAAACCTGCCAGACGGGCAGCAGCCCGGATTTCATCCATTGCCTGCTGAGCGAGCAAATGCTCATCACTGCTCACTACATATAAGGGAGCCAATGATTTAGCCAGCTGCGCCTTTAAGGCATCAAGACGAATCTGCACCCCTAATCCATTTTCATCACGGATAAACGACGTACCAGTTGCTGTACCAGGTCACTCTGCATATCTTTATACAACATAGCTTCTTCCGCTTGCTTGGCCAATACCAGATCTTCATTAAAACTCAATCGCTAACAACTGGCAGGGGTTGTTTGAACCGAAAGGAAACCACAATGGAAACAATACCTCAACACGACATGACGCCCCTGGCATATGGAATGGCCG
>CAIWPG010000067.1 GCA_903914535.1 uncultured Oxalobacteraceae bacterium
ATAATGGCGCTCATAGTTTTTTTCTACTCATTTTCACTTTAATCATCCGCTTATCAAACTGCTGCCAGATACTCTTAACCGAAACTACACGTCTCCGCTGGATTTGCCGGCGCTTACGCCATATCATGGACAGCCCGATCAGTGCATCACGCTTTGCACGCAAAATCACTCCTCCCCGGCCACGCATAGTAAACAAGGAAATCGTCATTATGTTCAATAAAATATGAAGGGGGAGTAATAACCAAAATAACGCCCCCGGCATATTTTTTACAAATGCCCACACTAAATTACGATGTCCGTGATAAATACAAAAATCACTGTCTTGTCCGCCAGTAGTTGCCGAGCCCACATGAAGCACAACCGCATCAGGCACATACCGCGCTTTATACCCTGCCAGCTTCAGACGAAATCCCAAATCAATATCTTCCACATAGCAAAAGAAATCTTCATCAAAACCACCCATATCAATCAACGCCTGGCGACGATACAATGCGGCCGCAGCACACGGTGAGAAAATTTCACGCGAAGTTAAATCAGAATCTTGCTGTATTGCTCCATATCCCTGCCGCCAGATCAGGCCACTCATATGGTAGCTATCACCAATTCCGTCCAGAATGCCCGGAGTCGCCTGACACAACTGGCGGGAACCGAATGCAGCTACATCAGGGTAGTCTTGGGCAGCATCAAGCAATTTTTCCAGCCAGTCCGGTTCCGGGAATGCATCGGGATTTAACAATGCAACAAATTCACCTGTACATACAGACAAAGCACGGTTATTGCCAGCAGCAAAACCGAGATTGGTCTTCATTCTTAACACGACAGTCCGCTCAACACCATCGGCCACATTTACAGAATTATCCGAACTGGCATTATCGACAATAATAATTTGGACAGGCTGAATCGTTTGTTTTAAAAGGTGCTGCAAACACTTTTGCAATAACTCCCGACTATTCCAATTAACGATAACAACAGAAACACTTGCCTGGCGCGCCACTTGCCGCGAAAATGCTGCATTATTCATGCGTCGCCTTTCGCATACACGAGCATGTCACCCCTAAGCTATTTCCAAATGAAGAGTACAGTTTCCATTCCAGATCCGGCCCGGCTAATCCGACACTAAAAATGCTCACAGTTACTCTCACATTTAGTCCCTCAACACAACGAATATCAATCATTTTTTTATTGTACTTATTTGTTGTAGATAAAATCTTAAGAAGACTCATTACCTAATTAATGAACTATGTCAATTTTTTAAAATTATCTTTTGACATATTTAGAAATTCACTCGTTCAAGCTCCACAACCAACGGCATATTACGGACTTGCGTATGAATTGAACCAATGTACTCTCCAAGAACTCCGATGAAAAAGGCTTGAATTGCACCAAAAAAGAAAATACCAATCACTATCGGAGCCGTACCTAACTGAAATGAATTCCAGTAAAGAAGCTTTGCAACAAAAAAAATAAAAGCGACTAATAAACTTAAAAATGAAAGCAAAAAACCACTCATTGCCATCAGACGCAAAGGTATTTTGGAGTGATTAGTAATGCCAAGCATCGCAATATCGTACAGCGTGTAAAAATTATTTTTTGTAATACCACGCTGCCTTCTCGGCTGTTTAAATGGAACAGTCGCAATTGGAAAACCAATTTCACACAACAATCCGCGAAAATAAGGATAAGAATCCTGAATATTACGTAAGATATCGACTACTGCCCGATCAAATAATCCGGCACCAGTCGCGTTTTGTACTAACGGAACTTCAGAAATACGGCTGATGAAACGGTAATAGACCTTCCGCAAAAAAAACATCACTGAAGATTCTTCACTCTCTGGTTTAACTGCAAGTACCGTTTTAAAACCAGCTTCCCATTTCTTAATAAATTCTGCAATCATCTCCGGCGGGTCTTGCAAATCAGAAGCAATTAACACACATGCATCACCCTTCGATTGAAGAATCGCATAGTAGGGAGATTTAATATGTCCAAAATTACGTGCATTTACAATGAGTTTTACCCGATTATCCGACCCGGCAATTTCTTTAATTTTCTTAACAGTACCATCGGTTGATGCATTATCAATAAAAATATGCTCATAGTCATACGGCTGTGTAGCCATCACTGTCACAATGCGCTGATATAACTCATCAATATTATCTACCTCGTTGTAACAAGGAGTCACAATACTTATTAACTTCTTTACCGACATAACATCAATCCTTTTTGTATACCCAATAATTCATTAATATCCAACTGAGAAAAACACTGAGCGGAATACATATAAGCTGCCCGAGATAGGGGCTCAAGGAATAATTTTTAGTCAAGGTTCTGAGAAAAACGGCATTCACACCGTAAATCACTGCGTAAGCAAATACAAATTTCCCAAAAACAAACCAGTTATTCTTACTGGAAAAAACCATACGACCAAAACTGAAGTAATTAAAAATAACTCCGGCAATAGTCGCTAAAAAAAGAGCGATTAAATACGAAGTATTAACATAAAGCAAAACTGCAAAAACAGCGTAGCCAAAAAATGTATTTATTACCCCAGTGAACAAAAATTTGACAAATTTAGGGCTCAATAATTTTTCAATATCCACTTTAGCCATTATTTTCACTCTGATTTTCTGGCCATTTTTGCAAAATTATCTGTGTTTCTTTTACAATCCCGGCTAACGATGTCAATGTTGGCTGATAGCCAAAATCCGCAGCGCGGGTATTAAGCGAATAATAATGCGGCTTATTACCCGTTGCATTCACGCTGGCATTTGTCTGTACAATTTCATAACGCAGCCCAAACTTTTCCTGCATAGCAGACAATAAGCCAGGCTTATCTATTGGAGCCAGGCTGTAACAATCCACTGCTGCATTCACAGGCGGCGCTGAAAGAAGTGAAGTCAGCAAGCGGTAAAAATCAACCGGATGCAAATAATCCCGCACGATATAGTCAGGTGAAGTTCTCAGAATACGG
>CAIWPG010000068.1 GCA_903914535.1 uncultured Oxalobacteraceae bacterium
ACAACGATCAGCACAATGAATCAACCAGTTATGCCTGATGACCATAGCGAGTCGGTCCCACCCCTTCCCATCCCGAACAGGACCGTGAAACGACTCTGCGCCAATGATAGTGCTGCAACCAGTGTGAAAGTAGGTTATCGTCAGGCTGTTATTCCGAAAAACCCCCGCTTAGCAATTCGCGGGGGTTTTTTTTTAGACTTTTTTTTAGGGTGTTGTACAGCTATTTGGTACTGTATGGACATCGTGGCAGTTAATTTTTATTCTCTGCGGGTGGATTTTCTGGTGTGACAGCTTCTTTAGGCGGGACAAAAAAATCCCGGCCATGGGCAATAAATCGTTTGAATAAGAGCCCGATCAGGGCTCTGCCTTGTATGAAGCTGATATTACGTGATCGTAATGCGACCATAAGAGCCAGAGAAAAACTGACTGCAAGATTGGTGATACCTATCATTGCAATGCCAATCAGGGTAATGAGAAGAACTTGCCAGCCTAACTGGTGATTTGATCCAACCAGAGCGAATGCAAAATTAGCACTGGAAAAAGTAATGTGACGTATATCAATTGGCAAGCCTAAAAATATCCCGATTTGTCCTGTACTGCCAAGCATAATGCCAAAGAAAAAATTTCCGGATAGTGCTCCTAAATTACGGCCAATATAATCGGTAATACGTTTCCAGCGTGTTGCTCCAAATAAATGGCGCATACTTTTTAGCTGAAGCAGGCGCTTCGGAATATTGCTGTAGCTGGCCTTGTTGTCGTAGTAGCCCGAAATTAAACCTGCTAAAAATAACCAGACTCCGGCAATCGCTGCATGAAATAATGCAAGACTGGTGAATGGGTTAAGTTCTTCTATCAGGTAAAACGCTTTGTTTACATCGACCAGATGGTGTCCGGTACTGCCATACCAGGCCCAGGCGATGAGGTATGCTGTTGGAAATGCAAGGGCAATATTTCCGATAATTGCAATAAATTGGGTACGTATGACTTGTACGACCAACTCAACCAGATCATCGAGCTTATGTTCATCTTTATCCAGTGATTTGGCAATGAGTGCGGCAGTCATCGCAGGTTGTTTTGTTGCAATGGTGAAGTGCAAAATATGTACCAGCATGAAACCAAAGGAATAATTCAGGCTAAATAAAAATGCGTAGGCAAAAGGTGCGACTAGTAATTTTCCGAATAAAATTTTAATAGTGCCCATGAAGCCGACGATAAATCCGGCACCGCAAGCTGAGCGCAGCATGGACAGCCATTCGCGTCGATTATTGGCAACATAATGTTCACCGCTGCGTCCCGCATGTTCAGTGACTTGTAGTGTGAGTAAATTGGTATTGGTGTCTATTAAATTACTAATGCTGTATTTGTGATTGTCAGCAAAAACTAACTCATTAAACAAACGCACTGCAATGAGCACGGTATCACGTTTGTTGTTGGATTCAATCAGGGAAAGCATACTGCGTAGTCGCAGCATGCTTTGTGTCAGACGCAGTAACAGGCGTGTCAGGCTGACCGAAACACCTTGTTGCGTTGCGGTGCGGCGAATTTTTACAACGATATCTTCGCATTGCGACAGTAAGACTTCAATATGCTGCCCGTCCCGCCTCGGCTTGCAACGGTCATTTAGCCATGCACGGTATTCTTTAATATACTCGCTGATTTCATCATTTTGGCGTAAAAATGGTGATTCATAGCGCTCAATTGCAGGATAATTTCGTACAAGTTCAGGTTCTAATCCAATTGCGCTGATGCGGTAGGACAGTACCTGCATGGCAGAAAATAATTCATTGAGTAATTCATGTTGTTTTAAGCGTGTCTGTCTGACCCTGAATCCCAGTGCGTTAAATAAACTGAGCCAGACTTTTTCATCCACGCCATTAATCCAGCGATAGTCGTCATTGTGATCAAATATAGTACCGAACACGTCACGCAGGTAGTCATCATTAACTAATGGCGGCAAAATTCTATAGAATATTCGTTCCCAGGCGGCACCCCAGAATCCATCACTTAATGTAATGCCCGTATCGGTAAAAATATGGAGTGATTTTCGGGTTGAAACGATCTCGAACAAGTAGTTGCGCAGCGCTGAGGCCCATGCTGGTCGTGATGATAATCGAAAGCAAAGTGCATGCAGGCGGTCGGTAGCCTCATTAATATTGTCGGATCTTTTAGGACGTATAGTTGCGACTAACTCACGGAGTAATTCAGTGTCACGGGAAAGGGGGGTGTTGGATATACGCTCCAAAATAGCATCAATCGACAAAATGTACTCCTAAAGATGGTATGGCGTTGGTGCGCGGTAACACTTACCTTTAATCGTATTTGCGTTGCTGCCAGGTCAAGCCGACAACATGCCCATCACGCCGGCATGTGCCGTTGTGATGAGTATGTTTGTCAGTGGGGCACCGGCCTGGCTCAGCCGCTATCATAAGTGATAATAGTTGAAATCAGTTGAGATAGACGGGTGAACGTCGAAAAAGTTGCATTGTCAGGCCGTTGGCAGACCACCGGTATCGAACAAACCTTCGAATAAAACGGAGCTTAAGTAACGTTCTCCTGAGTCCGGTAGAATAACAACGATGGTTTTCCCTGCATTTTCAGGGCGTCTGGCTAGCCGGACTGCAACAGCCGCCGCCGCACCGCTGGAAATGCCGCTCAGAATACCCTCTTCACGTGTTAATCGCCGGGCAAAAAGAATAGCTTCATCATTGCTGACCGATTCAATCTGATCAACTAAATCCAAATTCAGTACTTTAGGTACAAAGCCTGCGCCTATGCCCTGAATTTTGTGTGGTCCTGGTTTGATGGGTGCTCCGGAACGGGCCTGACTGAGTACAGGACTATCTGCGGGTTCGACTGCGACAGATATGACAGGGTGACCCTTGTTTTTCTTTAAAAAACGCGAGACACCGGTAATAGTACCCCCGGTGCCGACACCGGAAACAAAGATGTCGATTTTTCCATCAGTATCGGCCCAAATTTCAGGACCGGTAGTGGCTTCATGAATTGCCGGATTTGCCGGGTTGTTGAATTGTTGCAACAGAATGTATTTATCGGGGTTTGATGCTGCAATTTCTTCTGCTTTAGCAATTGCCCCATTCATGCCTTTTGCACCTTCGGTCAATATGAGTTTGGCTCCGTAAGCGAGTAATAATTTGCGACGCTCTATGCTCATGGTTTCTGGCATGGTGAGCGTGAGCGGGATGCCGCGTGCCGCGGCAACGAAAGCTAAGGCAATACCGGTATTGCCACTGGTTGGTTCAATTAATTCTTTGCCGGGGCCAAGAACACCGCGTTTTTCGGCATCGGCAATCAGTGCGGCACCAACCCGGCACTTTACTGAATAGGCCGGATTACGACCTTCGATTTTGGCTAGTATGGTGGCTGTTGCACCATCGCCGATACGATTAAGACGTACCAGCGGCGTTTGTCCGATGGACAGTGAGTTATCTTCAAACCAGCGTGACATAGAAACTCCTAAAGATTATGGGCATCACGACCGGCAAGCAACAAAATTCTGCCAGCCCTTGGTGACATGACTGATCTGTAAGAGTACCGCACATTATCTTATGCAATCAACGATCAAAAATGTATTTTCATATGCGAATACAGTTGATTCAGGTTGTTGTTTGAGAAAATGCTTAAATTGTGACAGCTTATGTGCTGCTCAATGGTGGAGTGAGTCCGGGGGCCACATCAATATTGAGAACAGGTTTAGCCGGTGTATGGTGATGGCGACTGCAAAATAATCGGGATTTACTGCTCCAAAATAAGAAATTTATCGTTATTCTGGCAGTCATGGGGGGAATTAGATAGTTTGTTTTTTTACTGTGATGACAATATATTTTGTTGTAAAAAATATATTGTCATGTAGTTGTAATATTTCCGTGCGACAATGACTCACGGATAAAATATCGATAGATTCCGGCTGCCAAATCGCCCCGGCGACAGATGCGACTGTTTTGTAGTACAAGTCGCCTCTGTTCGTGGCGACACACCTTACCGAGACAATTATGCGTAAGTCTCACTTATATATATTATTCCAATAATGCAACTTATCACGACAAAACGAATGTTAACTCAAGAGCATGAAGTTGTAGCGC
>CAIWPG010000069.1 GCA_903914535.1 uncultured Oxalobacteraceae bacterium
AGTATCCACCACTGCACCGGCCGAATTGGATACTGAAACCTGAACATTGGATGCCGCAGAAGCCAGCTGAATACCATACTGTCCGGTACTGCCACTCAGAGCCAGCGCATTACCAGGCACAACTACAGTCTGACCAATCAGATTGGCTGCCTGCAAAGTTTGGTTAGACTGATAATTACTCAGCATATTGGTCATGGAGGTATTTAACTGATTAATCCCGGTCACGGTGGACAATTGCGCCATCTGGCTGGTGACCTGCGAGTTATCCATCGGATTCAGCGGATCCTGATTCTGCATTTGCGCTACCAGCATGGACATAAAATTGTTCTGTGAAGATGTCGCACTGGCAGCAGCGCTGGCGGATGCCGAACTGCTGCTGGTGCTACTGGTACTGCTGGTACTGCTGCCGGGATTCATGGTAGCCAGCAAAGCAGGTGACACCGATTGTATCGTCGTGGACATGTTCAACTCCGTAAATTAGTTTGCTTGCCCTATTGGGCGATAGTCAATGCCTTCATCAGCATCGTTTTTGCTGCATTCATCGTATCTACATTGGTCTGGTACGAACGGGATGCCGAAATCATATTCACCATCTCATCCACCACACTCACATTCGGCGTAGCGACATACCCGTTCGCATCCGCCAGCGGATGCTTAGGGTCATACATTAACTTAGGCGGACTCGTATCTTCCACAACGCTCTGCACTTTTACCCCTGTCGCGCTATCGCTGTCACCTGCAACAGGCGCGGCAGAAAATACAACTTGTTTGGCACGGTAAGGCTGTCCGTTAGAACTGGTTACGCTGTCGGCATTTGCCAGATTACTCGCCACGACATTCAAACGCTGCGACTGTGCGCTCATCGCCGAACCCGCTACATTAAACACATCAAAAAGAGACATGTGATTCTCCTGAAATTATAAGCAGCCCCGCTAACGCTTATCCCTGCAATACCGCCAGCATATTATGTATCTGCGACGTAATCAGCGTCACGGTAGCCTCATAGTGCAAACCATTATCCGCAAATTGATTTCTTTCCTGATCCGTATCCACGTTATTGCCGTCAATACTACCCTGCCTGTCATTACGATATAGCACGGGAACACCCAACGCATTACCGGCACTGCCCGGTCCCCCGGTCAAATTTGCCGCAGGCGAAGAGCTGGAAGCCGAGGCAGTCAGTGCCAGCGTCGTACCGCTGCCGGATGCAGATGCACCAGTCAACTGTTTTAAAGCAGCTGAAAAATTAATGTCACGTGCTTTATAATTCGGTGTATCAGCATTCGCAATATTAGAAGCCAGCAGCTCCTGACGCATTTCGCGCAGCTTTAATGCCGATTCTGGCACGCTAAGCAACTCAGTAAGTCCACCTGCCATATTTCCTCCTAATTTTGACGCATCTTTATTTTAATTTCTTCACAGAAAATTGAATGTTAAATCAAACCACGAAATAGTACTCTATTCAACGATTAAATTATGTCACTAAACTATAAAATATACCCTAATGCTGCGGAGAAAAATCAATGAGAATGACAGAAAATTCAGGCATAAACCCGGCAGGACACTTTCTCCGGTACTTTACTGACTGTTTCAGGGGGTATTTTACCGGCTATACTGCATTCCTTTTACTGGCGATGGCGCTAAGCAAACCACTCTTTGCCGACGAAAACAGGCAGGACATGAATCTGGTACGCAAAACGGCAGAACAGTATTTAATAAAAGAGACCGCTGGTTTGCCGGGGACAGTCAAAATCAAC
>CAIWPG010000070.1 GCA_903914535.1 uncultured Oxalobacteraceae bacterium
AATCGGTGCATTCTGCCGATAAAAAAACCGCCTTTCCGGCGGTTTTTTTTCGCACTCATTTTGTTCTGTTTTTTATCACAATATTTTTTCGTCTGCCTGCTCAGAATACCGGCTCTGACCGCATTGCTTTTTTCATGACAGGGTAATGACTAAAAATAAGTAACTTCTGTGTGTATCCACAACACATTTCCGCCCTCATTTACATGAGCAGTCAAATCCAGGACATCTGCCGGGGATATAATGGGCGTCTTGATTTTTTGCTGCAGCCCACTACTAATTACATCCACCATGTCAATACGCCTTATCGCAGGCCTGGGTAACCCAGGGCCGGAATATCAACTGACTCGTCACAATGCCGGTTTCTGGCTGGTCGACAATCTCGCCAACAACATTCCCAACTGCACCCTGCAACGCGACTCACGTATGAATGCGCTTGTCGCTAAAACCAGACTGGCGGGACAAGAAGTCTGGCTGCTGGAACCACAAACATTTATGAATCGCTCAGGGCAATCGGTCGGTGGCTTAGCACGTTTCTTTAAAATTGCACCGGAAGAAATTTTAGTTATTCACGATGAGCTGGATATCGGTCCCGGTGTAGCCAAACTCAAAAAAGGCGGCTCATCCGGTGGTCATAACGGACTGAAAGACATCACTGCGGCACTGGGAACACAAGACTACTGGCGCTTGCGCATAGGCATAGGCCACCCGCGCGACGCCAACTCAAAACAAGTCGTCGCGGACTATGTGTTACACCGTCCGCGCAAAGAAGAACAAGATCAGATTGAACAAGCCATTGAAAAAAGTTTGTTGATATTACCCATGCTGGCAGAAGGCAAATTTGACGCTGCGACAATGCAACTGCATACCAGATAGTACCGGCAGCCACGTCACACTACTGAACTAATGACTGCTCAGAATGCCCCTGATACGACGCGGCACCGGAACAAACCGGCTATTCCGCGTTTTTCAGTGACGGGCTTAGCAGAAGCCCCGCCGGGAAGGTTATAATAGTCATCTTTTTTAAGCACCATCCCCAACCATCCTGTGAAATAAACCCTTACTCCGGGATGTTGTTATTTATAAGACAATCACAGCTTGCACCGCCGCAGCCCTGTCAGATGTGCATGCTATCTTCACTGTAAGCTATTGATTTAGAAAGAGTCACCATGAGTCTCCAATGCGGTATCGTCGGCCTGCCTAACGTCGGCAAATCTACCCTGTTCAACGCCCTGACCAAAGCAGGCATTCCGGCAGAAAACTATCCGTTCTGCACCATTGAACCTAATGTGGGTGTGGTAGAAGTACCTGATCCACGTCTGGCACAATTGTCGGCCATTGTGAAACCTGAGCGGATTCAAAGCGCTATTGTTGAATTTGTCGATATCGCCGGGCTGGTCGCCGGTGCATCCAAAGGTGAGGGGCTGGGCAATCAGTTTCTGGCACACATACGCGAAACCGATGCCATCGTTAACGTAGTACGCTGTTTTGAAGATGACAATGTGATTCACGTATCCGGCAAAGTCAGCCCGATTGATGATATTGAAGTCATTCAGACTGAACTGGCTCTGGCCGATTTAGGCGCAGTAGAAAAAGCTATTCACCGCGAAAACAAAAAAGCGCGCTCCGGCGATAAGGATGCGGCCAAACTGGTCGCTCTGTGTGAACGCATTTTGCCGGTATTGAATGATGCTAAACCGGTACGCGGCATGGGTCTGGATGCGGAAGAAATGGCACTGATCAAACCACTGTGCCTGATCACAGCCAAACCGGCTATGTATGTTGCCAACGTATCGGATACCGGTTTTACAGACAACCCGCTGCTTGATCAGTTAACCGTTTTTGCCAAAGCACAAAACGCACCTATCGTCGCCATTTGCGCATCGATTGAATCTGAAATATCAGATTTAGATGATGAAGATAAAAAAGCTTTCCTGGATGACATGGGTATGCAGGAACCCGGCCTGGATCGTCTGATCCGCGCCGCATACAACCTGCTTGGCCTGCAAACTTACTTCACTGCCGGTGTCAAAGAAGTTCGTGCCTGGACCATACACACAGGTGACACTGCACCACAGGCTGCCGGTGTGATCCACACCGATTTTGAACGCGGCTTCATTCGTGCCCAAACCATTGCATTCGATGATTTCATCGCCCACAAAGGTGAATCCGGCGCAAAAGAAGCAGGTAAAATGCGTGCTGAAGGCAAAGAATATATCGTTAAAGATGGCGATGTATTGAATTTCCTGTTTAACGTCTAGTTGTATGCTACCCCTCTGTCTTATTGGTATAAAAAGAGTTCATTCGACGTAGTGTTTAACACAAAAACATCCGCAAATGCAGCATCCCATTTGCAGATAAATCTTTTGCATTATTAATTGGTTTGCCGCCAGTGAGCGCAAACCAATTAATTTGGTTTCACCCGGCATTAAAGGATGCATTTGGCGGGGACTATGGTAATGATATGATTGCATTTGCGTGCCCAATGAATTTCAATACCATTCGATAAAACGCACAAAAAATGCAACTATTCACTATTGCAACAACAGTAATTTGATACAAGCAAAAAAATCAGAATCAACCCGTACACTCCCGCCATTTTCTTTTTTTCCGCAAAAAAAACGCCTGAAAAAAGCCAGGCGCTGTTTTTTTACGAATTAACTATTAAGACTTAACTACAACAACACAGTGCAGCCCCCTGTCAGCGTGGCTTAGCTAAGGCTGCCTGCAATTGCTCAAACTTAGTGCGTAATTGCTCCGGGGTTTCACGCCAGGCCGGGTCAAACGGAATGCAGTCCACAGGACAGACCTGTTTGCATTGCGGCTCGTTAAAATGTCCTACGCATTCAGTACATTTATGCGGATCAATTTCATAGATTTCCGGCCCCATATAAATCGCTTCATTCGGGCATTCGGGCTCGCACACATCGCAATTAATACAGTCATCGGTAATAAGAAGTGCCATACACTAGCCTCACTGGTTAACTTTACTACTCCGGATCGGCCTGAGTCTGCGTCTGCGCTTGCACTTTACCCTGCAACCAACGTTCTACCGATGGAAATACAAACTTAGAAACATCGCCGCCAAAAATAGCGATTTCACGCACAATAGTGCCTGAAATAAATTGATATTGGTCAGATGGAGTTAAAAACAAAGTCTCTACATCCGGTAACAAATAACGGTTCATTCCTGCCATTTGAAATTCATACTCAAAATCAGAGACGGCCCGCAAACCACGCACAATGACACGTGCATTATTTTTACGGACAAAATCTTTTAATAAGCCGGAAAAACTCTCCACCCGGACATTAGGATAATGTCCAAGAACTTCATTAGCAATAGACAGACGTTCTTCCAATGAAAAAAACGGCTTCTTGTTTTTACTGTCAGCAACGCCAACTACCAGCGTACCAAAAAGGCCGGATGCGCGCCGAACTAAGTCTTCATGACCCCGGGTAAGAGGATCGAAGGTACCCGGATAAACTGCTATAACCATTGCTGCTCCTAGGGGTGCGCCAAGAATGAAACGGCATTATGCCTGAATATGTAACTAAATGTCTCGTTGCAGTAGATGAAAAAACACTTTTCCGGCCTGATCAAAGCGTACTACCCGCCAGCCTTCCAGACAAGCAGGTAAATCTACGGTAGTCAGCGCTAACTCCGCCTCCAGATACAGATAACCATCAGGATGCAATAAAGCAACGCAATCGGGCAAAATAGTTGACAATAAATCACGATGAAATGGCGGATCAAGAAAAATAACGTCAAACTGAACACCTTGTGCAATTAACTTAGGTGCAAGCAGACGCGCATCACCGCGAATAATCTGTACCTGATGCGCATTTAATTTCGTTTGTATTTTCTCCAGCTGCGCTACTGCCGGCGTATAGGACTCCACCATGGTGACTTGCGCAGCGCCACGACTGGCGGCTTCAAAACCCAATGCACCGGTTCCGGCAAATAAATCCAGGCAGCGCATACTCTGCCAGTTAGTCTGACATAAAAAAGTAAGCCAGTTGAATACTGTTTCACGCACCCGGTCAGGGGTTGGCCGTAATCCTGGCGCATCCAGCACCGTGAGCGGAGTGCGTTTCCATAGTCCACCGATAATACGGACTTGTTGCGGGCTTGATTTTTTCTGCATGGTCTGCGTCAAATGGGAAGATTCTCTTTAAATAAGCTGACATTATCGCATGCATAAGCTAATTAACCTGCAATCTTATACTAGCCCGGAATAAGCCCGGACTGCCCGACATCCGTATGTTTACACATCATCAGCCTACCTGTCCTGTACTTGCGCTATATCACAGACCGAATGCTTACCTTCAAGGCGACAGGCATTCACCTGTTTTCCCGCGGTATCCCATATTTTCACGTTCCAGACTCCGGAACCGGCACGCTCCATCGTCATAAAACCAAAACCACTGACCCAGGAACTAAATTGAGCAACAACCGCACCAGGCGCCGGACTCTGATCACCGGCAATCGTTACAGGTAAGGGAACGGTATCTTCCATGGTACCGGAAAAACCGGCGACAAACTGGGTAGGATGCGGACTGGAAAAACTGACTTGTTCCCATACATGAACATGGCCAGATAACAGCGCATTAATGCGCGGAGGTAAAAATAAAGGATTAATCGCGCCAAATACCGACTGCAGGCCTGCATTTCCCGGTTGCAGAGTAATTTTTCCTTTTGCATTCTGTTTCGCAGAAAAACCAAGAATAGGATGGTGGTTCACCGCCATGTTGTACGATGCCTGTTGCGACAAAATATCCATCTTACGGTACAAATCAGTGTATTTGCTGACCCGGATATCCCCTGCGGGAATGACCCCTCCCGGCGTATTAGATGTATCTAACACAATAATCTGGCTATCGCTGCCAAGCGGCACCGCATACGGATCGCTGTAATCGCCCTCATCATCTGTTACAGAAGCGACACAATCACGCCCCGGCAGCAACGGACGCGGATCAAGCAAACGCCACCACCCCTGCCCTGCTCTCGCACAGGATTCATGATTACCACGCACCATCACCCAGGGAGCAGCTTTTAACAAAGGCGCTGCCGGACGAAAAAAATCAGCATTCCAGGCATCCCATCCATATCCCCATGGACTGCCTTCACAGCCTTTATTTCCTTCAGGACAAGCATTCTCGCGATAAAGATAATCGCCTACATGTACCACCAGATCGGGCTTCCATTCTGCCGCAGCGGTGGCAATAGCCGCAAACGGATATTGTTGCGCATCATTACATGACTGAGCGGCATGGTCACTTTTCTTAATGCGGCACCCCGTATCACCAATCACCACAATACGGTTAATCTGAGGTGCGGGCAAAGGCAGGGAATGACCTTGTACCAGAACAGCGGACGTATTAACAGGAATCGTCTTTTCGCAGGTCAGTATAGGAAAATCCGATGGTTTGGAATCAGCAGGAGCCGAACGCGTCTCGCGAAGCGGCAAAGTCTGCGCGCCTGCCCGCAGCTCCATGACACTGTTCTTACCGTCAAGGGTAATCAGCGGACATGTCGCAGCAGCAGTCAGTACCCGTGCAACCGGAACACCTCCTTCGCCCATAACGACAAACATGTCAGGTGCCGCTGCTGCCACCTGTGTACCGGTACTCAATACCGAACAGGCCGGTATCAGACTCACCGGTAAGACGACCATCAGCGTGGCTAACGGTGCTTTTTTTAACGCTCGCAGAGAAATCAGCATAAAAAATCCTTTTTTACGACAGAGTAGTCGTCTTTGACTAACATACCAGCTGATTGTTTCATCTTATTGACCATCTCAGCATGAGCAGCTTCATTCCACTGCTTAATTAACGTGCTTATCTGCTAAAATGACATCCATTCTAGTTTGTCACCCTACCGACACCAGCCACCCCCATGTTTAGTTTCTTCAAAAAAAAACCAAAAGTTGATCCCCTGGCGGCCGCGCCCACCCCCACGCCGGCAGCAGCACCAGCAACACAGAATACCGGAGTAAATACCGAAGCTATCAGCGGGACACCCCTGCCACCAGCAAACCAGCCGGTTCTGACGACACCGGAAACCACGCCTGCCGAAACAGTTCCGCAGAATAAGGCATCCTGGCTGTCGCGTCTAAAAGCGGGTTTAGCCAAAACTTCCGGCAGTCTGACGATGTTGTTTGTCGGTGCCAAAATCGACGACAATCTGTACGAAGAATTAGAATCGGCTCTGCTGATGTCGGATGCCGGCATTGATGCAACCCAATTTTTACTGGATCAGCTCAAAATTCAGGTCAGACAAAACAAACTTACTGAAGCAGAACAAGTCAAAACAGCCTTAAAAACACTGTTAATCAATCTGCTGACTCCGCTGCAACAGTCGCTGGAACTGGAACGTCATCAACCGCTGGTCATCATGATTGCCGGTGTCAATGGCGCAGGCAAGACCACAACCATAGGCAAACTTGCTAAACACATGCAGGCTCACGGTCAATCCGTGCTGCTGGCTGCCGGAGATACCTTTCGTGCCGCTGCCCGTGAACAACTCACCGTCTGGGGTGAACGCAATAACGTCACGGTCATCGCACAAGAATCCGGTGATCCTGCTGCCGTGGCTTTTGATGCTGTTCACTCTGCCGTTGCAAAAGGAACTAATGTCGTCATGGTGGATACCGCCGGCCGTCTCCCCACGCAATTACACCTGATGGAAGAACTTAAAAAAATCAAACGTGTAGTTGGTAAAGGCCTGGAAAGCGCACCACACGAAGTATTGCTGGTCATTGACGGAAACACAGGACAAAATGCACTGGCACAGGTAAAGGCTTTTGATGATGCATTAAATCTGACTGGCCTGATCATTACCAAACTGGATGGCACAGCAAAAGGCGGGATTCTGGCTGCCATCGCCAAAACCAGACCCATCCCGGTGTACTTTATCGGTATTGGTGAAAAAATTGATGATTTACAGCCGTTCAACGCACATGAATTTGTTGATGCATTATTAAGCTGATATTAGTTACTATCGCAATCAGGCAAAGATAAACAGCCTGATTGCCCGGCCGGACGACCTAGCAAACTGCCATTCGATGATAACTCCTGCTACCATGCTGTTTTACAACCAGATACCGATCACCCTATGATCGCATTTAACCAGGTCAGCAAACACTATCCGCCCGGTGTATCCGCACTGACTGATGTTTCTTTTACTGTGGCACGCGGTGAATTAGTTTTTCTGGCGGGACCTTCCGGCGCCGGAAAATCAACACTGCTAAAAATGATTGCAGGAATGGAACGTCCCACCAGCGGCAAGATACTGGTCAACGGACAAGATATCGCCAATCTGAAAGCAGCAGGTATGCCATATCTGCGTCGTAATCTGGGATTGATTTTACAAGAACACGGGCTGCTCACCGAACGTACGGCATTAGCCAACGTCATGCTGCCACTGTTAGTTACCGGCTCCGCAAAAAGCGAGGCGGCATCACGCGCCAGAGCCGCACTTGAAAAGATGCAACTGGGCGATAAAGCCGATGCCTATCCGCCGGCACTCTCCGGCGGCGAACAACAACGTGTTGCCATAGCAAGAGCCATTGTTAACCGGCCACAAATAATTTTAGCTGACGAACCCACTGCCTACCTGGATCGCAACAATGCTAACCAGGTTATGAATGCCCTGAAAGCATTTCAGGCTGCGGGCGTCACTTGCCTGATCTCCAGTCACGATGAAGAATTTCTGGACAGCGCCAGCCGTGTCATCTACTTAAATCAAGGCAAACTAAGTCCAACCTGGCAGGCCGTAGCCTGACTATTTAATTTGACAGAACCTATGAAAACCTGGTTACGACAACACGCAGCAGCCTGTTCAGATGCACTTAAACAATTACTCAGAACTCCCGGCAATTTTTTCTTTAACACGCTGGTAGTCGCTGTTGCGCTGGCTTTACCAATTGCCGGATTAACCGTACTGGAAAACGTCAGGCCAATTTCGGGGCAATTAGCCATTGAACCGGAACTCAGTTTATTTCTAAAAACAGACACCAGCCGGAGCGATGCAGCTGCAACAGCAAAATCCATTAAAAACATCATCAGGCTCAGCGGAATTTCCGCCAGAGTAGCATTTATTCCTCGCGAAGATGCCCTGTTCTCCCTGCAAAAAAGTACAGGCTTAAGTGACATACTATCCACGCTTGGGGATAATCCGCTACCGGATGCTTACGTCATCAGCTTTGAACAACATTTCCAGTTAAACGGCGAACGGGCGACACCGGATAAAATTCAGGCACTGGCCGCCAAATTACAAAGCATGGCCAATGTCGAACACGTACAGATTGACTCACTCTGGATCAAACGCTTATCTGCACTCATGCAACTGGGACAATTCACCCTGACCCTGCTCGCGGCGGCACTGGGAGTCGTTGTCACTACAGTTATTTTTAATGCAACCCGTCTTCAGGTCATGTCACATCAGGCCGAGTTAATGGTCATACGCCTGCTGGGAGCAAGCAACCATTACATTCAGCGCCCCTACTATTACGCAGGAGTAATATCCGGTCTGTCTGCCGGACTGGTCGCCTTAGGGATGGTAGTGCTGACTCTGCAACCAATGAATCACGCTATTGCGGATTTTGCCAGTTTGTATGCCTCAGAGTTTCAATTAGTACCATTAAGTATGCCAATCAGTCTGCTGTTACTGGGAACAAGTTCTGCTTTGGGCTGGTTTGGTGCTTTTCTGTCGGTACGCTACCATGTGGGGAAATTATGTTAATTTTTCTTATAACACAGTGAACTGATATGCGACTTCTTGCTCTTAAATAAGGATTCTCTGAGTAATAAAGTCACATCATTAGCACTCATTACAAGAGAGTGCTAATATACGGGGCTGGTTGTTGTAGAATTCTATAAAAAAACAACTGGTTTCGCTGGAAAAAGTTTACCGCTAGGAACGTAAGGACAACGCATGAACCATTCATCGACACACTCTTTAGCACCCGCATCGGATAAAACATCACTGGCACTGGGATTCACCGGTAGCTTGGGCAATCTTGATGCTTATATCTCCGCCGTAAATCGACTGCCCATGCTGACACACGAAGAAGAAATGCGTCTGGCCACCGATTTACGTGAAAAAAATGACCTCGCTGCCGCACAGCAAATGGTGATGTCGCACTTGCGCCTGGTTGTTTCCATTGCCCGCGGCTATCTGGGCTATGGTCTTCCTCATGCCGATTTAATTCAAGAAGGCAATATCGGTTTAATGAAAGCGGTCAAGCGTTTTGACCCGGATCAGGGTGTGCGTCTGGTATCCTACGCCATGCACTGGATCAAGGCCGAAATGCATGAATATATTTTAAAAAACTGGCGCTTGGTTAAAGTAGCAACAACCAAGGCACAACGCAAATTATTTTTCAACTTACGCAGCCACAAAGAAGGCCTGGACAGCATGACACAGAGTCAGATTGACTCGCTGGCCAAAACCCTGAATGTAAAACGTGAAGAAGTCATTGAAATGGAAACCCGCTTATCCGGGCGCGATATCGCGCTGGATGCGCCCGGCGATGATGACGATGCTAAGTTCACGCCGATTGCCTACCTTTCCAGCGAAAACACGGAGCCGGGACGTATATTGGAAGACCAGCACTACGACCGTCTGCAAACCGTAGGTTTAAATACCGCACTGGAAAAACTGGACGAACGTTCACGCCGTATCATTGAAGCACGCTGGCTGACCAACGACGATGGCAGCGGGGCTACCTTACATGAATTAGCTGCCGAGTTCAGCGTCTCTGCTGAACGGATACGCCAGATTGAAAGTGCTGCATTAAAAAAAATGAAAGGCAGTCTTGCGGCGTTTGCATAAGCACACCTGCCTGTCTCCGGTAAAAAAACGCTCTCCGGAGCGTTTTTTTATAAGCAGAAATACTTCCCCGGCCACCTCATTCTTTTCAGAGAGTGTAGTATGAATTCGCAACTCCCGCCCTCAAAAAAACTAACTCTGTCCATTGTAGGGGCAGGCAAAGTCGGTCGCGTGTTGGGACAACAATTTGTCCTGCACAAGGTCTTTACACTACAGGATGTCGTAAACCGCTCACTGGCCAGCAGCGCGGCTGCCTGCCGGTTTATCGGTGCAGGTCAGGCACTGAGTGATATGGACAAGATGCGCCCTGCCGATGTGCTGATGCTGGCAGTCTCTGACGATCAGATTACTGCTTGCAGCCTGGCACTGCAACAACGCGGCATCATACATGCCAGCAGTATCGTGTTTCACTGTAGTGGTGCACTTTGTGCCAGTGAGCTGGCGCTGCCCGGCATAAACGGTAACACATCAGGAGCAAGTGCCGCCAGCCTGCACCCGGTACGCAGCTTTGCCGACCCCGAATACGTAACAACTCACTTTGCCGGTACCATTTGCAGCCTGGAAGGAGATACCCGCGCTACGGTGATATTAAATCACGCCCTGCATACCATCGGTGCTGAAGTCGTACCGCTGCAAGCCAATGGAAAAGCGCTGTACCATGCTGCGGCTGTGTTTGCCAGCAATTATGCTGTCACCCTGATGGATGCTGCTCTCACCACCTACGAAGCTGCAGGAATCTCTCCTGACATGGCACGACGCATGGCCGAACCGCTGGCACAGGAAACTCTCAGCAATGTCTTCCGCCTTGGTACAAAACAGGCTCTTACAGGACCAATAGCACGAGGCGATCTCATTACTGTAGCTCGCCATCAGGATGCGCTAAACAATAGCAACAAAAGTAATGCAGCGCTCTACCAGGCTCTGACCGGGGCAACACAAAACATGCTGTTACGCGTCAATAAAAAACAAGCCTGATAAACAGGGTTTATACAAATTAATCACTGGCAGAAACTTCCACGCGGTTACGCCCTATTTTTTTAGCCACGTACATGGCCTTATCCACACGGGAAAACAACTGATCCTGCGTTTCACTGTTGACCCACTCTGCGACCCCTACACTGACCGTAACCAGAGTGGCTCCCAAAGGAAAACCAAAATCGTGATTCATTACTTTAAACCGTAATTGCTCAGCGATTTTATACGCTTGTTCCAGCCCGCAGTTCTTTAGCAAAATGACAAATTCTTCTCCTCCCCAGCGACACAGCACATCGCTGCCCCGAACAACATCTTTACTTAACGAAGTAATTTCTTTGATGACATGATCTCCGACTAAATGACCATGCGTATCATTAATTTTCTTAAACCAGTCAATATCAAACAACATAATGGACAACGATTGACTGGAGCGTCGTACCTCACGCATTGACTGCTGAAAAGAAATATCAAAAGCCTGACGATTAAGCAAGCCTGTCATACTATCGGTGGTGGCCATTCTGACCAGCTGACGCTGATGATGGTGCGTCGATACCAATGCGGTAATAATCACCAGCATACTAATAAAAACGCTAACAGCCAGATTGAATAAAAACACCTGCCGTATCGAATGCATTTGTCCGGAAACGTCTTCCTCAATCAGTAAATGCCAGCCAAGTTCCGGTATAAAACGGGAATTGAGCAATATTTTTGCACTATCGAGTGTATACATTTTACTAAGCGAATTACCATGATTAGCAAGTAACTCATCAGCAACACTATTAATATCATCAATAAAACGAATATTACTATTCACTGTATGCCTGCTGGCCGATAATAAAACAGTTCCCTGATCATCAATAAAGTAAATGCCGCGCCGCCCGCCACGTACGTATTTTTCTATAATTACATCCATCATTGTCATTGGCATGGCAATACCGATGACACCCAAAAAATCGCCAGACTGATCCAGCATCCGGTGATTAATATAAATATTGGGAACATTACTGATCACTGAATTAACGGCCACAGTAGCTTCGTGCAGTATGTTCATGGCACGAAACCGAAAAAACCAGTTATGTCGGGGATTTGCTTCATC
>CAIWPG010000071.1 GCA_903914535.1 uncultured Oxalobacteraceae bacterium
ACCAGGTCACTCTGCATATCTTTATACAACATAGCTTCTTCCGCTTGCTTGGCCAATACCAGATCTTCATTAAAACTCAGAACCCGGGTCAGGCGTATTGTCGTAGTACCGATAAATTGCTTACCAAAACTATTTCGGACTAAAAAAGTCAATCGACTGTTTAAGGTATATTCACTGACACGTCCCTGCGCATTCAATGACAAAATCACTTTATCCCGTGTCTCCGAAATCAGTTGTAAAACGACATCAGCCTCTTGTTCAGTCATAACCAGATGCGCATTAGTTTGCCCTTTCAGATTACGGCGCAGTTCTGTACCCAAGGGAGAGTTTTCCGACCCCGCAACATAAATCGTTGTGAACGGAAACAGGCTGGCACCGCGCAAGTGAAAGCCACAAGCGGAGACAGCCAGCACGAGTATCAGCACGAGAGTACGTATCAGCCCCCCGGTCAATCTGCGCTGGTGCAGCTGCATCATCGTCAAATCCTTTTTTTAAACAACAATGTTAATAAGCTTACCCGGCACGACAATCACTTTTTTCGGTGGGCCGGCCAAAAATTTTTGCACGTGTTCCTGCGCCAGAGCGAATGCTTCTATGCTGACTTTATCTGCATCACGAGGCACTTTGATTGCACCGCGCAATTTGCCATTGACCTGCACCATTAACTCAATTTCATTCTGAATCAATGCAGCTTCATCAACTTGTGGCCAGGGAGCTGTAATAATTTCATTTGTCAGCACGACCGGCTGTGCTTTCGCATCAGACGACTCTGCATATCCCAATTCTTGCCAAAGCGCATGGCAAATGTGCGGACACACCGGATACAAAGCACGCAATAAAATACTGAATGCTTCTTTCAAAGCAGCTTCGTAACCCTTTGCTTCGGTTTTAAATGATTCAATAGCATTGAGCAATTTCATCGTACCGGAAACGACAGTATTGTATTGCAGCTTCTCGTAATCGTGATCAATCTGTTTTAAGACCAGATACACTTCGCGTCGCAATGCCTTAACTTCATCCGCATAATCACTGCCGGAATTTTCTACAGAACCTGCTGCACGTATAGTCGCGCTATGTTTAAAAGCATTAGCCCACAAGCGACGTAAATAACGGGCAGCACCTTCAACACCGGAATCACTCCATGCCGCACTTTGATCCGGAGGGCCGGCAAACATGGTAAACAAACGTGCTGTATCAGCACCAAAACGCGTAATAATATCTTTGGGCTCGACCACGTTATTTTTGGATTTGGACATTTTTTCAATGCCGCCCATCTGCACTGCTTGTCCGTCGCTTTTTAAACTGGCCGATACCGGACGACTTTTTTCGTCATACGCAACTTCGATTTCATTCGGGTAATACCAGGTTTTTTTACCAGCAGCATCTTCACGATAAAACGATTCGTTCAGTAACATGCCCTGGGTAAATAAATTTTTAAAGGGTTCATCAAAGCTGACCAAACCAAGATCGCGCATCGCTTTAGTCCAGAATCGGGCATACAATAAATGCATCACCGCGTGCTCGACGCCACCGATGTACTGATCCATCGCCATCCAGTAATCGTTACGGCTGTCAACCATGCTATCCGCACCGGGACTGGCATAACGCATGTAGTACCAGCTGGAATCCACAAAGGTGTCCATGGTATCTGTTTCACGTTGTGCCGCTGCACCGCAGACAGGGCAAGCTACGTTCAAAAAGTCGGCGCGCTGTTTTAAGGGATTGCCGGAACCATCCGGTATGCAATCGGTCGGCAAAATAACAGGCAAATCGGCAACAGGTACCGGTACTGCGCCACAGGCATCGCAATGAATGATAGGGATAGGCGTGCCCCAGTAACGCTGACGACTAATACCCCAGTCGCGCAAACGCCAGGTGGTTTTCGTTTCGCCTAACTGTTTTTCTGCCAGATCCGCAGCAATTGCAGCGACAGCGTCCTTGAAGCGTAAGCCATCGTATTTTCCGGAATTAACCGTCACACCACGCTGCTTATCGCCGTACCACTCTTGCCAGCCATCCAGGCTAAAATCACACCCCTCGACAGCAACGACTTCTTTAATTGCAATATTATATTTTTTAGCAAAGACGAAATCACGTTCATCATGCGCAGGCACGCCCATCACCGCGCCGTCACCGTAACTCATCAACACATAATTACCGACCCAGACACTCACCTGTTCACCCGTCAGCGGATGTGTAACGAACAAACCGGTAGGTAAACCGGCTTTTTCACGGGTGGCCATTTCTGCTTCGGTGGTACCACCGGCTTTACAAACCTCAATAAATGCAGCCAGTTCGGGGTTATTTTGTGCTGCCAGCGTTGCCAGCGGATGCTCTGCTGCCACAGCACAAAACGTCACACCCATGATGGTATCCGCACGGGTAGTAAATACAAACAGCTTACCGTCCTGAATCAGTTCACCGGACTGATCTTTAATCTGATGGGGAAAAGCAAAGCGCACACCTTCGCTTTTGCCTATCCAGTTGCGTTGCATCGTACGCACTTGTTCCGGCCAGCCATCTAACTGGTCAATACTGCTTAATAATTCTTCTGCATATTGCGTAATACCGAAATAGTAACCGGGGATTTCGCGTTTTTCTACCAGAGCGCCGGAACGCCAGCCACGGCCATCCACGACCTGCTCATTAGCCAGTACGGTCTGATCAACCGGGTCCCAGTTAACGACCTGGGTTTTTTTGTAAGCGATGCCTTTTTCCAGCAGTTTCAGAAAAAACCATTGATTCCAGCGATAATAACCGGGGTCACAGGTCGCCACTTCCCGCGACCAGTCAAAACCCAGCCCCAGTGGCTGCATTTGTGACTTCATGTCTTCAATATTGGCGTATGTCCATTCTGCCGGTGATTTTTGGTACGCAATCGCCGCATTTTCTGCCGGCAAACCAAATGCATCCCAGCCCATAGGCATCAGGACATTGTAGCCCTTCATACGTAACTGCCGTGCCAACATATCATTGATCGTGTAATTGCGTACGTGTCCCATATGTAGTTTGCCGGATGGATATGGCAGCATGGAACAGGCATAAAATTTACCCTTGGGGAAACGAGGGTCATTTTCAATCGTCGTATACGCACCGGTGTGCTGCCAGTGAGTTTGGGCGGATTGCTCTACATCAGATGGGCTATATTTTTCTTGCATGAGGGTAATCGCGTACTTTGTAAATAAATTAAACTAATAAAAAAGAAAACGGGCAAACCAAAAATGCAGGTTTAGCGTAAACCGATGACATCATTCATATCATATAAGCCAGTTTGCTTATCGGCTAAAAAACGCGCTGCGCGCAAACTGCCGTTAGCGTAGGTCACACGCGACGATGATTTATGGGTAATTTCCACCCGCTCACCGATACCGGCAAACAGTACCGTATGATCCCCTACAATATCACCACCACGAATTGTCGCAAAACCGATAGAAGAAGGATCACGCTCACCGGTAACACCTTCACGCGCATAGACGGCAACATCGTTTAAATCACGCCCGATGGCATTAGCAACAACTTCACCCATCTTGAGCGCGGTACCCGATGGCGCATCGACTTTATGGCGATGATGTGCCTCAATAATTTCAATGTCATAGCCCTCGGCAAAGCTTTTCGCGGCCATTTCCAGCAATTTCATCGTCACCGTAACACCGACGCTCATGTTGGGAGCAAACACGATGGCCGTTTTTTTTGCTGCGGCGGCAATCGCTGCTTTACCTGCCTCGTCAAACCCGGTAGTCCCGATAATCATTTTAATACCGTGTTCTGCACAGTATTCCACATGTTTAAGAGTGCCTTCAGGACGGGTAAAATCGATCAGATATCCGGCGTCAGCCAGACCAGTTGCCAGATCAGCGCCAATAAGTATGCCCGATTGCTGCCCTGAGTACGCACAGGCATCCTGCCCGATGAACGGACTGGTTTCAACATCAAGAGCACCGGCCAGACACGTATCATCCGATTGATTTACTGCATCAATTAACATACGTCCCATGCGCCCTGAAGCGCCTGCAATAGCTATTTTTAATGATTTCATTCTGTCGGAGCTTTAGGTTTAGTTTTTGGTTTTTCTGCGCGTTCAATATAATCGACAATCGCAGCATCACTAATTCTGGCTAAATATTCTTTTTCATCTGGCAAATCACCACTATCGATTTTCACAACAAGGTTTTGTTTAAAGAAAACCGTAACCCGGGAAGTGAGCAATTCGCCATTAGGTTTCAGCAAACGAAACGGATAATCCCAGCGATCTGCATGAAACATATCGGTCAGGAGAGCGGTGCCCAACAGGAAACGTACCTGTTCACGTGTCATACCTTCTTTGACTTGCGTTACCATTTCATGCGATACAAAGTTGCCCTGCTGTATAGTGATACGGTAAGGGGTAAAAATACCCATGAACTTTTCAAAGCCGGCAGGCGTCTCTGTTTTAGCACTCAGGTTATCTGAACCGGCCGCAACAGGCGCAGCAGCGGTGCTGACTACAGGCGAAGTCTTAGTAGCTGAATTTGACGTACTATCTGCCAAAGGAGCTTTACTTGCACAACCGGATACGGACGCAAGCAAACACGCCAATAAGCACACTAACAAACAAGAATTTGTATTACATTTTTGCAACATTCGCATAAATAGCCTCAATTCATTGAGCAATAGGACGAAAACGTACTATGATAAAGCAGATATTAAAGATTTATATAAAAATATGACCAAACCACCCAATCTCAAGTCCAGCGGCCTGAAAGCCACTCTGCCACGTCTCAAAATTTTGGAAATATTCCAAAATAGCAATATCAGACATCTCTCAGCAGAAGATGTTTATAAAATTCTTCTGAGTGAAAACATGGATGTTGGTTTAGCAACAGTGTATCGGGTATTGACTCAGTTTGA
>CAIWPG010000072.1 GCA_903914535.1 uncultured Oxalobacteraceae bacterium
TATTTGCCACAATACGGGGCAACTCAGTCCATTTATCTACCGGCTTGCCATTAAAATCCAGAATGATATCACCGACAACAATGCCCGCCTTATCAGCAGCCAGACCCGGCTCAACCGCACCGACAAACGCGCCCTGCCCTTTAACCAGGCCAAACGACTCCGCCACTGCTTTCGGCACTTCTGAAAGCTGGATACCGATACGACTACGACTTACTTTGCCGCTACTTTTAAGTTGTTCTGCAACACGCATCACTTCATCAATCGGCACAGCAAACGAAATCCCCATAAAACCACCCGAACGACTGTAAATTTGCGAATTGATACCAACCACCTCACCCTGCATATTCAGCAAAGGGCCGCCGGAATTACCCGGATTAACGGCGACATCTGTTTGAATCAGTGGCAAAAAATCCCCTGTATCGCGTGATTTTGCCGACACTATACCAGCAGAAACAGAATTATCCAGATCAAAAGGTGAACCAATGGCAAGCACCCATTCTCCGGCCCTGATTTTATCCGAATCGCCAATAGTTAACCGGGGTAATTTACTCCCTTCAATTTTAACAACCGCCACATCGGTACGCTTATCAAGGCCAATCACTTTCGCCTTAAACTCACGCTTATCGGTCAGTTTGACATACACCTCATCAGCACCATCCACAACGTGTGCATTTGTTAATACAAAGCCATCCTGAGAAACAATAAAACCCGAACCGACGCCACGCGGCACTTCTTCCTCTGTGCGCGGAGCTGATTTTTTACCACGCGGCGACGGCTGTGGAAACGGCATACCAAAAAAACGTCTGAACAGCTCCTGCATCTGGTCATCCGGGCCATCGACAGCACCACCGGCACTGATTTTTTCTGTGGTACGAATATTGACTACGGCCGGACTGGCTTTCTCAACCAGTTCGGTAAAATCCGGTAAACCGGTGACCGCATGCGCTGTGGGGAATGCCATAAACATGGCCGTAACAACCAGCCCCCGGATCACGGCAAAACGTGACCGGCACCACCGGTCCGGCCGATTTGCTAAAAATTGCGTCCATAGTATAAAACGGACAATGAAGTCATGAAAAATTTGAGTAGTCGTCGTCATAAATAAGCTCATGGTATTCACATTACAAATCACACAATCGCACATGGCAGACCATACGGCAGATCACATAACTGACCGGTTACGCCCCGGCATGCTGCCTTACTGCTGCCTTCGCTGCTAACTTTTATCCTGGATTTAGTATTTCCGCGCTTATCTCCTTTCTATTTACGCTGCTGACCTGATCAGTCGCTTTGTATTAAGCCGATACGGCCATCGTGCTTATTTTTTCCCTGGCGGCGGACTGACGACATTGCTGGTATAACGGGTATCGCTGTAAACAGAAGACGGGTAACGTGACCGGCTGGCCAGATAACTGTCAATCCTTGGATCCCGCAGCATCATCTCTTCATCAGTTGCAGACAGGATTCCTCCCGGCACACCGCTATGTACCGGCTCAAAAAAAGGTTGATGTTGTTCTTTGACCGTCGGGAGTAAACTCACAGCGGCAACCTGCGCAGGTACCGGCCGGGCAGAAGCGATCACTGCCACAGGATGCGGGCTTCCTGCCAATTGCGGAACCAGTACCATCACAATAGCAAACACCGCAGCCAGCGCACCGGCCAGGTGGTATCTTTTGCGCAGGCAAAACCGCGTAACAGGGCCGGGCAAAGACCGAAGCATGACAGGATCACGGCTGTTCCCCGCCGCAGACAACACCGGCGGAAGCACTTCCGACCGGACTTCCGGCTGTGCAACTGCCGGAAGAGAATAGACCGGTTCAGCAGCCAGACGCGCTGCCATCTTTCGGCTGAAATCAGAACTCATGCTGATCGCCAGATCATCAGAGCGCAAGACATCCCCGATCTGGTGATACACTTCCCAGTCATTCTGATGGTGAGGAGAACTTAACTCCGCAATAGCCAATGCCAGCTCATCGCTGCTTTGCTCGCCGTCCACAAGGGCTGATATATATTCCTGAATGCGTTTATCTGTGTTCATGATGTGATTCGATCCATGCTTACGCACTAGTGAGATTCACCAGCGTTTATCCAATGAAGTACCCAATAACGGGCGTAACTTATCTGCAATTGCTTCCCGTGCTCTGAATATCCTGCTGCGCACTGTACCTATTGGACACGCCATCATTTCTGCAATTTCATCGTAACTCAAACCTTCGATCTCACGTAAAGCAATTGCGGTACGCAAATCATCAGGCAAAGCCGTCATTGCTGCATTCACTGTCTGAGCCAACTGTTTGGACGCCAAAATCGATTCCGGAGTATTGGTTTCTCTTAGTCGTCCGGCATCTTCAAAAGTTTCAGCTTCTTGTGTATCATTTTCGGTTGATGTGGGAACACGTCTGGTTTGAGTTTAGGTGTATATATTAAGAAGATTTTTGTTTGTAAATTCCTGCAAAGGAATCTTGGA